>JAFLTL010000009.1 GCA_022510505.1 Muribaculaceae bacterium | reverse complement strand
CGAGACCTCCGGGTTATGAATCCGACGCTCTAACCAACTGAGCTATCCCGCCATCGGTTTTGCGGTGCAAAGTTAATATTAAAACTTTAATCTTGCAACTTAAAACTGATATCTGACGAAAGCTTCCATAGCTTCGTAGGATGCAAGTCCTAGTTCCTCATATAATTGCGCCGTAGCACGGTTTCTCTCTTCAGCTCTTTGCCAGAAAAGTCGGTCGTCATCACCAAGGAAAGGAGCGTTCTCCATTTGAGACTGATGCTTGAGAATTGAGTTTCTCTTGAAACGGAGTTCCTCGGGACTGATTGGAACAGCCATTTCAATGTGGTCGATTTCCCATTCGGCCCATGCTCCTCGATACATCCAAATTCGACAATCCTGCATCCAGGGCTCGTTCTTAAGTTCGTCGACTGCGGCTAAAACTGCATCGGTACAAACACGATGGGTTCCATGAGGGTCGGCGAGGTCGCCGGCCACAAATATCTGATGTGGTTTGACCTCTTCGATGAGTTTCTTCACTATGTTCACATCCTTCTCGGTCAAGTCACCCTTTTTAACAGCCCCTGTTTCGTAGAAGGGGAGACGAAGGAAGTGTATGTGATCGGGTTTAATGCCAACAAAGCGACACGCAATAGTGGCTTCGGCCTGACGAATCATTGTCTTGATTTCACGAACATCGAGTGAATCGGCTTCACCAAAATGTTTGGTCTCAACGGTTCTCATGACATCATCGCTTAAATGACGATAACCTTCGGTGTCGAATCCAAACATAGGTGCAAGCTTGTTCATCACAAGGAAATATCGCAGCATGTCTTCGTCACCTACAGCAATGTTGCCCGAGGTTTCATAAGCCACATGTACATCATGGTGCTGGTCTACCAGACGTTTCAGTGTGCCGCCCATTGATATGACATCGTCGTCGGGGTGAGGACTGAACACGATGACTCGTTTGGGATAGGGCACAGCTCTTTCAGGTCTAGATGAATCGTCGGCATCAGGTTTACCACCGGGCCAACCGGTAATAGTGTGTTGCAATTCATTGAAAACCTTTATGTTGACGTTGTAGCCGGAACCGTAGAGGGCCAGAAGCTCTCCCAAACCCCAGTCGTTATAGTCTTTGTCGGTCAGTTTCAAAATGGGCTTGCCGGTTTTCTTGCAAAGCCAAACTATAGCACGACGAATTAACTTCGGAGTCCACTCACATGATGTCACTTTCCAAGGACTGCTTATTCTTGTCAGTTTCTCAGCCGCAGGAAGGTCAAGGGCTACACGAGTGTGATTGTGCATCTGAAGTATCGATGCCGGAACATCGGGTGTAACCGGACCTTCGATCGCTTTCTCGATGACTGAAGCACGAGCCTCTCCCCACGCCATTGTCATGACACGTGTCGATTGCATGATGTTACCCAATCCTAATGTGATGGCCGTGTTTGGTATATCCTCGTTCTTGTATTCCTGGCTGACTGCCCTGCGTGTTTCTCCACTTAGAAGAACCAAACGGCAGCGGCTGGTAGCAACAGTTCCGGGTTCGTTGAAGCCGAGGATACCGGAGGGACCTATTGCAAGGATGGTCAAATCAAGACCGCCCTTCTCCTCTATCTTCTTCTCGTATTTTTTGCAATAGTGATACACATCCTCCATGGAAATGTCGGTTCTTATGGGATGGACGTTCTCTTGGGGAATGTTTATGTGGTCAAGAAATGCATTTTTCAAACGATTGAAGGTCAATGGTTTTCCATCTTCGGAGGGTACAAATTCCGAGAGCATGAACACGTTGACTTTCTCAAACGACACTTCTCCCTTCTGATAACGTTCTATTAAGGTCTTGTAGACCGGCAAAGTAGCATCGTTCGCACCTAAAGCGATGTTGCAGTATCCCTTCTCTTTAAGGTTGAGGTCTATCACACGAATAATGTGCATGGCTAGATAATCACATCCTTCGTTGACCGTTTCAAAAATCCTTGTGTAGATTTTTTCCTCACGGGTTAAGGCTGTCAGGTCGAAATCACCCTGAGGGGCATAATGACGACGGGGTACCGTGTCGAGTTTGATTTGAGAACTTAGGTTTGTTTTCATCTGGTTGTATAACTTGTTATACAAAATTAGAAATTACCCGTTTATTATTTTAGAATCCTAAATAAAATTTTAGGAAATTTAAATGTTGTTAGCATTTATTTAGGTTTTATGTGAATCAACAACGATGATTCTCTTAATGAGTAGTAGGGTATACTGTTCTCTTTCAGGTCCTCGATCAATTTTAAAAGATTTGTACCATGTATTTCGCGTGGCAACAAGACGGTGTCGATATTAAGTTTAACTACGGCCTCAGCCAGTCCACTAGTGTCAAAAGTTTTGGTGATCAATCCGTAATCGGCCCTTCCCTCGGGAAGATTACCATGAGTATCACTCTTGTTGGTCAAGAAGGCAATTGAAACATTTCCTATCCAAAGCATCCTTCCACTCCTTTCGATTTTTTCAGTTGAAATTCCGTCCTGGATATACCCGACCTCTTCTATACGATTCCTCTTTATCAAGTCATAATGGCTCGACTCGATTCGCTCTATCGCCTCCTTTTCCGATTCAGTTGGTACTGTGGTCATTACATAGAGTTGCGATCCTTCTTTGACAATCAAATCGGTTCCGTTTGAACTGCCTCCACAATAAATTAGATTGTCAATATTGTGACCGTTTCCATTAATTATGAAAAGGAAGGTAATGATGACAAATCCCATGGAGAGTAAAAGCCTGTAGCTTCGTCCACGTTTGAGATATAACGAGAGAAAGACGAGTGAAAGAATAAAAGGAACAAAAGTGATGACTGGAAAATAAATATCGTCGATAACCGAATTTGGTAACTCCGATATTCTCCTCGCTATGTTCATAATGATGTTGTAGATAAGGTCGGTCATGGAATTTAGCCAACTGAAACTGATGCCTAATCCTCCAAGAATTAATATGAATAGCCCATTCCCGAGAAGAACTGGCATCAGAAATGCTACTGGAATATTGGCCGGAAGAAAGTAAATGGGAAAAGTGTGGAAATAATAGGCCGATAGTAAACCTGTTCCAATCATTGCACATATTGAAAGCGAGAGAATTCCCCTGAGCCATCTTAACTTGCTTTTTCGGGACAGTTCCGAAAAATGGCTGCCGAAAATCAGAATTGCTGCCACCGCACAAAAACTTAGCTGAAATGACTGACTGAACAAGGAAGCAGGGTCAAAACACAGAATCAACAGAGCTGCCAAACAAAGGGAATTGAGTGAACTAGTTGGACGACTGAGAATCTTTCCCACAAACAGTACAGATATCATGATGACAGCTCTGACAACCGAGGGAGTAAGACCCGTCATGATAGCATAGCCCCATAGGACTAATAATACCAGGATATAAATCAATTTGCGGTTTACAAACCCTCCCAAAGGCAGGAAAAGGAAAAACACGAATGAAGAAATTATGGCGACATGAGTGCCGCTCAGCGCCAAGATATGTGCTAGACCGGTTTCGCTGAAAGTCTTTCTATCCTGAGCCGACAAATTGTCGGCATCGCCCAAGAGGGTTGCTTTGATAAAGGCTGAACATTCAGCCGAGAGTGATGACTCATCAAGAATTTTTCCCAGATTTTGACTCAGATGATTTAAAGAACTGCGAATCCCTGTCTGATGGTCCGTTATCTTATAATCAGTCGGTGAAACAAAACCCCTAGCGCTCAACCCTTTGAAGAAATAATAATTGGAAAAGTCCGATTCAAACGGTGAACACACCTTTGAAGTAATCGGTTCCAGTGTCGTGGTAACCTCGATTATGTCATAAGGGGTTAGAATATTTTCGAATTCAAAGAGATATAGCAATGCTTTGAAATGATGGATCTCTTCTATGTCGTTGTTATTAGCAACACCTGATATTTCTACTATGAGTCTTTTCCCTTTGTCATGACTGGAAACTTCTTTAACGACGGCTTGATAGGTCGCTTTCACTCCTTTCAGATCCGATGGAAATTCATTAGTCGACCAACCAGCCCATCTCGCTGTCAAAATGACTACAATCAGAATGGCCAGTACTGGTAGCAATGGTATGCGGTGAATAAAATTCACCCTTTAGATTCAGTCCAGATTCTCCACGATTCAAACGCCTGCAAAAGCAACATTTCAAGTCCGTTCTTAACGGCCGCACCTTTCCTTGCACTCAGTTCCATGAATTTTGTAATATCCGGATTGTAGATGAGGTCATAGCAAAAATGATCAGGCGTCATCATTTCATAGGGTATGTCGGGGCATAAGTCAACTTCGGGATACATCCCTAAAGGGGTAGTGTTGACAATTACCAGATGTTCAGACATAACCTGTTCCGTTATGTCGGCATAGGTCAAACATCCCGGTTTCACCGAACGGGATACTTTTATGCTTTCGATATCCAATTGCTCCAAAGCTACTTCAACAGCCTTGGACGCTCCACCCGTTCCGAGTATCAGAGCCTTTTTGTGGTTAGGGTTCAAAAGTGCTTTCAAAGAGTCCCTGAATCCTACGACATCACTATTATAACCCTTGAACAGTAAGTTCTTTCCCTTTCTGATGATTTTGACAACATTTACCGCTCCAACTTTTTTTGCAAGATCATCCATTTCATCAAGATAAGGAATAATTTGCTCTTTATAAGGTATTGTGACATTGAATCCCTGGAGTTTGGGATGCTCGGCAATCATTTCCATCAGTTCGCCAATATCTTGAAGTTCAAAATTCAAGTATTGAGCCGGAATGTTTTCCGATGTGAATTTTTCGTTGAAATATCTTTGAGAAAATGAGTGGACAAGCGGATTCCCAATCAATCCGTATTCTTTTTCAATCATAAGTCAGAGGGTTTTGCGCATACAAAATTAGAAAAACTTTTTTGATTCTCATAAAATCATTAAAATACCTAAATTTGCGATATGATTGAGACTGACGATAATATTCACTGGTTTGCACTACGTATTTACCACGGAGCAGTAAAACCGATTATTTCATTGTGTGAAAACGCTGGAGTGGAATATTATCGCCCCATGCAAATGGTGGAATATATGAAAGACGGTGGTAAATTCTACGTAGAAGAACCAATAATCGTCAATCTTTTGTTCGTCAAGTCGTCAATCGAATTTGTTAAGTCACTTCAGGGTGCTACCCGTAATCGGGCCTATCCCTATTGCTATGCTGAAACCAATCGGCCGCAACCAATCGATGACCACACAATGGCTGTTTTTCGCATGGTGGTACAAAAAGGTGCTAACCATCTTCGAATTGTAGATTTTCCAATTGACAAAGGTGACCGCGTCAGGGTCATCGATGGAATGTTTAAAGGTGCCGAAGGTTACGTCCGTCGTGTCCACGGCACCAAACTTTTTGTTGTGGCCCTGGAAGGGATTGTCGCAATTGCCGTAACCCACATCCCTCGCCAATTTCTGGAACGTGTCGAAAAGTGACGTTGCTATTTTTCTCCCCAACGTGAGCGCAACGGAAAACGGTTGGGGTGCATGATCAGACGAAGTGAGGTGCCATAGGAGAAATAGGCCCACAGCCAATTGATCAACACTGTTATTTTGTTTCTCATTCCCAGGAGCGAGATAAGATGGATGAACATCCATGTCAACCACGCAAGAAACCCCCCGAAATAGAAATTCTTCAGGTCGACGACAGCCCTGTTCCTGCCAATGGTCGCCATAGAACCTTTGTCGTAATATTTAAACTCTTTTTTTGTTCCCTTGTTAAGGTTCTGGGCAAGGTTCTTTCCTGATTGTATGGCAACCTGGGCCAGTTGTGGGTGACCGTTGGGATAAGCTTCGTCAGCGGTCATATAGGCGATATCTCCAAGGGCGTAGACATCCTTCAGCCCCTCAACTTTGTTGTAGCCGTTAACCGGAATCCTTCCTCCTCGGGTCCTCTCTAAATTCTCTCCGTTTTCTTTTATGATGGGAAACGGAGTGCCTGTGATGCCTGCGGTCCAGATGACCATGCCCGCACTGAGAACCGAGCCGTCGGAGAGAGTCACCACATTATTCTCGTAGCTCTTCATTAAGGTTTCCAGTTTGACGTTGACCATCAAATCCTTGAGATATCGAAGAGCACTCTCCGAGGATTTCTCGCTCATTGTGCCCAAAACTCTCGATGTGCCTTCCAGAAGGGTGATATTGACTTCGCTTTGTGGTATCTCAGGGTATTCTTTAGGAATGATGTAACGTTTCATTTCTCCCAACGCCCCTGCGATTTCTACACCGGTGGGACCACCACCTACAATGACGAAACTCAGCAAACGTTTTCTGAGAGCAGGGTCACGCGTTGCTACGGCCCTTTCCAAATGGTCAAGAATGTCATTCCGACATCTGATAGCCTGAGCGGCCGATTTCAAAGTATAGACATGCTTGACTAAATCAGGATTGTTGAAAAAATTATTGGTACATCCCAAAGAGATCACCAATATATCATAAGGAACAGTTGCCCATGGTGTCGTTACTGTTTTGCGAACTGTGTCGACCTGTTCGACCTGGCTCATTATCAGCAAACTCCCCTTAGCATCCTTCTTCGAAAATTCGCGTCTGAAAGGGAAACTGATACTTGACGCGTCAAGACCCGACGAGGCAACCTGATAAAATAATGGAGGAAAGGTGTGATAATTATGTTTGTCAATCAAAGTCACATCATACATTTTGTGATCAATGTGCTTGATAAAATTCAAACCGGCAAAGCCACCGCCCAAAACCACTATCCGGGGTTTGTTCTGTCCTTCGGTCATACTGTCTCTCTGACTCTTTCCTGTTCGACTTCCTCCGTTGCAATAGGAATGCGTTTCCCCAATCTACGGGCTCCATCCTCAGTTATCAGGTAATCCTCCTCATTCCTTATACCACCGAGATCTTTCCATTTATCAAACTCATCGTAATTGATGAAATCTGTGAATTGCTTCTCGCCACGCCACTTATCAATCAACTCCGGAATGAAATATATTCCCGGTTCTATGGTGTGTACAAATCCGGGTTCAAGTTTTCTTGCCAGTCGAAGAGACTTTCTTCCAAATTGCGTGGATTTAGATTCACCGTTGTAACCTACCCACACTTCTCCCAGATTCTCCATGTCATGTACATCAAGTCCCATCATGTGGCCAAGACCGTGGGGATAACAGATGGCGAAAGCTCCCGATGCCACGATGTCATCTGTGTTGCCTTTGAAAAGTCCTAGCGATTTAAGCCCGTCAACCATAACTTTTGCCGAAAGCTCATATACATCCTTAAAGGGAATTCCGGGCTTCAACGCATTAACTGAAGCATTGTGCATCGCAACCTGAATGTCATAGACACTTTTCTGCCTTGGTGTGAATTTTTCATCGACGCAGATTGTCGACGACATGTCGCCGGCATAACCCATCTCTGTTTCTGCTCCCGCATCAATCAGCAACATCCTTCCCGATTCGGCCACGTTCCCATGATAATGGTTGTGAAGGGTCTGGCCATTAACTGTGCATATTGTAGGGAATGACAATTTGCAGTTGTTTGCCTGAGCTACTTGCTCAATGACGGCCGAAATCTCACATTCTTTCATTCCTGGTCGTAATTTCCTCATTGCCGCCAGATGCATTTCAGCCGTTACGTTGCATGCTCTTTCAATCTCCGCAATTTCTTCGTCGCTCTTGTAGTTGCGTTGATTGACGATTGCCTTGATGAATTCAACCGAAGGTTGTTCGCTGCCTGGTTTTACACCAAGAAGGTCAAGAAGTTTGAGTTTGTGCTCGGCACGATAAGTTGGCAAATAATGGATCTTTCCACCCTTTTGTGAAATGCTTTCAATATAGGGTTTCAACTCCTTTGCCGGACGAACGTCCTTTATCCCGGCTCTTGCCGCTTTTTCATGAAGAGTTGGCTGTGTTCCCATCCAAACGATATCGTCAATTGTCAACTCGTCACCGAAAATGATTTCCCTGTCATTGTCTATATCAATGACAGCCGAAAGGCCTGCAAACGGAAGGCCGAAAAAATATAGGAAGTTGGAGTCCTGTCTATATAGGAAGGCATTGTCCTCGTAGTTCAATCCCTGTTCATCGTTGCCAAGAAACAGCAGCAAGCCTGACCCTAAGGCCTCTTTCAGTTTATTCCGCCGTTCAACGTAGGTTTTCTCTCTAAACATGATGCTGTCAAATGTTGAGGTCTTTCTTCACGGCTTCAATCTTTTCGTCGGCCTTCTTGATGACGTTATTGTAATCGTTGACATCCTTCATTTCTTCACGAACTTCTATGTAGAATTTAATCTTAGGCTCAGTTCCCGAAGGACGAATCGAAATCTTCGTGCCATCGGCTGTGAAGAACTGCAATACATTCGAGGTTGTTGGCATATCCATCTTGGTTTTCTCACCGCTGACCATATCGGTAACATTCAAATCGGCATAATCTTTTACCTTGACTACCTGACTGCCACCCAATGTTTTCGGCGGATTGCTGCGGAAATTCTTCATCATGGCAATAATCTCGTCGGCGCCACTCTTTCCAGGACGCACTACAGAGATTCCAGCTTCACGAGAGAACCCGTATTTGAGATAGATGTCCTGAAGCATCGCCTGGAAATCCTGCCCTTTGTCACGTGCCCATGCTGCTGCCTCAGCCATCAGGGAGATGGCCGAAACGGCATCTTTGTCGCGAGCGAAATCCTCGGCAAGAAAACCGTAACTTTCTTCGCCACCTCCAAGATATTTCATCGTCGACTCGTTGTCACGTATTACAGCTGCAATCCATTTGAAACCGGTGTAGCAATCAAACATCTTTATATTGTTCGCATCGGCTATTCGTTTGATTGTTTCGGTCGTGACAATCGTCTTGACGATATACTCGTTGCCGGTCAACCGTCCAAGTTCGTTGTTGCGGGTCATCAGATAGTTCAGAAGGATCATTACAATTTGGTTTCCGTTCAGGAGCACATATTCTCCATTGTTGTCTCTGATTACACAGCCTATGCGGTCGGCATCAGGGTCCGAAGCCATTACGATGTCGGCGTTGGTTTCTTTCGCTTTTGCTATTGCCATTGCCATGGCCGGAGGATTCTCAGGATTGGGTGATTCGACAGTGGGGAAGTTACCGCTGGTGATATCCTGTTCGGGAACATTGATGATGTTTGTGAATCCATAGTTCTTCAACGATGCAGGTATCAGCTTCACTCCTGTCCCATGAATCGGGGTGTAGACAATCTTGAGGTCATGATATTTCTTGACTATGTCAGGCGACAGTGACAATCCCTTGATGGCTGTCAGGAATGCGTCGTCGATATCTTTGCCGATTATCTGAATCAAGTCTTTGTTGCCGTTGAACTTGATCTCGTCTACGTTCTTTATTTGGTTGACATAGTTGATTACATTCACATCGTGAGGCGCTATAAACTGGGCACCATCACTCCAATAGGCTTTGTAGCCATTATACTCTTTCGGATTGTGGGAAGCGGTGATATTCACTCCGCTCTGACAACCCAAATGTCTTATTGCGAACGAAAGTTCAGGAGTCGGACGAAAACTGTCGAACAAATAAACTTTGATTCCGTTGGCCGAAAAGATGTCGGCGACTATTTCGGCAAATTTTCTTGAATTGTTTCTAACGTCATGTCCAACCGCCACACTTATCTGTGGTTCGTTGCTGAAAACTTCTTTCAGGTAATTTGCCAATCCTTGTGTCGCTGCTCCAACGGTGTATTTATTCATTCGGTTGGTGCCTGCTCCCATGATTCCGCGCAAACCGCCGGTTCCGAACTCAAGGTCGCGATAGAATGCATCGATGAGAGCTGAGTTATCTTCAGCCTCCAGCATCGCCTTTACCTCGGCACGAGTTTCTTCATCGTAACTCTCACTGAGCCATTTTTCAGCACGAATTTTGACTTCGTTAATCAAAGAATTGTTTTCCATGTCGGTTATTTTATTTTGTTTCGTTTTTTTACAGATTTAGCAAAGATAAACAAATTTTTGTAACTTTGAGAAAAGTTTGATAATGAGTATCACGCGTTAATCTGTTGATTTATGAGATTCTTGTCATTTACCTTCGTTTCCTTGCTATTGTTCTCATGCGCTTCCGAAGCTGAAAAGGCTACAGATGTTGATAAACTGACTCTGGACCCCGAAGCGTTCGTAGATGAATTTCTTGTGATGCCCCAGGGTGATACGGTGAAGTATCATGCCTATCGTGATATCTTCTACATTACTAAGGTTGAAGACTCTACATATCAGACACTCAATATTTTCGTCCCCGAAAATGTGAGGGAAAACAGCCCCGTGCTGTTGAGAACCTACATCGGAGGATATATGGCTTCGAAAGCACGATCCCCACATCCCTACGATGCAACAGGATTGGCATTAAAGGAGGGACTGGTCGTTTGTATCCCGGGTAGTCGCGGCATAAATTCGACCATGGTTAGTTCCGAGGGAAAGGAGGTCTACATCGGAATTTGCCCCAACGGACTCCTTGACCTTAAAGCAGCTGTCCGTTATCTCCGACATAATGCAAAGAATCTACCATGCAATATGGATCGCATTTTTGCCGATGGAACAAGCGCCGGAGGGGCTATGGTGGCTCTTCTAGGAGCCACTGGTAATGCCCGACGTTTCCAACGTCCGTTGGTCGAGATGGGCGCAGCTAAGGAAATGGATGATATTTTCGCTGTAATCGCCTATTGTCCCATTACTGACCTCAATCATGCCGACATGGAATATGAGTGGCTCTACGGTTGCACTAACGACAATGTCCGTCATCTTGACAAGCAGCAATTGGCAGTGTCTGATCAATTGGCTGCTCTATGTCCCGCTTATATAAACAGTCTGGAGCTGAGAGATCTTCAGGGTAAAGTCATCAATGCCGGTAATTACCGAGAGTACCTGAAGAAGTTTCTGATTGCCTCGGCTCAGCGTGCAATCGACGAGGGAGTGAAAATCCCGGCTAATATTGGTGTGGAAATAATCCGTGACAATGTGATATCTTTTGATCTTGATCGGTATCTGAAATATATTGTTGAGGAACGTCCGCTGAAGACACCGCCGGCTTTCGATTCATGGGGTGTTCTGCATAAAGGTGCCTCCCCCGAGAATAAACTTTTTGGAGATTCATTGGGCGAACCAGCCAATTTCACCGAGTTCTCTTTGAGAAAACATCTTGATGATCCCGAGGCAACTCTCTCTGAAAACATGGATTTGCGGAATCGCATGATGAACCCTATGGGATTCATTGGGACATATCATTCCAATGTGGCTCAATATTGGTATATACGTCATGGCGCCAAGGACCGTGACACTTCGTTCTTGGTTCCTCTTAACTTGGCGACTCTGTTGAGAAACCAAAACTATGACGTCGACTTCTTTATCCCATGGGGACGTTCCCATTCGGGCGACTATAATTTGGGTGATCTTTTCGAATGGATTAATACGGTTAATGAGAAAGCGAAATGAAAAAACTTGCGTTAACGACAGCATTGGTGCTGGGGCTTTCTGCCTCGGCTGAAAAAGTAGAAATAGGGAAACTGATCTATCGTGGACCGGTTGCGGTGACTCAACCCGTTTTTATGGACTCGGTTGATGTCAATGAAAAGTCTTTTGATGTCACTTCGATGCTTGAATTTCATTTCAATCCTGCGAAACTGATGCCACAGGATTGTGACACCACATTTGTTATAGGAGGTGAGGACACTTTTCTACATATTGTGACTCTTCCATTATCAAACAACCGATTCTCAAAAGTTAATATCGGAGTGGATGGCTCCGATAATTACCGTTTATTTCTCGATGGAAAGAAAATCGGCAACAGTGTGAAACTAAGACCGGGCGACCGAGAATTGACTGTGAAGTTCTTGACTTTGCCCGGAGAAACCGACACGGTGACTGTTTCAGTTTCAGCCGATAACCCGGGGGCTCTGAAAAGCGGAAGAAGGTATTCGGGCCGAGCCTACACCCTCGATGATGTTCTCTTTACTACCCATGTGAGTTCTGTCGATGTTTCACCATCGGGGAAATATGTTCTTGTTGGCTACACGACTGTTAACAATGACAAGAAATCCAGTCGTAGCCGCAAATTGATTGATATGAAGAAGGGGAATGTTTTGGGCCGATTCGATAACATAAACGGTTGGATCGACAACCAAGATCTCCTGTGGGGAACAAGAAAGGAAACTGATGGTTCTCTGTCTCTTTTCACCATGGATCCTCTCTCAATGTCCGAAACAGTTATCGCTTCCGATATACCCCAGGGCGATTTCATTCCTACCCCCGACATGAAACGCCTTGTCTACTTCACCTCAGCCGAAGGTCCCAAGGAGGACTCCGATATTTATCGGGTCATAAATCCTGAAGACCGTCAGCCTGGTTGGCGAACCCGTCGCGGAGTGGCATTGTATGACATCGAGAACGGATTATACCGACCCCTTACATTCGGTAACAAGAATGTATATGTAAGCGATATTTCACAGGATGGTAAGAAACTTCTACTGATGAGCAATCGCCATCGGTTCGAAAAACGTCCGACTACATTGTTCTCTCTTTATTTGTTGGATATAGACGATATGACAGTCGATACTCTGGTTGTCGATGACGGATTCATTACGGGTGGCTCGTTGTCGCCTGATGGGCGATATGTTGCAGTGACCGGTTCTCCTGAGGCATTGAACAGCGTTGGAAAGAACGTTCCTGAAGGGAGAATACCGAACATGACCGAGGGGGAACTCTTCCTGTTGGAAATCACCTCCGGCAATGTGAAACCAATCACAAAAAATTTTAACCCGTCGATTCAGTCGGTAACATGGAATGAAGCCGACGGAACATTGTGGTTTACTGCCGAGAATCGTGACAGAGTTTCTTTATATTGTTATAATCCGACAATTGACAAAATTGAGATGCTCGACGTCCCCGAGGATATTGTGATCCGTTTTTCCTTGGCTTCAAAGGGTAGGGGAGGCGCACTGATTGCCGAATCGGCTATTAACCCTGACCGTCTTTATGCTATCGATTATATAAAGAACAAACCTTCGTTCCGTTTGCTAGACGGTCCGGGCGACCAAGTGTTAGATGGTGTTGCCTTGGCCGAGGTGGTTGATTGGGATTTCGTGAACTCTAAGGGGGACACGATAAACGGCCGATTCTATTTGCCACCCGGTTTCAATCCCGATGAAAAATATCCTCTTATTGTAAATTATTATGGTGGATGTTCTCCAACCGGTCGAAACTTCGCCACGCGTTATCCACATCATCTTTATGCCAACCAAGGTTATGTAGTCTATGTTATCAATCCGTCGGGCGCTACAGGGTTCGGACAGGAATTTGCTTCGCGCCATGTTAACACAGCCGGAGAAGGTGTGGCAGAGGATATTATCGAAGGTACAAGTAAATTCCTCGAGGAACACCCATTCATTAATCCCGATAAGATCGGATGTATAGGAGCTTCCTACGGGGGATTCATGACACAATACCTTCAAACAGTCACCGATATGTTCGCTGCTGCAATCTCCCATGCCGGAATTAGCGACCACACGGGCTACTGGGGTGAAGGCTACTGGGGTTATTCCTATAGCGAGGTGTCGATGGCCGACAGCTATCCTTGGAGTGATGCAGCCCTCTATGTTCTCCAGAGCCCTTTGTATAATGCCGACAAGGTGACCACTCCCATTCTCTTCCTCCATGGCGACGGTGACACTAATGTGCCCCCCAGTGAAAGTATTCAGATGTTCACCGCACTGAAGCTTCTAGGAAAGGATACTGCATTAGTGGAAGTGACGGGCCAAAACCACCATATTCTTGACTATGACAAGCGACAGAAATGGCAGGATACCATCTTTGCCTGGTTCGCTAAATATCTTCAGGACGATCCCACATGGTGGAACGAACTCTATCCTCCAACTACATTATAATAATATTCAATGAGTATGAAAAAAGTGATAGATTTTCGATAGAAATTTTTGATAATTTTTTAGAAAATTTTGTTTTTCATAAAACATTAAATAAATTTGTCACCAAATTTGAATACAATTAGTCTAACCATAAACCTATTTCTTATCAGAGTATGAAAAAAAAATTCCTAAACGGATTGTTTGCAGTGCTTGTTGCATCTGCAAGTGCAGTCATGTTCAACTCGTGTAAGGATACCGACGAGGATATGTATGTCCAACTCGAATCCGAGATTAAAAAGGGTCAAACCGAATTAGCTTCACAAATCACTAATTTGGCAAGCCAAGTAAATGATCTTTCCGGACGTTTGACAGCTGCTGAAGGTAATATAGCATCACTGCAATCACAAATTAATGATATTAATGATGATATTACTGATATCAAGTCTCAGCTCGATGCTCTCAGCTATCTCGACGATGAAGATGTTAAGGACGCAATCGAATGGCTCGTTGAATCAAAGGAAGGTCTGCAGGAACTCCTCGACGAAGATGCAGCTCTTCACGATTGGCTCGAAGAGAACGACTATGAAACTTTGATTGACGCTCTTGAAGATATCCTCGCAAAAATCGAAGACCTTCAGAAACAGGTCGACAACCTGACAAACCGTTTCAACAACCTCATCACAAGCCTCAACATCAACGCTGTTGCTAACCCCGTTTTCGGTTACATCAACACTCCGTTCGGTGTCAACACCAACATCCTGATGGCTTACTATGGTGAAGTTAACGTTGAAACCATCTTCCCCGATTTCGAAGGAACAGGAACTCCCGAATATAATGGAAACTGGGCTCTCGAAGGTGTTAAAGACGCTCTCAAGGCTGCCGGCGTTGAAGAACTCGATTACATCACGATTCCTGCCGGTATCGTAGGTGCTGAAGACGGTGTTCTCAGCCTCGGTTCTATTTATCTGACCATCAATCCCGTTAATGTTGACTTGACAGGCAAAACTTTTGCTCTTGAAACAACCGACGGTGCAGGTGACTACCTGACTGTTGAAGTTGCTAAGTCAAGCGACCGTCTAGCTTTCGGTCAGGGTGGTATCAGCCGCGCCGGCGACAACGGTAATGGTTTCTATGCTGGTAAAGTTACTATCAGCACTGACAACCTCGATGAAATCGTTGTTGACAACACCGGTCTCAAATCAGCTCTCGAAGCAGCTGTTAAGAACCCGACCAAGTCCGATCTCGTATCTCTCATTAAGAAAATCTACAGCGCTTATAACGGTGTTCTCCCCGCATATGCTGTAACTGCAAGCTGGGAAGATGACACAATCGCAATCCCCCATACTATCAACGCTGTTTACTCAAACTACGAAATCGCTGCTACTGCTCGCGAACCCTTCTCGTTTGAAACCGGTTTTGGAGTATCTATCGACAAGAAGATTCCTAATCTGCCCACAGCTGATGAGCTCCGCATCGACGTTGAAAAACTGAAAAACAAGATTAACGAATCTCTCGCCGACTTCGACATTCAAATCACTGGCGATTTCAATGTTGATTTGCGTGATCTCACAGCTCCTACAGTAACAGTTGGAGGACAAGAGTACGAATTGAATAACTGGGGACGTTTTATCGATGAACTCTCAGCGAAGCTGAATAACCAGTTTAACGAACAGGTGGCTCAGATCATCACAGAACAGGTTGTTGCTGCTATCAAGGAAAAACTTCGCGAAGCGAGCGGTTCTTTGATCAATGGTATCGACAAAGTTGCTAGCAAACTTGATCCTTACATGACCTACTTGGATCGCATCAACAGTCTTATCGACAAGGCTAACGACTTCCTCAGCAATCCTAACCAATATCTCCAGGTTATGATGGCCTACGAAGGTGTTGACGGCGCTATCCACCGTTTGAGCCAGGTTAAGGACTTCCCAACACCCGTTGAAGCTGCTTCAAACGCTAAAGAAGGTATCGTTCTTTATCCCACAACTTATACAGCTGAACTCGTTGCTCCAGCTTATAAGAAATACGTTGCTGTTGTTGGTGTAACCGGCGGAACTGACGCTGAAAACAAGGCTGAGCTCAAAGCTGCTAACTCAGGTAACCTTAACACTGTTCTTCCTGGTACAACCGTTGGTATCGGTTTCTCACCGAAGGCTGGTTTCACTTATGAAATCCTTTACACTGCAATTGACTTCCACGGATATACTTCAACCGCTACCTACTACGTGGCAGCTGAATAATAACTGTTAGGATCAGAGATTAGAAATCTAAATAAACTGATATAAGACTATGAAATTTAATAAACTGGTCGCGTCACTTCTCCTCGGAATGGGTTGCCTCTACGCTAACGCTCAAACAACCTACGAAGATGTTGAAGTTGAAGAGCTCAATCCACACTGGTACATTCAGGCACAGGTGGGTTTCCAGGAAACTCTTGGAGAAGGTAGCTTTGGTAAGCTAATGTCACCCAATGCTCAGCTCGGTGTTGGTTACCGTTTCAACTCAGTTCTCGGTGCTCGCTTGATCCTAAACAGCTGGCAGAGCAAGGCCCTTCAGAAATTTGACAACACAAACTACAAATGGAAATGGAACTACATCGCTCCAACAGTTGATGTAACTGTTAACCTGACTAACGCTTTCTGTGGTTTCAATCCTGACCGTGTTGTTAATGTTGGTTTGTTCGCCGGTATCGGTGCTAACATCGGTTACAAGAATGACCAGGCTCAGGATGCCAACAAGGCTCTCGTTGCCGCATCGGGCGTTGATCCTTCCCTTCTCGCTCTTTGGGATGGCACAAAGGCTCGTTTCCTTGGACAATTCGGTGCTAACCTTGATTTCAATGTAACTCGCAACTTCGCCATCGGTCTCGAACTTCAAGCTAACGTTCTTCCCGATGGTTACAACTCGAAACTTGCTCACAACGCCGACTGGTATTTCAACTGTCTCGTTGGTATCAAGTATGCGTTCGGTAACACAACTCGCAAAGCTACCAAGAAGGTTCCTGTTGTTGTTCCCACAAACGCAACTGTTGAATATGTAGAAAAAGTTGTTGAAAAGATCGTTGAAGTTCCTGTTGAAAAGATTGTCGAAGTGGTTCGTGAACCGTTCCGTCGTGACATTTTCTTCACAATCGGTAAGTACAACATCCGTCCCGATGAAATGAAGAAGGTTGAGGAAATCGCTCAGGCTCTGAAGAATAATCCCAATGACAAGTGCGAAATCGTAGGTTATGCCGACAAGGGTACAGGTACACTCGCTATCAACCTTCGTCTCTCCGACCAGCGCGCACAAGTTGTTGCTGAAACTCTCATCAACAAGTATGGTATCGCTCCCGAACGCATCATCAAGAAGAGCATGGGTGAGCAGGAATATCAGCCCTACAATGAACCCGCTCTCTGCCGCGTTGCAATGTGCGTAGTTCACTAATCTAACGACTGTTGTTATTCTACAACCATAACTAATGCAAACGTCTGCCTTGGCAACAGGGCAGACGTCTGTTTTATTATCTGAAAACATTTTATAAATATGAAAAAAGGTCTTTTGGTAGCGATAATATCATTAATCGGCCTTTCGGCCTTGGCTGAACTTACAGGAGCCGGATATTATCGTATTCAAAATTTCAAAACCGGTCGTTATATTTATGTGACCGATAATCGTGGAAGTATAAACTGGCAAACTACCGATGCCGATGTCAGCGCTCTGAAACTTTTCAAGGGGTTTGAAAAAGCTTCTTCCAACCCCGAAACAATTATTTATATAGATAATACATCCGGAGTCCTGACACTGGAAGCTCAGGGAACAAGACTGAGCGCGCTTCTTGATGATACACAAATCAAACTTTATCAAAACAGTGACGGTACTTATTATGCCTATGCCAGCAAATCCGGCGTTACTAAATATCTTTCTGACGGCGCCCAAGGTTCCGGGGAAGAAGGTCGTATGGCTACAAACGGTAATGGTGATTACCGTAAATGGCTTATTATACCGGTAAATGAAGGAGATTATTTTGGAGTTCTTCCAACCGTTGAGGTTAATGGTGAATTTTTCGCACCATTCTATGCCGATTTTGCGTTCACCCTTCCCGAGGGAATGAAGGCCTTTTTTGTCAGTCAGATATATGGTAAAAATGCCTGTATGAAAGAAATAACAGGTGTTGTTCCTGCAGCTATCCCGGTGTTTATAAAATGCGACGGGCCATCTCCTGCCGATAATATCATAAATCTCGTATTGCAAAATGGCTCGTTTCCTTCCGATAACATTTTGAAGGGTGTCTATTTCGATAACACCGGTTATAACCATTTTAATGCTACATCCTACGACCCCGCAACAATGAGAGTGCTTGGCGTAACTTCGGAAGGTAAGCTCGGATTCGTCACAGCTTCCGAACTCACCTATCTTCCGGCTAATCAAAGTTACCTCACTGTCTCAGCTGATGATCCTGCCGAAATCACTCTGCTTTCCGAGGAGGAATTCATCGCTGGAATAACCGACCTGGATGCCGAAGTTTTCGAAGGACCTGTAGATGTCTATAATTTAAATGGCATTTTGGTTAGAAAGAATCTAACCAAAAATGAAATTAATAACCTTCCGAAAGGTATCTATATCGCAGGTGGCAAAAAAATCTATGTTAAATAATCTACATTAAATAATCTTTAAATTGTAAAGTTGTTTATATAACTTATATAAACAACTAATAACTAACGGTCAATTATAAAACTGTAAACTTCCAATCATATTGAACTGGATTATTTTGATAATCGCAGGACTGATGGAGGTCGCCTTCACTTTTTGTCTTGGTAAAACAAAGACTACATCGGGTCTCGAACTCTATTGTTGGTGGGGAGGATTCATCTTGGCTCTCATGTTGAGTATGATTCTGATGGCTAAGGCTGCACATTCATTGCCCCTCTCCACCGTATATCCCGTGTGGACAGGAATAGGGGCTGTGGGTGCCGTACTGGTGGGAATATTATTTTTCAATGAACCAGCTTTTTTCTGGAGAATATTTTTCATCACAACGCTTATAATCTCAATAATAGGGTTGAAAATGATCTGAAATAATATGCGCCGATTTAAGCAACAGCTTTCTCATAAAGAAATATTGGAAATTTTGGAGAAGGCTACCAATGGAGTTCTTTCTCTGATTGATTCAAATGGCTTGCCCTATGGAGTTCCGTTGAGTTTTGTTTTCGATGGTAAGGATTCCATCTTCTTCCACTGTGCTAAAGAGGGAAGAAAAATCGATTGCATTAAGAATTCCTCCCACGCCTGTTTCACCATAATAGATCGAGATGAAATTCGTCCCTTTGAGTTCACAACCTATTTTCGAAGTGTTATAGTCGAGGGAGAAATCCTTCCGTTAGATGAACAACAAGAGATCGTCGATGCATTAAGACTGCTTTCTACGAAATATTCTCCTGGAATCGACTGCGAACTCGAAATTGAAAAAGGAATCGGTCGAGTTCTTGTGTTGAAATTTGAAATCAAGTCGGTTTCGGGAAAGGAAGCCATAGAACTTGCCCGACAAAGAACCCTGAATTGAAATTTATAATTCAAAAGATTTTTTGTTTCGTCGAAAGACGGAAGGGAATTGGTCGAAATTATTTTTTGTCTTTTCTATAACAGCTTTTTCTTTGTGATGTAATTAATTCAATTCAACACAAATGAGACAGTTCGTTATAACCTTGACTACGGTACTTATCGGTTTTTTAACTTGCCAGTCAGCTAACGTTAAAGGAAGGCTTTTTAATTCAAGTTTTAATGAGGGTGAACCATTTGCAACAGTAAAGGTTTTCAATAAGACATCCTCCACTCCTCTTCTGACAATAGTAACCGATGAAAACGGAGAGTTTTCAATAGAAATTCAGAAACGGGGAGAATACCGATTTGAATTTCTCGCATTCGGGAGAGAACCTTTGGCTCGCGAAATTAAAATTGAGGGGAGTGATATTGATTTGGGCGACATCCCTTTGAATGATTTCTCAAAAAACCTCGATGAAGTGGTAGTAGTTGCCCAGAAACCATTGGTGGAGATGAAAACCGATGAAATAACCTATAACGTTTCATCCGACACTGATTCCAGAACCTATACCTTGCTCGAGATGCTCCGTAAAGTTCCGATGGTATCTGTTGACGGTGAAGATAATATAACGGTCAATGGTTCTTCCAATTTTCAGGTATATGTCGACGGAAAACCAAGTCTGCTTTTTTCAGGGAATCCAAGTCAAATTTTCAAGGCGATGCCCGCATCAAGCGTTCAGAAAATTGAAGTCGTTACAAATCCCGGTGCAAGATATGATGCCGAAGGGGTTGGAGGTGTCCTTAATCTGGTAATGAATAGGATGAATGGGAATGCCCAAGCCGATACCAAGGCCTATAACGTGTCAATGAACATCAGAGGTGGTAACCGTGGCGTTGGAGGCAATATTTTTGCAAACGGCCAGGTCGGAAAACTGTCTACAAGTCTCAATTTTATTGAAAACTATTCGATTCTGGGAAAATCAGAAGTGTTGACCGAAAGAAACGAAAACTCTTCGGTTTTGAAGTCTTTGGCTACATCTAAACCTAAAATTCCCTTTACTATGGGTAGCCTGAGTCTGAACTATGATATTGATTCCTTGACTACCTTGGGTGCAACTTTTTCGATTAATAGCTTCTCAAATAATTATGAAGGTGTCGTTAATACTTCGGCTGGTAGTAATATGGTCGATATCATGAAATATACTGAAGAAAGTAGTAGCGAAGGTGGACGACATGGATTAAACGGCAGCATCAGTTTCAGTAGGGACTTCGGTGCTCAACGAAACCAACAGCTTAATGTTACCTATCAGATTGCACATGAAAAACAAAATTCTTTACTTACTAATGATTTTCAAGTTGAATTTCCTGTCGATTTAATCATGGATCCTCGCAGAAGTGACTCAAAATTAAGAACTCTGGAACAGATTGTGTTGACCGATTTTTCAACAAAAATCGATAATAATAAAATTTCTGTAGGTCTAAAAGGGACATTCCGTAATTCTAAGGCCGATAATAAATATTATTTAAACGATATTCTTGATTCCAGTTCCAGTCTTAATTATAAAAATGACAATAAAATTGGAGCGGCTTATGGTGAATATTCCTATAGTAATTCTTTTCTAAACCTTAAAGCAGGCTTGAGATATGAACACACTTGGCAATCGATAGGTTATGAAAATTCAACAGTTCAGGATTATTCCGATAACTATGGTAATTTGGTTCCTTCTGGGAGTCTGGGATTCAATCTGAGACCTAATTCCAATATCGGGGTAAATTACAACATGAGAATATCACGTCCCGGGATCTCTTATCTGAACCCTTATGTCAATCAGGTAGATCCCACTGAGATAACCTACGGGAATCCCGATCTTGATATTGAGAAAACACATAACGTCAGCGCCGTTTATAATCTTTTCACTCCAAAGATCTCACTTAATGCTTCTTTAAGTAACTCTTACACTGGAAATGGGATTGAACAATATAGCTTTATTTCTCAGGATATTCTTAACACAACCTATGGAAACATCGTCAAGAGAAACCAAACATCTTTGAATGTCTTCCTGAATTGGCGAATTGGACAGAAAACAAATGTGACAGTTAATGGAGGTGTGAGTTATTTATCATTGAAATCCTCTGAACTTAATGCATCTAATCATGGATTCCAAGGTAATTTTATGGCCGGATTCCAACAACAATTACCTTTTGGATTCAGCGGAAATCTCTTTGTGATGATGTCAACCAAAAACCGAAGTCTCCAAGGCTGGAACTCTGGTTTCAAAATCATGGCCATCAATCTTTCCAAGTCGCTGTTCAATGACAAATTGGGCATCAGCCTGGGATTCAGTACCGGGTTTTCTAAAGGTGGTAAAATGTTAATAGAGAATTATGTTGAGACTCCTACCTTTACTAATAAAACTACTATAAAAGTTCCTCTTCTGGCTGCAAATCTTAGTGTGACCTATAGATTTGGAAGTGCAGGGCGAGTAAAGACTGTTAAGAGTAGTCATGTCGAAAATGACTTTATAGATACCAAATCACAAATGGAGTCGATTTCTAATTCCGAATCACAGGGAGGAATAATGTAGCCTGTTCGTAAAACAAGACACCACGGTATTGCATACATATTTTTTATAACTTTGTAGACAAGATAATTATATGAAGGATATAAAGCCGCTATATACCGCTCTTATACAGATTGCTGTTGTCATTGCTACAGTACTTATTTTTCCTTTGATGATTTATGTTGTCTCCCGAAATTTTGACGAATCATTGAAGGCACTTGCAAGCATTATGCCATCAATGGCACTGATATTTGCTATCTTTATGTTAAACTACTGGTGGTTAGTCCCAAGATTCTATTTCAGAAAAAAGAAAATATCTTTTTTCTTGGTCAATATATTTGTTATTATTCTCTATATCTCATTTCTTTTATATATAATTTCTATCGCTTCAAAGACGGTTGGTTTTCCGGTTGAAAATCTATTTATTGTTGTTCTTCCAAGTTTTATAACTGTAATGTTTGTCATTGGTTCTGCATCTTTGGCCCTCGCTTTGAGAAACTCAAGTAGAAACAAGGTCCTAAGAGCGCAAATGCTTGAAGAACAACGTCGGCACACCGAGGATGAACTGATTTGGTTAAAGAACCAGATAAATCCCCACTTTCTCTTTAATACATTGAACAATATCAGTGCGCTTGTGGAAATCGATGCCGCGAAAGCACAGGACTGTATAAGTCGTTTGAGTGATCTGCTTCGCTATGCAATGTACGAAACTTCTCGTCAAAGGGTTCCTTTGTATAAGGAAGTGGAATTTATGAAGGATTATATATCGTTGATGCAACTTAGATGTAACTGTAAGACTATCGTCACTTCTAATTTTGAAGTTGAGTCTGGTACTATAGAAATAGCTCCCTTATTGCTGATATCCCTTATCGAAAATGCTTTTAAACATGGAGTGAGCTCTAATTTGCCATCGGAAATATCTGTTTCATTAAAAGAAAAAGATAGTAAGCTGTTATTTGAATGTGTCAACACTAATCATGCTAAAGGCGATGCTGATAATAGTGGCAGTGGAATAGGTCTTCCTAACATGCGACGTCGTCTGGAACTTCTTTATCCCGATAAATTTGAGTGGAATCAAAGTTTGGACGAGAATCTCTTTAAGATAAAAGTTGTAATAGAACTATGAAAAAGTTCACGTGTGCTATAATTGATGATGAACCTTTAGCCGGTCAATTGATTGAAAGTTTTATTTCCAGGATTGACTTCGTTCAACACCTTGCGACTTTTACCGATTCAGTTGAGGCTATTGCATGGATAAAGGACAATCCTGTTGATTTTGTATTCTTGGACATTCAAATGCCCGACATGGATGGCATGGAATTCGCTCGACTTTTGCCACCTTCGATAAAGATAATTTTTACGACTGCTTTTAAAGAATATGCATTGGATAGTTACGATGTCTCAGCTGTCGATTTTCTACTGAAACCAATTCGTTTCGATAAGATACTGAGAGCCTGTGAGAAAATCAGGGATAGAATTGGGATTTGCGGCTCGGAAAAAGAGATCGGAAATAAGCTCTTGGACAGAAATGAAGTTTATCTTAAGGCAAATGGCGAACTCTTAAAGATTAAATTGGACCGAATAATTTATGTGGAGGGAATGAAAGACTATGTAAAGTTAGTTATGGATGATTCCCGACCTATTGTCTCCCATGTTAGAATGAAAAACTTGGAGGATATTCTTCCTAAATCGAAGTTCTTGAGAATCAGCAGAAGCCACATTATATCCTTGTCTAAAATCCGAACTATTGACCGAAATCTCTGTGTATATATAGGTGATACTATAATCCATGTTACAGATCAATACAGAAACACTTTCGAAGAATACATTAAAAGCAATATGCCCGATTGTTGAATTTGCAATTTTTTTGTTCTTAATTTTAAAAGAATTGATTATTTTTGAAAGTTCTTCATTCCAAATTTACTCTAAAAGAACTTTCTGAAATTTAACGGTTAAATAAGACTCAACAGGATTAAGATATGTTTTGCTACGAATATCCCCATCCCGCTGTTACCGCCGACTGTATTGTATATAACCGTGACAACGGTGTCCTGAAGGTTCTGTTGATTAAACGTGGAAATGAACCTTATAAAGACTACTGGGCTTTCCCCGGTGGTTTCATGAATATTGATGAGTCGGCCGAGGATGCCGCCCTCCGGGAGCTCAAGGAAGAAACGGGACTCGTAGTGAACGAAATCAGGCAGCTTAAGGCCTACTCAACTCCGGGTCGCGACCCCCGTGAACGTGTGGTTACAATTACTTTCATATCGGAATGTGAGATTGTGGATGTCAAAGGGGACGATGATGCTGCCGAAGCAAGATGGTTCCAAATTGATCACATCCCGCCATTGGCTTTCGATCATGAACTGATGCTGAAAGATGCAATCAGCTTTATCAATGATAATTCATGTTGTTAAACTATATGATTGTTATATTGTTAAGTCGTCAAATATAACTTAAAATCAGCAGTAAACTGTAAACTGAAACCAGGAACTAAGAACTTTAAAAATGCCAAAAGAGAGTTCTAACATAAGAGAACGAAGCAGGACAATCATTAGAGAGCCCGGAAAATATGATGTAGTTTTCCATAACGACGATTTTACTCCAATGGATTTTGTCACGTCATTACTTCGTCACATCTTCTTTAAGAATGATACCGAAGCCGACATCTTGATGCTGAAGGTCCACAGTGAGGGGAGAGCAGTGGTTGGAACCTATACCTACGATATCGCAGTGTCAAAAACAACCGATGCTATGAGTATGGCTCGTCAACAAGGATTCCCTCTCAGAATCACTGTTGTTAAGAACTAACTTCCACGATTTTTTCAAGTATTATATTCATATGCATAATCAGTTGCCATTTTATATTGAGGTTTATAACTCGATGTCCCAGGATGTTATAGATCTTTTGAGCGAAGCCTATGAAGAAGCTCTGGAACAGCGAAACGAATATGTTACCCCTGAACATATGCTAATTGTTCTATCTCGAAACCCTGAATTTGCGAAAGTCTTGTCCTATATGCAAAGCGATGTTGACCATCTTAAGGAAAAACTGAACGAACATTTGGGCTATATGGAGAAGGTCCCCGCAGGCATGGACTATACTCCGCGCGCATCGGCCCAACTAAAACAAGTGCTCCTGAGGGCCGACAGTAATGTGAATATGTGTGGCAAATCGGTCATTGAACTGTCCCATGTAATGAAAGGTCTGCTAGATCTGGAAAACTCATGGGCACAATATCTTCTTACAGAAGCTATTCATGGCGACACCGGTTTCTTTATGATGTTCTTCTCGGGCGAACTGGTCGCCGGTGAGAACTATGAGGATGAATATGATGATGAAGAGGAAGATGATATTTCCGAAAATCCTTTCTACGAGGGGGCAGCTCTGTCACAAAAAAAGAATGATTGGCGAAGGCTATTGGTCTGTATTAATGATATCTACAAGGAGCAAAACCCATTGATCGGTCGAGAGGATGAACTCGACAAGACAATCAGGGTCCTGTGTCGTAAGGATAAAAATAACCCACTCCATATCGGTGAACCTGGAGTTGGTAAAACAGCACTGGTCTACGGGCTCGCAGCAATGATTGACGAAGGACGTGTCCCTGAAAAACTTAAGAACGCCCGAATTTATCGCATGGACCTTGTCGCTCTCTTGGCAGGAACCCATTTCCGTGGCGATTTTGAGAAAAAACTCAAGATGATAATGGACGGCGCCTCGAAGGAGGAGAATATTATCATCTATATCGATGAAATACATAATCTCGTAGGAGCCGGCGCTACAAGCGACAGTTCTATTGACGCTTCCAATATTCTGAAACCATATCTCGAATCCGGGAAAATCCGATTTATTGGGGCAACAACCTACGATGAATATAAGCGCTATTTTGCCAAAAGCAAGAGTATTGTCAGGCGTTTCACCAATATCGATATAGCTGAGCCTTCAGTTGATGAAACCGTTAATATCCTCCGACAGCTTCAGCCTCGATATGAAGAGTTCCATAATGTCAAATACACCGACGAGGCAATAGAATTCGCTGCCAAAGGTAGTGCACGACACATTAACGATCGATTCCTCCCCGACAAAGCGATTGACCTGATAGACGAAAGTGGCGCAGAAAAACAACTTGAAAAAGAGGGCCTTTTCGAAAAAATTGTTGATAAGGAGCTTGTTTCCAAAGTACTGGCAAAATTATGTAAGGTCGATTCGATTGCAATTACCGACGAGGATTCTCAGAATCTGGAAAAACTCCATGAAAGAATTTCTTCTCAACTGTTTGGCCAAAACCAGGCTGTTAATGAGGTTTCCGAGGCAATCCTGATGTCAAAGGCCGGTTTAAGCGACGATAACAAGCCATTGGCTTCTCTACTTTTTGTGGGACCCACTGGTGTGGGTAAGACCGAGCTCGCCCGACTACTTGCTAAGGAATTGGGTATAGAGTTGATAAGATTCGACATGAGTGAATATGCCGAGAAACACACTGTAGCAAAATTGATTGGATCTCCTGCCGGATATGTCGGTTATGAGGATGGCGGTTTGCTGACCGATGCCATTCGCAAGACCCCTAATGCCGTGTTGTTGCTCGATGAGATAGAAAAAGCCCATTCCGATATCTTCAATATCCTTCTTCAAGTAATGGACTATGCCAATCTGACCGATAATCGCGGTAACAAGGCCGATTTTAAGAATGTGGTGCTGATTATGACTTCTAATGCAGGAGCACAATATGCCGCTCAGGCAAACCTGGGATTTGCAAGCACTGCGACCCAAGGCGATGCAATGATGAAACAGGTCAAGAAAACTTTCAAGCCTGAATTCCTCAATCGCCTCTCAGCTACTGTTGTGTTCAACGACATGTCGAGGGAGATGGCTTCTTTGATCCTCGACAAGAAGCTCAAAGAACTCGCTGCCAAGCTTAAAGCAAAAAATGTAGAAATTAAACTGACTCCCGAAGCACGTGATTTTCTGCTTGAGAAAGGATTTACAAAGGAATATGGTGCACGCGAGCTCGACCGAGTAATCCAACAGAATCTGAAGCGACTGCTGATGAAGGAACTCCTTTACGGAAAACTTCGCAATGGCGGAACTGTTAAGGTTTGTCTCAAGGACGATAGCTTGAAAATATGCAAGATGTGAATCTGGTTTTCTATAACTTCTGCGACCAACCAGGCAAAGAATTTTTAGTTTGTGATCTTAACTTTGGAGGTACTTTTGCCGACCCACTCGAACTTTTCAGTCTGGAAGAATATGATATCCATAATGTGAACAAACGTGGATTTTATGCCGTTGGCGGAAATCTCGATATAAAAACACTCCTCGCGTCCTATAAATGGGGTATTTTCCCATGGTATCCCTATAAACTTTGTGATGAAATCGAATGGTATTGCCCGAGACAACGTTATGTGATATTTCCCGAAGAAATCCATGTTGGACACTCCTTGAGAAATCTACTCAATAAGAACCGATATCATATAACTCTCAACCAGGCTTTCCGTGATGTCATCCACAATTGCCGAAACGTTGACCAGCGCGACAGTAGCAACTTTTCTTGGCTTGGTGAAACAATTGAGAAACTTTTTGTAGAATTAAACCGGATGGGTTATGCCAAAAGTGTGGAGGTTTGGGATAACGATGAACTTGTCGGCGGCTTCTATGGGTTTTGGTATAAGGGAGTATTCCAAGGAGAAAGTATGTTCTCATTGAGTCCATCGGCCAGTCAAATCGGTCTGGTACTTTTATGCCATAACCCCTATATTGATGGTGAAAAAATCAAATTGATCGACACTCAATTTGAAACCCCAAACTTCAAACATCTTGGAGCGGAATATATTTCCTACCAACAATTCCGCCATATTATGAACGGCTGATAAGTCGTTTCTTAATCTATAATAGTTATAGTTGCTCTTTTATCTATAAAACGGATAACGGCTTAAAACATAAAAAACCTCTTCCGTAATTTAAATTCTTAATATATCTTTGCATTGTAAAATCACCCGACGAGTTAAGACTAAAACAGAAAATCCAAAAAAAGCAGAAATCCATACATTTAATAAAAGGTTATAATTAACCATTACTGATTAAAAATTCTTTCAAAATTCTAATGATTTTATTAACGGCAGCCAATGTTGTATACCAACGGAAGCTACGTTAAGAGAACATTGAAATGATGAAAGAAATCTGGAGGAAGGCCTCCGGTAAAAATCAGTTAACATCGATTGCTCACTGATTAGCTGAACAGTCGATAATTTTTTAATCACATAACCTTTAAATGTATGAAAAAAACAAACCAGAACAACTCTTCAAAACCGCTCACAATCGAGCAGGAAATCGCCTTAATTTTCAAAAGTCTCCGGTCTACTCTCCATTCGGGAATGATGGCCGAGATGTGCAAACCGTCCAAAAATCAGTCATCCTGCAAGGGCATAATCGATGTCTATAGGGCTGAGGATCTTCAAAAGAAGGAGAAAAATGGTTTCAAGATCAAACCAATGGAAAGATATGCTTTCTATGCCGATATATATAACCCCAAGAGAATCGGGTCGGTGGCAATCTATGGCGACAACGCCGTCTATCGTTATGACCTAATCAGAGCTCAAAGGTTTTTCTTCGGACGCCGAATCGTCGGTGCATCGGTCCAGATAGGCCTACGCCCATATGTAGATGTGAAGCTTGTCGCATGACAAGCTTCCATCCTCGTCAACGTGACAACTATGAACTACAATTGAATGAAAATTCCTACCTTTGGAAAATCAGAGATGTTATAAATCATGAAGACAAGTTTCTATTTTTTCCTTTGGATAATTATTTACCCTCTGTTAGGGTTATTAAACACTCCCATCATTAACCAAAATTCGTTCATCGCGGCACTGTTCGTTGTTTGGGGACTTTCCTGGTTCCTGAACAAGAACATGCCCGACACTCTTCGCTATGAACGACTGTCGGAAATCGCTTCAGTGCTTGAAGAAGTCTACACAGAAAACATTCGCGCTTTCCAAAAACGATTGTCACGAATGGTGACCTTGGAGTTTATTACCGCTGTATACTTGGGCGTAGCCTTCATTTTTGTCCTCTTCTCTATGGTGCGTGGAAGCGGTAATGATTGGGTCGCACTGTTGATCTTCGGATTCTTCTCCTTCGCTGCCATCTCCCGCGCTTTCAAGCTTAACCAGTCCTATAACAAAATCAAGGAAAACCCAACCGCTGAGGAATGTGTCACTGTGATGGAACAAACCTACAACATCAACTATTCTTCCTATTTCAACGCACGTTCCCAAACATCGGCTGAGGCTATGATGCCGTCAGAACCGAAGCATTTCATGGCTTTTCAGATATTTTCTTTGGTAATTGCAATCATAACAGCGTTGCTCGGACTCTATTTCTTGGTCTTAGGCATCATAATCCTAATACACGGTAATGGGGCCGAATCAATCTCGGGAGGCATAATGTATTTCCTATATGGGTCTTTGGCAGCCTACTTCGGAATCCGGGATTCACTCAGTTGTATTACCTATTTCCGCCTCCATAGTAAAAAATCATAGGCAACCAAATTTTGACATCAACTTAACTGTAGAGGCCTCAAGGTTTCGCGGCTGTAGAGGCTGAAACGACGTTTTCAATTTTTCATGAAATCTTGACAATTAGACAAGCCGAGGAGTCTTTTGCAATAACCGTTTTCTGTGTCGCACATATTGATGATTTTAACCAATGTGTCATTCCAGCCGTAAATCATGGCGGCGACAGTGATTCAACGGGTGCAATCGCTGGTAACATTATTGGTTCTGTTCTTGGATATAATGCTATTCCCCGAAAATATAGAAAACAGTTACAAAATATTGACTTAATTGAGTTTCTTTGTAATGAGTCTTACGAAAATAATCCAGAAATAATCCAGAAATGAGATGAAATAAATACGGAAATGTTAATTTATGCAAAAAGAATACGAATATGTTACTATTCTAATAATAATTATATACTTTTGTCATGAACTAAATAAAAACTATATCTTTATTTAATCCCGTTTATAGGGATATCTTAACTCCTCCAATTATTTTTAGAATAGATGGAGGAGTTATAAATTTTATGACAATCCGAATTTTTAGTTTTATATTCCAGCATATATAATATCTCTGTCAGACGTTATGAATTATGGCATAATTATTGTAAAAATGGAAATAGAGAGTCATAATGAAAAGGTCTGATCTATGTAATTATACTTAGAAATGTAATTCTTATACAATCAGAATTACATTTCCTACAAATTTATATTTCATTGACCTTATTATTTGCCTAAAATTGTAACTTCGCAATCAAAGCATGAGTAAGAACATTATCTTTTCCACTTCAACCGAGTTGACAGTGTTACCTGCCGACACAATCGTCTATAAAGTGCCGCTCACTATTTTTAAGTCTAAAAATCTTATGCTCCTATTCTAATTCCCTCTTCTCGGAATAATCTTCCTAATAGTGCATGATCATACATACAATCAGAAATCATGATAAATCGTGATAAATAAGGACACAACCCAACCTTTAAATTGTGGCAGAAAAAGAGGAGAGAAGTTATATCGCGATTGATTTGAAGAGCTTTTATGCTTCGGTCGAATGTGTCGAGCGCGGACTTGATCCGCTCGATACTTGCCTTGTCGTAGCCGATTCTTCAAGGACCGAAAAAACTATTTGTCTCGCAGTCTCACCAGCACTTAAAGCTTATGGAACCGGGGGACGACCTCGTCTCTTCGAAGTGGTTCAAAAAGTCAGAGAGGCTAATATGAAAAGGGGGAGAACTGCCAAATCTTCCTCGGCAAAAATACTGAAAGAACATCCTGAAAAAGCAATTGACTATATTGTCGCATCTCCACGCATGCAGCTATATATTGACTATAGCTCGCGTATCTACGACGTGTATTTGCAATTTATAGCTCCCGAAGACATTCATGTCTATTCAATAGACGAAGTTTTCATTGATGCCACGTCCTATTTGGCAACCTATCGTATGAAGGCTCATGAACTTGCAATGACTATCATCCGTGCCGTGTTAAAAGAAACCGGTATAACAGCAACCGCAGGAATAGGAACAAATTTGTATTTATCTAAAGTTGCCATGGATATTGTTGCCAAAAAAATGAAACCAGACAGTGATGGAGTTCGTATTGCCGAACTTGATGAAATGACCTATCGTAGGGAACTTTGGGAACATAAACCCCTGACCGATTTTTGGCGTGTTGGACACGGGGTTGCCGGAACATTGGAGGATTATAATATCTTTACAATGGGCGACATTGCACGTCAGTCGTTACATAACGAGAACCTTTTATACAAACTTTTCGGTGTGAACGCCGAACTGTTGATTGACCATGCATGGGGATGGGAGCCAGTTACTATGGCACAGGTAAAGGACTATCGGCCCGATACTCATTCCATTAGTAGCGGACAAGTTCTGCACGAACCTTACGATGCGGCAAAAGCCCGAAATGTCGTTATGGAAATGGCCGATGCCGTTTCCTATGAGCTGATAGAGAAACAACTGGTGACAAGTCAAATTGTTTTGACTATCGGTTACGATGTCGAATCACTCACCAACGTCGAGATCAGCCGGAATTACACTGGGCTTGTGAAACGTGATCGATACGGTCGCGATGTTCCTACTCACAGTCATGGAACGATTAACATTGACCGCCCAACATCTTCAGCCAATGTACTGGTCGGAAAGGTTTCTGAACTTTATGACCGTATTGTGAATCCCAAATTGTTGATTCGAAGACTCACACTTTCAATCAACAATCTGATTGATGAAGAGATGGCAGAGAAAGACAATGCACCCGAACAACTCGATCTTTTTATAGACTATGATGAGGTTAAACGACGACGTGAAGATGAAGAGTTGCGTTTGGCAAAGGAGCGTAGCCGACAGGAAGCGGTGCTGAACCTTCGCAAGAAGTTCGGCAAGAATATCATTCTTCGAGGTATAAATTTCGCAGAAGGAGCGACACAAAAGGATCGTAATCGCCAGATTGGGGGACACAAAGCAGAATAGTATTTCGAGAAATCCACAAACAACTTCAATACCTATGACAAAAAAAAGATTTACTCCCGATTTTATCACGGAGCTAAAACCCAATGAAATTTTTGTATTTGGAAGCAATCTCGATGGTTTCCATGCTGGAGGAGCCGCCCGAGTAGCATCCAACAAATTCGGAGCAAAATGGGGACAAGGAGTAGGACTCCAAGGAAGATCTTATGCCATCCCAACCATGCAGGGTGCACCAGATACTATAAAACCTTATGTCGATGACTTCATCAAGTTCGCGAAATCTCATCCCGAACTTCAGTTTCTCGTTACAAGAATCGGATGTGGAATTGCAGGGTTTAAAGACGAGGAAATCGCCCCATTATTCAAAGATGCCATTGGAGTTTCCAACATTATTTTGCCCGAAACTTTCATTGATGTCATTGCGCCAATGCAACAGCTGGGACTCGACAGTTGTGGCGATTTATGTGGAGCTAATGATGACATGCAGTGAAAATGAAGTAATTATTAAACCGTAAAATAGCAGCCTCGGCTGTTAAAAACTGTTAATTTTAAAATTAATGTAACCTTTGGCTTATCCTTTGCGTCTATTAGAAAAACAAAACCAACGAAGAATTCTATGAAAAAAATTTTTTTCTTTATCACTTTGGCCTTGATGATAGGCATGTCCTCGTGTCGCATTAATTCCCATGGAGAAAATCTTGATGACCTGATAGACGAGCTCTCCGACCTGAGAGAAAATATTATTGACGAAATCAATGAGTCAATGGACAAAAAAGTTGTGATCATTAATCAAACCGGCGATACGGTCGTTAATTATTACACTGATTCGGTCAGGACAAACGCGAATGTCAACAAACTCATGGCAGCCGTCGATAAGAATATCGAAGCGTTGAGATTACAAGAGGCTAAAATTGAACTTGCTCAGCAGAAAACAGTTTCGAGAATTGTTACTGTTGCGATTTTTTTCCCTTGTCTGGCTATTGTGCTGATTGTTGTGGCTGTGTTGATCTTCTTGCTTAAACGTTATCGCACACGTAGCGCAATTATAGAAAAGGCTATTGAAAATGGATATGACCTTCCCGATAGTTTCTTCTCGGGAAATCCGGCCAGTCATGTGACCTATAATTACACTGTTGTCACTTCTGAGGATAAAAAGGCCCAGACTGACTCAGCCGGGAATGGAGAAGCGGAGAATGTTCCACCGATTCCGAACATTTCTCCTTTCCCGGAATCACCACGTGTGAAAGATGATTTCCGTAAGAGTATGATCTGGTGTGGTGTTGGGATCGTAATAATTTTCTTCTTCCTTGTGGCCGGGGCACCCGAAGCTGCTGTAATCTGTGGTGGAATACCATTGCTGATCGGTGGTGCACGTCTTGCTACATTCTTCTACTTCAAAGGAAACAAATAAATATCCATTAAGGGAATTGGTTGATATGCTGACGGCAGTTCAGGAAATGGGACTGATTGTCCGGTGCGTCACGTTGGACGATCGTGACGCATTCGGTCAATTGGTCGCTGCCTACAATGAACCATTGAGAAGATTCCTTTTGAATCTGACTCTTGGTGATGCAGCATTGACCGATGACCTTTCACAAGAAACTTTCCTAAAGGCATGGCTTGCAATCAGGTCTTTCAAAGGAGTTGCTCGATTTAAAACTTGGCTTTTCAGAATCGCTTATAATGAATTCGTCTCTTGGAAAAGACGTGAACTCCCATCAGAAGATATCGAAATTAGTTCTTTGTCTAGACCTCCTTCAGTATCTTTGCAATGGTTGGACGCAAAAATGGATGTCGCAAGTGCCATGGAGACTCTCACCGACAAGGAACGAACTGTTACCCTTCTTTTTTATCTCGAGGAACTCCCAATTAAAAAAATCGTTAAGATTACCGGTTTTCCCGAAGGAACAGTAAAAGTTTACCTGTCGAGAGCAAGATACAAAATGGCTGAAATAATGAATGAACTAAAGTGAATTTATGGATAAAAATAACCAAAAAATTAACGACGCAAAATTGACCGAATTCCTCAGGAAGGAACTTCCCGAGGCCAGAAAGGATCAGTGGTTCACAAACAAGGTGCTTAACCGGTTGCCACCTCATAATCCGCAAACAAGCATAGTGGAAAAATGGATTATGCTGATTTTGGTTATCTGTGTTACAATTGGACTCATATTCCAATCGGTTCACATTGCTACTGCAAACGTAATTCTTGTCAGTGACTTTGTCCTGATGGGACTCTTCCTTTTCAGTTTCCTTTTTTTGGGCGTTTGGATTGTTTGGCCAAGGGTTAGGAATTAATTTGAGTTTAAAGATGTAAAGTAGTTAAGTTATTAGATTCCATGAGTATATAATTATATCTCTGAATTATAAACCAGAAACATTTAACGTCTAATAATAAACTAAAACTTTAAATTAAGAGCTTTATTGAAACTTTAATTGTAATTTTGCGTCAAATTTTTGATAATGTCAATTAAAAATAATGATATGAACCCAATCAAAAAAATCTATGCTGTGCTGGGAATGGCACTGATAGGAGCTTTTTCCTATCCAGTCGTCAATGCACAGCAAATGCCGAAGCTGCCACTCGATAGCGAAGTACGCTATGGCGTTCTGCCCAATGGCTTAACCTATTATATTCGTCATAACGAGAAGCCGAAAGGACAGGTGAACTTCTATATCGCACAGAAAGTCGGCTCGATTCTTGAAGAAGAGAACCAAAGAGGTTTGGCCCACTTCCTTGAGCATATGTGTTTCAACGGTACGGTTAATTTCCCGGGAAATTCTCTCATTAGCTACCTCGAATCAATCGGCGTTAAGTTTGGTGTGGACCTGAATGCTTACACCGGCGTTGATGAAACTGTTTATCGCATCTCCAACGTGCCTTCACAAAATGAATGGGTACTCGATTCTTGTCTCCTGATCCTTCACGACTGGGCCGATGGATTGCTTCTCGAACCTGTTGAAATTGACAAGGAAAGAGGTGTGATTCATGAGGAATGGCGTCGCAGTATGGTCGGACAAATGAGAATTCTGGAGAATGTCCTCCCCGACATTTACCCGGGAAGCAAATATGGCCATCGCTTGCCAATCGGCCTTATCTCAGTCATAGATAATTTCAAACCCGAGGAAATCAGAGAATACTATGAGACATGGTATCGTCCCGATCAACAGGGTATCATCGTAGTCGGTGACATTAATGTCGATTACATAGAACAGAAGATTAAAGAGATGTTCTCCAGCATTGAAATGCCTGCTAATCCTAAAGAAAGAATCTATCTGAAGGTCGACGATAACGAAGGTACTCTCTATGCAATCGGAACTGATCCCGAGCAAGCAAACGCCATCGCTGAACTTATGTTCAAGAATGAATCGATCCCTGATGAGTATAAAGGAACTCAAATGGAGATCATTACAAAATATTTGACGGGAATCATAACTTCCATTCTCAATGAGCGTCTTAACGATATTGCGTCGAAGCCCGATGCTCCGTTCGCACAGGCCAATGTAAGCTATGGTAACTTTTTCCTTGCTAAAACAGAGGATGCTTTGAGTCTTGACGTTCTTCCTAAGGACGGTGACGTTCGTCCTGCTATAGAAGCTGCTTATCGAGAAATCCTCAGAGCACAACGCGGCGGTTTCACACAAAGCGAATATGACCGCGCCAAAGCAAAATATCTTGCAAATATCGAATCGGCCTACAATAACCGTGCAAATGTTGAGAACGACAAATACGGTCAGGAATATATTCGTAATTTCATTGATGGTACCCCAGCTCCCGGAGTAGAAATAGAATGGCAACTCGCTCAAGGTATTACCCCCATGCTTCCATTGGAGGCTATTAACCAGACCATGGCCGAAATGGTTTCTCCCGATAACCGAGTGCTTCTTGTACTTCTTCCCGAGGGGGAAAACTATCCCGTCCCGGTGCCCGATGAAATGAATCAGATCTTTGCCTCTGTTGATGCCGAGAACATCGAGGCCTATAAGGACGAAATGAGAGAAGATCCGTTTATTCCTAACCTTCCGGCTCCGGGTAAAGTTGTCAAAGAGGAAACTCTTTCACAATGGGATGCTCAACTTTTGACTCTCTCAAATGGAGTTCAGGTAATCGTGAAACCAACGACATTCAAAGATGATGAAGTTCTGATTTCGGCAATAGCTCTCGGAGGAACAGAAAAGATCGATGCCGCTGACTCGGCAAGCATCATCTTTATGGATGTCGCTTTGAGTCAACTTGGATTCGGAGAATATACCAACAGCGATGTAAACAAATATCTCGCAGGTAAGAAAGTTAAGTTCAATCCTTCAATCAACGTTTACACCCGCGAAGCTTCAATCACCACTACTCCCAAAGATCTGACAACTTCATTTGAGATAATCTATAATTACTTCACAGCGGCTAATCTCAATCCCGACGAATTCAGTTCGCTCGTAGGCTCCTACTCTTCGGTAATCGCTAACCAAGAGGCCCAACCTCAGTTCCAGTTCATGAAGAAACTATATGGAGCTCTTTACAGTGATCCGCGTCAACAGATGATTTCTAAAGCTATTATTGATAACGCGTCTCGTGAAAGAATTGAAGAAATGATTCATGACTTCACCAAGAATGCTGCCGACTATACATTCATCGTTGTTGGTAATGTCAATCTTGAAGAACTGAAGCCATTACTGGAACAATATGTTGCCACTCTTCCTGCCGATGTAAATAACAAGACTCAGTTCGCTCCCAATGTTGCCAATGATATCATTGTAGGACCACTCGAAGACAACGAGACTTTGGCAATGCAAACACCTCAGACTTGGGTAGGTATTCTTGCAACAGGAGCCATGGATTATACTGCCAAGGATCGTGCTCTGATTTCTATCGCAGCCCAAATCCTAAGTAAACGACTGATAGATACGGTACGTGAAGAAATGGGAGCCGTTTATTCCATCAGTGCCGGAGGCTCTATGCGTCGTCCTGGTATCAACAATGTCCTTATCCAAAGCGCTTTCCCGATGAAACCTGAAATGAAAGACGAAGTTCTTGAATTCATCAAAGGGCAATTCATTGACATGACTTCGAATGTGGGTCAGGAAGAATTCAACAAGGTCATCGATTATATGGTGAAAACCGCTGTTGAAAACAAGGAAAAGAATGAGACATGGAGCCAGCAGATGCAAGGATGGATTATAAATGGTGTTGACACATTCAATGGAGATGTCGAAATGCTCAAGTCGCTGACACCTGCCGACGTTCAAAACGCCATGAAGAACCTCATGGACCAGAACAGTTACCGCGTGATTGTAATTGACCCAGCACAATAATTATTTATTGCTTACGAAACTTGAACCCTTGCAGTACTTAAGCTGCAAGGGTTTTTGTTTAACTACAAAACTTTTTGCTAACTTTGTCAAAGAGTCGGTCATTCCGTCGCCGGATAATGTCATATTTTATATGAAGCAATTCGGAGGAAAGTCCGGGCAACTAGAGCGCCATGCTTCCTAACAGGAAGGGATTGGTGACAGTCGGGGTTAAGTGACAGAAAATAACAGCCCCGGTGATTTTAGGTCGCCGGAGCAATGGTGAAAAGGTGGTGTAAGAGACTACCGGGTGACCCAGTGATGGGCCATGCCGCACTCCCCATGGGTTGCAAGGTCAAGTATACCGGTATATAGGAACTGCTCGTTCCTGCCGGGGGGTAGACTGCTATAGGGTCGGTGTGAGCCGACTCACAGATAAATGACGGAACGGCGCGTCTCTATAGAGACCGTCCGACATAACCCGGCTTATCGACCGGCTCTTTTTTTATGTTAAAGAACAGTTCTTTTCCTGTTGTAAATAGAACTGGTTATTATAAATTTGCTACAAACTGATAACATTCGTAACAACACGTTTAAAACGAAAATAAATATTTAACCTAATAATTTAATCACCATGCATTTAACGCCTAAAGAACTTGACAAGCTCACACTCTTGTCTTTGGGGATGATTGCAGAACGCCGTCTTAAGAAAGGATTGAAGCTGAATTATCCCGAATCGGTAGCCTACATCACTTCTTGTGCACTTGAAGGTGCTCGTGAGGGGAAAACGGTTGAAGAAGTCATGCACGATGCTACAACAGTATTGACTAAAGATGATGTCATGGAGGGGGTCGCCGATATGATTCATCTACTACAGGTTGAAGCAGTGTTCACCGACGGTTCACGTCTCGTTAGCATCCATCATCCAATCAAGTAACTTTAACCGAAAAAATCTACTGAAATGGCAACTGATAACAATACCAACGATTATACAACCCTGCAGGGCATTTATCCGGGTAAGCCTCAGATTACCTATCCAAATACTCCCGGTTTTACTCCCGCAGAACAAGTCCCTGTGGGAGGAGTCATCCTGGCCGATGGTGATCTGACTTACAACGATTATCGTCGCACAAAAACCCTTAAAGTTCGTAACACAGGTGATCGTCCCATCCAGATTGGATCCCATTTTCATTTCTTTGAAGTAAACCGTTACATGGAATTTGATCGTAAGGCTGCTTTCGGATATCATCTCAATATCCCGGCTACTACGGCTATTCGTTTCGAACCGGGTGAAGAGAAAGAAGTGGAGATAGTAGAATTTGCAGGTAAACACAGAATAATTGGCTTCAATGGCCTCACTAAGGGTTTTGCCGGCCTTGAAGATACCCCAACTTATTATCCTCGTGAAATTCGTGCTTTCAGCTGCATTTCAAAATATGGTTTCAAGGATATTCCTGAAGCTGAAGCCGATGCAGAATTTACAACTCCTGCAAAATAAAATTGTCCAATCAAAGAATAAAAGAATATCATGGCAACAATTTCACGTCAACAATATAATAATCTTTTCGGCCCGACTGTAGGTGATAAGATTCGCCTGGGAAACACCGATTTATATGTCGAGATAGAAAAAGACCTTCGTGTTTTAGGTGACGAAGTTGTTTATGGTGGTGGTAAAACCATTCGCGACGGTATGGGAACCGCCAATACAATAACTTCAAAAGCAGGTTCTCTTGACTTGGTTATTACTAACGTTACCATTCTTGATCCAATTTTGGGTGTCATTAAGGCCGACGTTGGTGTAAAGGACGGTAAGATCGCCGGAATAGGTAAGGCCGGTAATCCTAACGTTATGCAAGGAGTTACTCCTACTCTTTGCACCGGACCCTCTACTGATGCCATATCGGGTGAACATCTTATTTTGACGGCTGCCGGTATCGACGGTCACGTCCATATGGTGTCTCCTCAACAAGCTTATAACTGCTTAAGCAACGGTATTACCACTCTAATAGGTGGTGGTGTTGGTCCCACTGATGGTTCCAACGGAACTACCATAACTTCAGGAGTATGGAATACTCATAAAATGCTTCAAGGAACCGAAGGATTACCAATCAATATCGGTCTTCTATCCAAAGGTAATTCTGCAGTAAAGGAAACATTGGAAGAGCAAATCGTTTCAGGAACTTGCGGTTTCAAACTTCACGAAGACTGGGGTACGACTCCTGCTGCTATCCGTGCATGTATGTCTGTAGCCGATAAGTATGATGTACAGGTTGCACTTCACTCCGACACTCTTAATGAATCGGGTTATGTTGAGGACACAATCGCTGCTATCGATGGACGCACAATCCATACCTATCATACCGAAGGTGCAGGTGGCGGTCATGCTCCCGACCTTCTGAAGGTTGCTTCCCTGAATAATGTTCTGCCTTCGTCAACAAACCCAACACTTCCTTATGGAATCAACTCAGAGGCTGAACTCTTTGATATGATTATGGTTTGTCATAACCTTAATCCGACTATTCCTTCTGATGTAGCTTTTGCAGAGAGCCGTGTACGTCCTGAAACTCAGGCTGCAGAAAATGTATTCCATGATTTGGGTATCATTTCTATGGTTTCTTCCGACTCCCAGGCTATGGGTCGCGTTGGTGAATCATTCATGAGGACTTTCCAGATGGCTTCCTACATGAAGCAGGTTAGAGGTAAGCTTCCGGAAGATTCCGACCAGAACGACAACTTCCGTGTTCTTCGTTATCTCGCTCAAATTACTCTTAACCCGGCAATCTGTTACGGAATTTCTGACATTCTTGGTTCAATTGCAGTTGGCAAAATGGCCGACCTAGTCCTTTGGGAACCTGCATTCTTTGGAACAAAACCGAAGCTCGTTCTTAAAGGCGGTTTAATCAACTGGGCTAATATGGGTGATTGTAACGCATCTTTGCCGACTCCTCAGCCAAAGATTATGAGACCGATGTACGGAGCTTTTGGTAAGGCTATGCCTGAAACATGTGTAAGATTTGTTTCTAAGGCGGCCTATGATATGGACATCAAGAAAATAGTTGGGACCAACAATATTTTCTATCCGGTTCATGGTGTTCGTCAATTGACAAAGGAGGACATGGTCCGCAATACTGCAATGCCGCACATTGAAGTGGATCCTGAAACATTCAATGTTTATGTTGACGGTGTACTTGCAACTGTTCCACCTGCAAAAGAATTGCCTCTGGCTCAATTATATTGGTTTAGCTAATTTTTTGGGGCGCCTCCCAAAGGCGCCCCAATTTTTTTAATAGAAGAAATGGAAGTATTTACAGAAATTCTCGGCAATGCTCATTCACCTGAATGGCATGATAAGCTTCACAATTGTCATGTGGAAACGATTTTCCTTGATCAGTGGACGGCCCAGAAGAGCCGTTTCCTTGTCAAAAGTGATCATGGAAACGAATTTCCAGTTGCTCTCAAACGTGGAACTAAAGTTGAGGATGGTGATATCCTTGTTTATGATCCCGAAAAGAAGGAAGCTGTTGTCATAAGATTGGATCTCAGCAATGTTCTGGTTATAGAACTGGATGCATTAAAGACTCTGGCTTCGGAAGAAATTATAAGAATTTCATTGGAATTGGGACATGCTATCGGCAACCAGCATTGGCCGGCAGTTGTGAAAGGAACTAAAGTCTATGTTCCGTTGACTGTTGATAAGAAGGTTATGCTTAGTGTGATGGAAACACACAATATCGACAAGATAAGTTATAGTTTCCAGCCCGGGAACGAGATAATTCCTTATCTTGCACCCCACGAGCTTCGTCGTCTATTCGGCGGTGCCTCCCACGAGAGCCATTCCCATGTACACTGAATCATTTGATACACCTATGAATTTGATGTATCTTCTTCAGATGACCGATTCTCAGTTCCCGGTTGGAACTTTTTCGTTTTCCAACGGACTGGAAACGGCATCTCATCTTGGCATCGTACATGATGCGGCCACTCTTGAAGAGTATACCCGTTCGGTGGCTATTCAAGGTGCATTTTCAGATGGTGTGGCTGCACTGCTTTCATTCCGGGGTGCTTTGAAGGATGATCTGGAGGCAGTAGAGAAAATCGACAACGGTCTTTTGCTTTTCAAAATGAACGATGAGGCGAGAATGATGCTTCAGAGAATGGGAAGAAAGATGGCAGAACTATCCGTTAAGCTTTTTCCTGAAAACAGTTTAATCCATTCATGGCTCGACGATATTAAAAACGGAACAACAGCAGGAATGTTTCCAATTGCACAAGGATTGTCTTTTGCAGCTGCAGGGTTATCTGAAAAGGAACTTTTTGCCTCTCATCAATATGGAGTGATAAATATGGTTTTGGGCGCATCACTGAGATGTGTCAGGGTTTCTCATTACGATACACAGTTAATCCTGCAAAAATTGAGTGCTGATGTTGAGCAGCTTTATGAAACGGCAAAGGACATGACTTTCGAGGATATGAATTCATTTGTACCTGAGATGGATATTTTCGCCTCGATGCATGAGAAAGGAAATATGCGCATGTTCATGAACTAATTAAAATTAAAGAAAATGAGTACTTGCAGAATAGGTGTTGGCGGTCCTGTCGGATCAGGGAAAACTGCCATAATAGAAGCGATAACGCCGAGGCTACTTGAGCGAGGCATGAAAGTTCTAATCATAACTAATGATATAGTGACAACAGAAGATGCTAAACACGTAAGGAAAACATTGAAAGGCATTCTTATGGAAGATCGTATCATAGGGGTTGAAACAGGAGCTTGCCCTCACACAGCCGTTCGCGAAGACCCATCGATGAATATTGCCGCCGTGGAAGAAATGGAGGCAAAATTTCCCGATGCCGATATTGTCCTGATCGAATCGGGTGGTGATAATCTGACTCTTACATTTTCTCCGGCATTAGTCGATTTCTTCATTTATGTCATTGATGTCGCTGCCGGTGATAAAATTCCAAGAAAAGATGGTCCCGGCATATCACAAAGTGACATTCTTGTGATAAATAAAACCGATTTGGCTCCTTATGTTCATGCATCACTTGAAGTTATGAAGCATGATAGCGAGCTCATGAGACCGGGAAAGCCATTTGTGTTTACAAATGCCATGACTGGAGAGGGTATCGATGAACTCGTCGATCTGATTTTCAAAATGGCACTCTTTGATAAGAATTGAAATGTTTAAACCTAATATCCCCGAATACATAACCGATGTCGACATCGTCTCATTCGACGATGCAAAGGAGATGGCCCCCTATAAAAAGCGTCCACGTGCTATGCATGTCGGGGCTCCCGGAAAACATGGTTATCTGAGATTGGGGTTTGAAGTGGACTCATCGGGCAAATCGATATTAAGAGACCTCGACAGAAGGGCTCCTTTGATTGTTCAGCAGGAGCTTTATTTCGATGCCGAGATGCCCGAAATGCCTTGTGTATATATTCTTTCTTCAGGAGGACCCAACGTTGACGGCGACCGATACCGACAGATTTTTACTGTTAAAAAGGATGCTATCGCTCATGTCTCAACAGGCGCTGCAACGAAAATTGCAAGCATGCTAGATAATTACTCAGGATTGCTGCAAACTATTACTATGGAGGAAAATTCCTATATGGAGTATCTTCCTGAACCTGTTATCCCATGTGCTCGAGCACGTTTTATTTCCGATACACAGCTGATTGTCCATGAAACTGCAACTTTGTTCTACGCGGAAATCTATATGGCCGGAAGAAAGTATTATAACGAAGGAGAATTGTTCAAATTCGATATAATGTCGGTTTGTAGTCACGGTGAAAGACCAGACGGGAATCAGTTATTCCGGGAAAAATTCATAATAGATCCCCATCGAGATCCTATTAGAGATATAGGCATCATGCACGGATATGACGTCTTTGCCAATGTGATTGTTATGACTCCGAAGGATAATATACAATCCATATATGAAAAGACTCCTGCATTTATTGACAAGGAAAAGCATATTGCGCAGGGAATTTCAAGATTACCTAATAATTCCGGACTATTGTTCAAGGTTCTCGGAATGGAACCCGGTCCTGTAAAGAAAATTGTCAGAGAATTTTGTTCTACTGTCAGAATGCAAGTTAAAGGGAAGCCGGTACCGCCGGAATTTCCCTGGCGATAGTAATAATCAACTAAAATTAATGATATGATAAAGATTCTGAATCCTTGCAAAGCGACATTCACAGGCATAGGGCAAGTGATGTTTCAGCAAAGCGCTTGGACCGGGTTGTTGTTTCTCGCCGGTATCTTCTGGGGATCCTATGAGAACCATATCCCTCAGGTTGCCTATGGTGCTATTGTAGGTGCTGTAGTAGCTACTCTGTCGGGCTATCTGCTACAACCTAAAAGCACTGATTTTGATGCTGGGTTGTTCGGCTTCAATGGTACCCTGGTGGGTTGTGCATTCCCGACATTCCTTGCAAATACTTGGTTAATGTGGCTCGCATTGGTAATTTGTGCTGCCATGACATCATGGGTTAGAACAGGATTCAATAACGTAATGGCTCCATGGAAATGCAATTCATTGACATTTCCGTTTGTTTTCATGACATGGATCTTCCTTTACGCTTCCCGCATGATGCATGGCTTACCAACCGACCCATCAGGTTTGTCAATGCCACAGCTGAATATTCATTTCGATTTTGTTCTTGACACTTCGTTTGGACAACTTGTGATTTATTGGCTAAAAGGCATCTCTCAAGTGTTCCTGATTAATTCATGGGTGACAGGAATCTTCTTTCTTGTGGCTCTAGCGGTTTGCAGTCGATGGGCATGCATGTGGGCTGCTATAGCATCAGCCGTTTCACTTGCGATAGCAATTCTATTTGAGGCCGATCCTAATGATATCGCCAATGGACTATTTGGATTCTCACCGGTCTTGACAGGGATAGCTGTTGGATGTACTTTCTATAAGCCGGGCCTTAAAACTGCACTATGGACACTGATGGCGATTATAGCTACTGTATTTGTTCAGGCGGGAATGGATTCTTTCTTCACACCCTACGGTTTACCAACATTGACAGGTCCTTTCTGTATCACTACCTGGCTGTTCCTTTTACCGGCCTATAAATTAAATACAGTGCAGAGTTAGGAGAAATTATCAACAGCCTGTTTCAATCGCTCCAAAGCGATTGATAACAATTTACGGGGAAGGCCGACGTTCAGTCTCATGAAGCCTTCCCCTTCTTTTCCAAACATGGCTCCGTCGTTAAGTGCTAAACCGGCCTTCTCAACAAAAAGTTCATTTAGTTCCTTTTGATTCTTCTTCAGTTTCCTACAGTCAAGCCAAACAAGGAAAGATGCATCGGGTCGTAACGGCTTGATCTTAGGTATATTTTCTTTACAATAATCAATAAGATATTCTATATTGTCTTCTACATAATGCAACATTTCTCGGCGCCATTGTTCTCCCTTTTTAAAGGCAGCAATTGTTGCTATTGGCGCAAAAATATCCGGATCATTGAATTCATTGGCTTTTAGCCAATTGAAGAAGCGATCCCGTATTTTTTTATTTGGGACAATCCCATAAGAACTGACTATCCCCGCAATATTGAAGGTTTTTGATGGAGCACCGAATGTTATACTATTCTGAGCAGCAATGTCGCTAACTGTAGCGAAAGGAATATGTTTTTTCCCGAAAAGAGCCATATCGCTGTGTATCTCATCTGATATCACAAGAATATTATTGTTGTGACATATTTCGGCTAATTTTCTAAGTGTGCCAGCATCCCAGATTATTCCAGCCGGATTATGAGGATTCGACAAAATCAAAATCTTACATTTTTCATCTATAACCTTCTCAAGGTTTTCAAAATCCATAGAGTAAGTAGCATCCGAATTCTCAATTAAAGGATTATAGACAATCTGACGTCCGTTTTCCTCTGGAACAATACGGAACGGGTGATACACCGGGGGTTGAATAATGATTTTATCCCCGGGTTCCGTGAAAACATTTATCACCATTCCAATCCCTTTGACTATGCCGGGGATATAAGTCAGCCATTTTTCTTCAACTTTCCAATTGTGGTGGTCTTCTATCCACTTGCTGACAGTAGACCAAAGGGTCGAGGGGAGAACAGTGTATCCAAATAACGGGTGCTCCATTCTTTCCTTCAATGCGTCGACGATGAATGAAGGTGTCGCAAAATCCATGTCGGCAACCCATAATGGTAACAAATCGGGATTGCCGTAGCGCTCAAGAAGGGCATCATATTTCAATGCTCCTGAACCTCTGCGCTCAATTATTTCATCAAAATCAAATTTCTTCTCTTTCATTTCTGTTTTAATATAATTGACATCTTCATTAATACATTAGGGTGTTATTAAAATATATCATATCAACTTAGGCTTCGTTTTATGTCGTCGAATAGGTCATCGACGTCTTCCAAACCTATCGAGAGGCGAATCGTGGTGTCAAGAATATCCATCTCGGCTTTCTGCTTGTCAGAAAATGGTCCGAAGATTGTACTTGAAGGATGTATGGCGAGCGATTTATTGTCAAAGAGATTAGTGGCTCTTTTAATCAATTTCAAGCTGTTTATGAACTTTTTGCAAGCTTCTTCACTCTCCAAGTCAATGGTCAACATTGCTCCGGCAGTTTCACCGAACTGTTGACAAGCTATTTCATGATAAGGATTGTCTTCCAGTCCAACATAGTTCACTCTTTTTATGGCGGGAAGAGTCTTAAGTTTTCTTGCCAATTCGAGAGCGTTCTTCGATTGGACAGCATATCGCACACTCAATGTTTCAAGACCGAGAGTCTGCATGTAGGCAGCGTGGGGCGTCATGTAAGCCCCTATGTTAAACAACATCTCAAACCGAATTCTACGATTGAATTCAGGGAAATTACCATAATCTATTATTAATCCTCCCAAAGAGGTAGCACCACCCGACAAGTATTTGGTGCTGGAAACAATCTCGATGTCGACACCTTGATTCGAGGCATTGAATGCCGTGAAAGGAATGATAGTTGTGTCGGCTACTAATGGAATGTTATGTGCTTTTGTTATCTCACTTAGTGCTTTGAGATTGGCGACTTCCATCTGCGGATTGGTGATAATCTCAAGATAAACACAACATGTGTTATCGTCGACCAATTTTTTTACTTCTTCAATGTTTGTCAAGTCGGTGAACCTGGTCTCCACTCCGAAACGACCCAGAGTATTTACCAGCAGTCCGAAAGTGTTTCCAAAGAGATGACGTGATGTCACTATGTTTTTACCGGTACTGGTCAAAGCTAAGAATGTGTTGCTGATAGCTGCCATGCCCGATGTTAGTGCTATCACATCTTTCGCGCCTGTGATATCCCTCACTTTTTGTTCGAGAAACATGACCGTTGGATTCATTACCCTTGAATAATCGGGAACAAGAACGCGACCACAAAAGGCATCACTCATCGAATCGGCATCGTCAAATTCGTAGGCTGCAGTGTGATACACCGGCATGCTCAGCGACCCATAAGCATCTTTTGATGGGAATTTGCTATGTATAGCTTTGGTTTGTTGTTTCATCTATTTTCATTTAATTACGCAAATTTAATGAAAATCGTGGGGTTATATCATTATAAAATGTCCCTTCTAAGCAACTAACCTTAGAAGGGACTTGGATTTATTTCTTTACGCTACAAATTCAATGGCAACCTCCGCAACCGTTACCACATCCGTCATGTTCACACCCCTCGTCATGACATCCACAACCACATCCGTGGACCGGCTGGAGTTCTTCAGGAGTAGCTTCTCTAACGGCTTGCACTTTACCCTTGAATCGAACATTCTTGCCGGCTAATGGATGATTGAAGTCCATTTTAACCTTTTCTTTACTTACTTCCAATACAATTCCTGTAATGCGATATCCGTCAGCAGTCATCATTGGTACTGCTTCTCCCGGCTTTATTCCATTTTCATCAAATTTGCCGTCAATCTCAAATATTGATTTCTCAAGTTCAACAACCTGTTCAGGATCATAGGGGCCAAAAGCTTCTTCAGCGTTAGCGAAAACCTTATATTCATCACCAACTGTCAGTCCTTGCAAAGCCCTTTCCAAAGGTTGAATCACTCCCGGTGTTACTCCGTAAATAATTTTTTCAGGGTCGGCGGGGTCAACCTGATGAACTAATTTCTCGCCGTCTTCAGCTGAAACTTCATAGAGGTCGTAAACCAACTCAACATATTTTCCTGGTTGTATTTTTTCCTTTTCCATGTTATTCTATTTATTCAGGTAATTTATAATTTAACGTATTAGATTGTCCTAAAGTTTATACTACAATGCAAAATTAAGTTGCGAAAGCTGGTGCTCGAGTTCCGTGTTGCTGACTTTTGAAGTCAATACCCCTCGATGGGCATAGGATATGCCTCCTGTTTCTTCGGAAACTACTATTGCAAAGGCATCGGTCACCTCGGAAATCCCTAAAGCCGATCGGTGTCTTAAACCAAGTGACCTTGGCAAATCGGTGGAATGGCTAACTGGCAAGATGCATCCAGCCGATGCAAGTCTGCCATGGGACAATATCAAGGCTCCGTCATGAAGAGGGGAGTTCTTGAAGAAGATGTTCTCTATGATGCGTTGATTAACTCTCGCATCAATTTCGTCGCCGGTTTTCTCATAATCCTTCAACGAAACATTCTGTTCAATTACAATTAACGCGCCGGTTTTGCTTCTGGACATATTCATGCATGCATAGACAATTGGCATGACAATCTTTCTTTTTTTTGCCTCTTTGTCGGCTTCTTGTCCATGCTTTGAGAAAATTGACCCTAGCACTTTCCATTTCTTTCCTGACCCTAAGTCTACAAGGAATCGTTTCAGCTGGTCCTGAAACAAAATGACCAGCACAATCAGTCCAATGCTCATGAACTTATCGAGGATGGTGCCTGTCAATCTCATGTCGAGAATGACATAGGCCAAAATCCACACCCCAATAAATGCAAGAACGCCATAGAAGATGTTGATTGAACCCGATTCTTTCATCAGTTTGTAGAGATAAAAGAGCAGGAATGTTACGAGGATTATGTCTAATATATCTTTAATTCCAAACGCCATCAAATGTTGTTTTAACAGTTAATATCTAAATAACCTGAAAGTCTCCGGGTCGAGTGGTATAGTCGGGCGACTTTAACGATCGATGTATTGCATGACTGAATTTTAAATGTTTTCCATCGGCACCGGTTTCTTTGTACTGTTGTGATGCAAGAATGACCGAATCGTCTCCCAACCGATTGTTCAAATAATCGATAGTCTTCGATATTGAATCTAATTTTTTTCTTTTTTCAGGATTATAGAAAAATAAATCGGTCTGGATTGAAGTTGCCGATGACAGATCGCTTACCATTACACCGGCTCTTTTGTAATATATTCCGGAATGATAAATTTTTTTCAACAGTTCCGTTGACTTTTGCACGATTTCAGGCGTCGATGATGTTGGCGTTGCAAAATATCCCGTCAAGGAACCTGAATATTGAAGGAGCTCTTTGCAGAATGGATTGCTTTGGACAAAAACTGTCACCATTGAACAAACTGAATTCTGCTTTCTAAGTTTGGCCGAACACCGTGCTGCATAATTAGACACATTTGTTCGTAACTCTTCAATTGAATTTATATTCCTGGGGAAGCTGCGACTTGTCAGAATACTTTTGCGAGTACCGTTCATCTCGACTGTGTCAATGATGTCCTCGCCGTTGAGTTCACGCCATGTCCTTTCGCCGGTTACATGGTATTTTCTTCTGATCCAGCTTTTCGGTGCATTGGCAAATTGAAGGGCGGTTGTGAGGCCAAAGTTTTCCAACGAGGCCTTCAGGCGTCGTCCTATTCCCCATACATCCTCTGTTGCGAACCCCTCCAAGGCTGTTTTTCTTTGTTTTTCGTCCAGGATACAGCAACACTTTTTATAGCCCTGATATTTTTTTGCATATCTAACGGCAACTTTTGCAAGTGTTTTTGTCCGGGCAATGCCGATACTGACAGGAAGACCGGTCCATTTCAGAATCTTTTTCGAAAGTTCCTCACCCCATTGTTTGAGTTTTGAATTTTCTATCTCCGAAAGATTCAGAAAAGCTTCGTCAATGGAATATTGGTAGGCTAGTGGCGCTTCTTTGCGAAGAATCGACATGATTCGTGCTGAGAGATCGCCATAAAGTACATAGTTTGATGAGAAAGCCGTGATGTTGTTTTTAGGATACTCTTCAAGTAGCTGGTAATAGGGGATACCCATTTTAATTCCCATCTTTTTTGCCTCACGTGACATTGCAATGACACATCCGTCGTTGTTACTTAATACAACAACGGGAGTGTTGACGAGATCGGGGCGGAACACCCTCTCACACGAACAAAAGAAATTATCGCAATCCACGCAACACCACATCTCTTTTTGAACTTTACTCGTGCAATTTAGTATTTTTTTAATCTTTTTATAAGATATTGAACAATATATCGGGCTCCCTTTTTGTTATTATATTAGGTAATGAAACAGAGATTTTAATTATTTAAACATCCCTCATCCTTAATACTCAGTAGTGATACTTGGTTTTAAGGCTCTCATAAATAAATAGTTGAAACGTGGAGGAGCGCCGGGTTTTACGGCGCTCTTTGCGTTATATATAGTCTCGATCTCCTTTTAAGGAATGAACGAGAACAACGGACTCGACTGAGCTATGTCCAGAATGTAGTTGTAAACCGGACTTGCCAAACCAAGGAATAAGATTCCGGCTACAGAAAGCCATAACCCCAAACGTTCGGGCGCCGCCGATTTGAACGGAGCAATTTTGCAGTCGTCAGGATTGATAAACATCGCTTTCACAACTAACAAATAGTAGTAGAGGGAAACAATAGTGTTGATCAAAGCAACTAAAACTAATATGTAAATAGGAATGCTTCCCTGTTGAATTGCACTTGTGAAGATAAAGAATTTGCTGAAAAATCCTGCGAAAGGAGGAATTCCTGCCAGCGAGAACATTGCAAGCATCATTGCAAACGACAAGCGCGGGTTTGTCTTATACAATCCATTGTAGTCGTTCATATTCACAAGTCCGGTATTGTTTTCAATTGCACTGATGACACCAAAGGCTGCCAAGTTACTGAATATATAGACAAGAATGTAGTACATCAGTGATGCCATTCCGGTTGCATTCATGGCAACGATGCCAAGCATGATGTAGCCCGCCTGGGAGATTGATGAAAATGCCAGGAAACGCTTCATATTCTTTTGGCGAATTGCAAAAAGGTTTCCGATAGTGATAGTCAGTATTATCAAAGCATATAACATCCATTCCCAAATGTCGGAGTAAAACAGACCAAATGCCTGTACCAGTATCACTAAGAGTGCAAATGCTGCAGCACCCTTTGATATTACTGAAAGGTAGGAAGTAACTGTGGTGGGAGCCCCTTGATAAACATCGGCAGTCCAAAGGTGGAAGGGAACAAGCGAAAGCTTGAACCCCATTCCGGCTATTACAAATGCCAAAGCTGTTACCAGAAGCCATGAAGGTGTTGTGGACAATGATGCATAAATATCACTGAAGTAGAGTGAACCACTCAGAGCATATACAAATGACAGTCCCATCATGAAAATCGCCGATGAGAAGACCGCAGTCAAAATATATTTGATTGCAGCTTCGTGGCTTTCATACCGGTTCTTGTCAAATGCAACCATTGCAGCCAAAGGAAGTGAAGCACTTTCGAGACCGATGACAAAGAGCAAGAAATGACGTGCCGATATCATCAGGTACATTCCGAAGAGTGTTATCAACAGCAGTTCATAGAACTCACCACGTCTAATGGCCATGACATCTGAATTAGCCCATTTTGCCGATTGTACCAGGACGATGAACACACCCAAGTTAAGAATGTTCTTTATTGCAACTATAACGGGGGAAGTAACATACATCCCTGAAAAGGCCGAATAGGTGCGACATGTCATGAAGTCAAAGAATCCTGCTACTGTGAACAACAGAAACGTTATGCAAGTGAAACACGCTGTCGCTTTTAAGGTCCTTTTGGGCATGAATGTGTCATAGAGGAACACTAGGAAGAAGACGATGAGAACACCCATCTCTTGCTTCATTGCCCAAAACTGTGAATAATCCATTGCTTTAAATGTGAATGATTACTTAATTGACTGCCGGCATCAGAGCTCGGAAAAATTCGGGGTTAAATGTGAACTCAATCAGGTTCATGAAGAAGTTGGGGAAACATCCGATGAAAGCCACACACAGAATAAGGGTGACTGTCGAGGTGCGTTCCCACCACGTGGCATCGGTCAGTTCCAAATGGTGCTTGTCCTGAACCGGACCAAGAAGAAGTTTCCCAACAACTCTCAGGATATAAACCGCTGTGATTACAATCGAACAACATGCCAGAATTGTGAAGAAACGGTGGAAGAAATCGGAATCTTGGAAAGAGCCAACGAAGATAGTCATTTCAGCAACGAATCCGCTCAATCCGGGCAAACCTAAGGATGCGAAACCCGCGATGACATAACAAACGGCCAAGAACGGCATGATTTTCATCAAACCTCCCATCTGACGAACGTCACGAGTGTGGGTTCGGCCATATATCATTCCAATCAAGGCAAAGAAGAGAGCTGTCATCAATCCATGAGATAGCATCTGCATGATGGCACCCGACATTGCCGTAGTGTTGAGCATTAAAATTGCGAACAAGACCAGTCCGCAGTGAGAAACCGATGAATAGGCATTGATGTATTTCAAGTCAGTTTGAACACATGCGCTGAATGCACCGTAAACAACCGATATGCCTGTCAGTATCAAGAAAATCCACGCAAGATCATTAGCAGCCTGAGGCATTAGATACATTGCCACACGGAAGCACCCGTAACCTCCAAGTTTCATCAGAACTCCTGCATGCAACATTGACACCGCTGTCGGAGCCGAGGCATGACCGTCGGGACTCCATGTGTGGAACGGGAACATCGCTCCAAGAACTCCGAAACCAACGAATGTCAGTGGGAAGAGGAAATATTGCCATCCTTTTTCTATGCTGGCATTCTGAGCGATTTCGAGAATGTTCCATGTCAATTGTCCTCCTTCAGGGGCCGAATGATAATATATGCCAATCAATCCAAGCATCAGGAATGCCGAACCTCCCATGAGCATTAGGGTCAGTTTCATCGCTGAATAGTTCTTGTTCCCGCTTCCCCAAACACCGATAAGCAAATACATCGGTATAAGAGCGACTTCATAGAACATGAACATCGTGAACAGGTCAATCGAGATAAAGAAACCGAAGACACCGGTTGAAAGAAGAATCAGCCACAGGAAAAATTCTTTTGGCTGCTCGATTTTCCATGATGCGAAGGACCCGGCAAACACTATTATCGACGATAAAAGTAACATTACGATCGATATACCGTCGACACCAACTGCAAGATTGATGTTTAATGGGGTAAACCATGGATAGGAGCCAACCCAAAGCATTTCGGCCATATTGCCGGCTGCTCGGTTGTCAAGATAATCGCACAGCACCCAAATCGAAAGTCCGATGAGCATTAGTGAGCCAACTACAGCCACCGTGCGAATCCACTTGATGTTCCTGCACAATGCCAAAGCTCCCAGCATCACAACAGGAATTACAACAAAATAGATGAGAATGTTTGAAAATATCATGACTATTGATAATGATTGGGTAACTGCACTGTCAGATAGTGCAAATCGCTGTGATTAACGCTAAAATAACTGCACCAACAAGGTAGAACCATACGTAACGCTGGGTGCTTCCGCTCTGTAGCCCTTTTATCGCGACAGAGAGTTTGTTGGTGACAAAAGCCAGGCCGTTCATCGAGCCATCGATTATGTGACGGTCAAACCATGCTATTGGTTTGCATATACCGCGGAAGATAACGCTGTGGGTGACCCACATGTAAAGTTCGTCCCAATAGAAACGATGGTAACACCAGTCCCATAAATTCGGGATAAGTTTCGCAGCCTTTTGTGGCAGGTCGTTCTCTTTTTGATACATTACCCATGCCAATCCGATTCCGCCCAAAGCAGTAACCATTGACACTGCTGCAACAAACCAGTTTAAGTTGTCAATGTTTGTCCAGAATGATAGATGTTCAAACATCGGATGACCGTTCCAGGTGACAAGGTTTCCAAATGGGAACCAACCGGCACAAATCGACATCACTGCAAGGAACACCAATGGAACAGTCATTGTCCATGGCTGATCCTTTGGAGCATGATGACCATGTACCTTGTGGTCTTTCCACCAGAAGATAAGGAAATAAAGACGGAACATATAAAATGCTGTCATTCCTGCAACACATGTCATCCACAGATAACCGTAGAGTGATTCTCCGAAAACAGCGGTTAAAATTTCATCCTTAGAGAAGAAACCCGCAAATGGAATTATACCTGCAATCGCTAAACATCCAATCAGGAAAGTCCAGTGAGTGACGGGCATATATTTTCTCAAACCATGCATTCCGGTGTAATCGTTGGTTCCAACAGCATGGATAATAGCCCCGGCTCCCAGGAACAACAAGGCTTTGAACATTGCATGGGTAAACAGATGGAACATTGAGGCCATATATCCCAATCCATGGTGATATTCGGGACGAGCAACACCCAAGGAAACCATCATAAACGCTATTTGAGAAATGGTTGAGAAGGCCAATACTCGCTTGATGTCAACCTGGGTACAAGCAACCATTGCAGCGTAAAATGCTGTTACTGCTCCAACAATTGTGACAATCTCCAGCGATGTTATCTCCATCAGATATAGAGGGAACAGGCGCGCAACTAAATAAACACCGGCTACAACCATTGTTGCAGCATGAATCAAGGCCGACACTGGAGTGGGACCTTCCATAGCATCGGGAAGCCAAATGTGAAGAGGCATCATGGCCGATTTTCCCATGCCGCCAACGAAAATCAAAACCAATGCCCATGTTAGAACCGAACCACCCAAAAAGACGGGAGCGGCACTTGTGGCAAATATGTTTTTAATATTTTCGGCAGTACCCAAGCTAACTGCAAATGTATTGTCCATTCCGGCAACCGGAGCCGATGTCAGTTCGGTGAAATTGAAGGTGCCGGTATAATAGCTGAGTATCAAGATTCCAATCAAGAAACCTAGGTCGGCGAAACGTGTTACGATGAACGCCTTTTTAGATGCCGAGACCGCCGACGGTTTGGTATAGTAGAAACCAATCAACAGATAGGAGGAAGCTCCAACAAGTTCCCAGAAAATATACATCTGGAAGATATTAGTTGCAACTACCAGACCAAGCATTGAGAATGAGAATAATGACAGATAGGCAAAGAACCTCTGGAATCCTTTTTCCGGGGTTCCGTCATGATCTCTCATATAACCGTTACTGTAGAGATGAACCATGAACGAGATGGTGGTGATGACTATCAGCATCATGGCCGATATGGAATCCAGAAGGAATCCAAGACGAATGGCCAATCCCGATTTTATAACTTGTCCGGCCGCATCAACTATATCAGGAGTAAATTGCAACCATGTAACGTTAAACACTATTGATTGAAGTCTCTCTCCAAATGCATTCATGAAGAGGGGAGACCCCGAAAAGAAATAGGTGAAGGCCGTGATATAGGCTAATGTCGCTGTGACACCCATGGAGGCAGTTCCTATGCAACCTGCCAGACCATGCTTCATGTATTTGCCCAATAACCCTAACAAAAGGAATGTGAACAGGGGCAAAGCAAGAATTAAGATTGGTAATGTCGACTCCATGGAACTTACTTAGAATTTCATTTTTGTTAAATCCTGAACATCAATGTCCTTGGCGATTCGGAAAACATTTATAATAATCGCAATCGCAAGTGCTGTTTCAGCAGCAGCAATAGCAATGGCGAATAGTGTGAACATCATTCCGTCGAGACTTCCTGGGAAAAGATAACGGTTGAACACAACAAAGTTAAGATCTACACCATTCAACATCAACTCAAGGGAGATGAGCATGGCAATCATGTTCTTTCGTGTTATGAAACCGTATACTCCGCAGCAAAACATAAATAATGCCGGAAGCAGATAACATATCATTGGTATTTCCATAGTCGTTCTCTATCGTTTACGGGCAATCACGATGCCGCCAATTATACATGCGAGTAACAACACACTGACTGCCTCAAAAGGCAGAAGATATTGTCCATGTCCTGTCCCCATGAGTGATGTGCCCAAATCCTTCATCGTAAGAAACGACATTTTAGGTATGGAAACATAGTCACACACTCTATCAATCAGTGACCACGCAACGAGTGCGAACAAGGCCACAGAACCAATGAGAGCCGGGATTCTTTTCTTTGTCTTAAGAACCGCGGTGTTGTCACCCGGGTGACTTGTCAAAAGAATCGAGAACACGAATAGAACTACTATACCTCCGGCGTAAACTGCTATTTGGACAGCCCCTAGAAACTCATAGTCAAGTTGGAAATAGGCTGCTGCGGTAGCAAACAGTACGAACAGGAGATAGGTGGCTGCCCGCAATATCTTGCGGGTTGTCACAGCAAGTACCGAGAAAATGACCATCACCAATGCAATGATCAAATACGCGATAAAGCTTCCTACAGATACCATAATATTAATTTTTCAGTTTTTCAATTTTCGTTTTCCGGTTGCGATTTAGGCGCTTCTGTGGGCGCTTCAGAAGCCTTCGCTTTAGCTGCAGCTGCAGCCTTAGCAGCCGCAGCTGCTTTTGCTGCGGCTATTTTTGCTTCCCTCTCGGCCAACAATTTGGCTTTCTCCTCTTCGGTTGGTTCCGGTTCGGGTTTTTCGGGAAGGTAATTTAGTTGTTTTACCAACTTGGAACGTGTGAAAACCGCTTGTTCAAAGTCATTGCTGAATTCCAAAGCGTTTGTAGGACACCACGTCACGCAAAGCTGGCAGAATGTACAACTGCCTAAATCGTAAATGTATTTATCTAATTTCTTTTTCTTTTTTCCGTCCCATGTGTCTACTGTCTTAATCTCTAAAGAGATGGTTCCATTCGGACACATCCGTTCACACGTGCCGCATGCTATACAGCGATGGTTACCCTCGCTGTCATATATCAATTCAAGACATGCGCGAAAACGTTGCGGAATGTTAAGTGTCTCACGGTTCTCAGGATACCTCTCCGTGATTTTCGGAGTCACAAACTCTTTGGCTGTGACCTGCATTCCTTTCAGGAGGCTTGATACTCCGCTCGCAAGTGACGAAAAATAATCTTTTACACTACCCATTTTTACTGATAGATTTATCTAATCTGTCCTCCGACAATGTCAAGCAACTCATTAGTAATTGCCTGTTGACGAAGTTTGTTATATTCAAGTCGAAGTTGTTCGAGAAGTTTCTTTGCGTTATCGTTAGCACTTTGCATTGCCATGACACGAGCTGCCTGCTCCGACGCGCGATTTTCAGTGAAGATATCCTCGGTTACCGCCAACAGATACATTGGCACAACCTTGTCAAAAATACTCTTGGCATCGGGTTCGAAAATATAAGGTTTTGATTGATTTTTTGAATCTACTCCCTTGAACTCACCCGATTCAACAGGCAAAAGCGTAGAGAACACCGACCGCTGACGGCTCGCGCTGATAAAGTTCATGTAAAGGACGTCAACCCGGTCAAACTCGCCCGAAACAAACTTTTCAATCATTTCATTTAGGAAGTTCTTCAAATCGCTACCTTCACTCTTCGATGATACCGATGTGATTGGTTGGATTTCCACTTCGGCCGAGGAATATTTACGGGCCGCCTTAAACATTTTTGAACCGACAGTGAAAATCTTTATATGGACATCATTGCCACATGAATCTTTGATTTTCTTTACCGATTCTGGTATCAGTTTGGCAAGATTGGCATTGTAAGCGCCACATAAACCGTCATCACTTCCCCAAATTACAATCGCGCAATTCTTCACATCGCGCTTCTCAATCAATGGTGATTCAAACATGGCGTCCGATCCAAGCAATGATGAAATTACTGTCTCGACTTGGCTCCGATAGGGTTGAAGACGACGCAATGCCCCTTCAGCCTTATGCATCTTTGCCGAGGAAATCATTTTCATCGCTCCGGTAATCTTCTCCGACGAAGCTACCGAACCAATTCTTCCTTTTAACTCTCTTAGGGTGGCCATGCTTTATCGTTATTATTAATTGTAGCGTCCAGCAACGTCAGCCGCAGCCTCGGTTAGTTTGGATGCAATGTCATCAGTCAGCTGACCTTTGTTCTTTATTTCATCAAGAACATCGCTCTGATATTTTGCATGAAGCAATTGGAGGAACGATTTCTCGAATTCAGCAACTTTATCGACAGGAACATTGGAAAGCAGTCCGTTCACGCCACAAAAGATTATGGCAACCTCTTCTTCAACCGGCAGAGGAGAGTATTGAGGTTGAATCAAAAGACGTTCATTCTTACGTCCTCGGTCAATAACTCGAGCCGTGACCGCATCAATGTCGCCACCAAATTGGGTGAACGATTCCAACTCGCGGAACTGGGCCTGGTCAATCTTCAGGGTGCCTGCAACCTTTTTCATCGCCTTGATTTGAGCGTTACCTCCGACACGTGATACCGATATACCGACATTTATAGCCGGTCGAATACCTCGGTTGAACAGTGATGTCTCAAGATATATCTGACCGTCAGTAATTGAAATTACATTGGTTGGGATATAAGCCGATACGTCTCCTGCCTGGGTCTCGATTATGGGAAGCGCTGTCAATGAACCTCCTCCTTTGACGATTGGCTTGAGAACCTCTGGGAGGTCATTCATCATCTCGGCAACTTTTTGATTGTCGATAATTTTGGCTGCTCTTTCAAGAAGGCGAGAATGTAGATAGAAAATATCACCCGGATAGGCTTCACGTCCCGAGGGACGCTTCAATATCAATGAAATCTCACGGTAAGCCACAGCTTGTTTCGAGAGATCGTCATAGACAATCAATGCATCACGTCCTGTATCGCGAATGTATTCTCCTATTGCAACACCAGCAAATGGAGAATAATAGCGCATTGAAGCTGAATCAGATGCCGAAGCTGCAACAACAACCGTGTAATCCATCGCACCATGTTTTCTAAGCGATTCAACAGTTGCTGCAATTGATGAAGCTTTCTGACCTATAGCGACATATATGCAGAACACAGGTTTGCCATCCTCGAAATTCTTGCGCTGATTTATGATTGTATCAATTGCGATAGCCGTTTTTCCAATCTGGCGATCGCCAATGATAAGTTCTCTTTGTCCACGACCAATGGGAACCATCGAGTCAACTGCCTTGATACCGGTTTGCAAAGGCTGAGTTACCGGTTGGCGGAAAATTACTCCCGGAGCCTTCCTCTCAAGTGGCAAACGGATCAAATTTCCCGAAATGGGACCTAAACCGTCGATAGGTTCTCCAAGAACATTTATGACACGTCCGAACAAACCGTCGCCTACCGGAATGGAAGCAATTTCACCGGTTCGTTTTACGCTCATACCCTCGGTCACGCTGTTAACGTTGTTCAGAAGAATCACGCCCACATTACTTTCTTCCAGGTTGAGCGCTACACCCTTCACACCGTTTTCAAATTCTACGAGTTCATTGGAACGGACTTTGTCAAGTCCGTAGACATGGGCAACGCCGTCACCCACTTCAAGGACTTTACCGGTCTCCTCAAAACTTACTTTTGAATTGACGTTTTCAAGCTGCTGCTTGAGAATCTGGGAGATTTCGCTGGGATTTATTGTTGACATGGTTCTTATTTACTGAGTAACTTTTGACGCAACTGACGAAGTTCATTCTCAACCGAAGCATCCAACTGCTCATTGTCTATGGCAACCTTAAACCCTCCGATTAAGGAAGGATTGATGCTTGATGAATATTCCATAGGAGATTCGCCTAATTTTTGCTGGATCATCGATTTTAGGCGTTCCTCATTCTCTTTGTCGGGTTCTGAAGCCCATGTGACATGAACTTGTCTTATTTTGTTTTCCTTACGATAAAGACTACCGTAGGCATTTACAATGCCCCTCAATTCACTAATGCGGTTATTCTTTATCAACAAAGTGATGAAATCGTTCAAAACGTCCGATTCCTTGGTTGCCTGACCGTGAAAACCGGCTGCAGCCATAATCAATTCCCGCTTTGTGGGATCTTTAACCGAAGGATTAGAGAGAGATTCTTTTAATTTCTGCCCCAATACAGAAGTGAACGATCGGTCGAGATTGCCCATTGCATCATATATTCCCACAGCAACATGCTTCTCCAAGGCATACTTATATAATGCCTTGGCATAACGTGCAGGTATCAGACCGTTGTCCATTCTTCTTTAGTTATTATTGGCCATTTCATCCATTAAAGTGTCAACCAGTTTTGCCTGGGCCTTTTGGTCCTGCAACTGATTTTTCACAACCTTTGTGGCAATGTCTAAAGCTATAGAGCCAACCTCGGCCTTCAAACTTTGCTCGGCTTCTTTACGTGCCTGGGCAATTGAGACTTTTGCTTGCTCCATGACTTTATTTGCTTCAATCTGAGCAGCCGAACGCGCTTCTTCCACAATTTCGCTCTTCATGCGATCGGCTTCGCGAAGCATATCGGCTTGCTGACGACGAGCCTGAGCCAGAATCTCATCGGCTTCTTTTCGGGCTCCATCCAGTTGCTCCTTGGCATTTTGAGCATATTCAACACCCTTGTCGATGAAATCGGCGCGACCGTCGATTCCTTTCATGATGGATGGCCATGCAAATTTCCACAAAATGAGGAAAAGAATGGCAAATGCCACGAACATCCAAATAATCAGCCCCGATTCAGGAGTGAATAGTTCCACTTTCTAAGAATGTGAATGAGTGATTGATTGCGATTGTCTATTATACGAAGAGAGCCAAAATGCAAATGATGATTGCGAACAAAGCAACACCTTCTACAAGAGCTGCAATTACAATCATATTGCTTCGGATTTCTCCAGCTGATTCGGGTTGGCGAGCAATGGCTTCCATTGCCGAACCTCCGATCTTACCAATGCCTATACCAGCTCCAATGGCTGCTATTGCGGCTCCAATGCTTGCTCCTAATCCAACGATTGCGTCGGCAAGTAAAATTAATCCTAACATGGTTTTAAATTTATTAGTTGTTTGATTGGTTTATTTTTAATTCTTAACTGTTGCCGTTGATACAAGAGGAGTCGTGGTATCCTCTTTTTTCAACTCTTTTTCTTCTTCTTCCTCTTTATGATGCTCTCTTTCCTGGGCAAGAGATATGAAGAGGGTAGAGAGCAAAGTGAATACGTAGGCCTGGATAAAACTGACCAGTACATCGATCAGCAGCATGAATACCGAAAACAAGACCGACACCACAGCCGTTCCTCCCATGACAATCGGACCCATTGCCGCGAATATGAATATCAACAGCGTCAAGACAATGACTATCATGTGTCCTCCCATCATATTGGCAAATAGACGAACTGTCAACGCCGCCGGTTTGGTAAAGATTCCGAAAAGTTCGATGAAAGGCATGATTGGAATTGGGAACTTCAGCCATAAGGGTACGTCGGGCCAAAATATCTCTTTCCAATAATGTTTCGTGCCAAAGATGTTGGTCACGAGGAATGTGATTATAGCCAATACTAGAGTGATAGCAATGTTTCCGGTAACATTTGCACCTCCAGGGAAAACTACTATCAATCCCAATAGATTCATGAAGAATATAAAGAGGAACACCGTTAGTAGATAAGGCGCAAAACGTGGGGCATTCTCTTTCAAAGTATTCTTCACAACTCCGTTGTAAATGAATTCAATCAGGGCTTCAAAAGCACCTAGACCTTTTCGGGGAGCTTTGAAACTTTGTGTTCGGTGCCAATGAGCCAGCATCAGGCAACAGAATATCACTATAATACAGGCTATAAAAATAGCCAGGACATTTTTCGTAATCGACAAATCAAAAGGCCTTGATTCCTCGCCGTTGACAATCTCTACCAGCTTGCCCTTATATTTCCCTTCTTCTGAAATTCTAAATGTTGCGTTTCCATCGACATATTCTTTTCCATGGGCAACTCTCGAAGAAGAGAAAATATGCAGCCCGTCACTTCCCCATACTATTATTGGTAATGGAATCCTTTTCTCGTGACTGAATGGAACCTCCCATCCGTAGCCATCACCAAGATGTTCGAAAATTATGCCTTTTATGTCAAGACCCTGTGCTTCTTCCGCTTCCTCTATGTTCTCGACAACATTGTCCTGGGCAGCCGTTTTGAAACTGCCAGTCAACGCTACAAGCATCAGGGACAACAATAAGGCTATCTTTTTATACATTCTCAGGAGACGTTACAATGGTTAATTCACACACACTGATATAATATTATTATCGACAACTGCTATTCCACCAGGAATTGAAATTTCCTCGGGGGCCACATTATCACCATGACCTTCCCGACGATATCCAACCTTTCCCTCTACGAGAGCTGAAATCAGTGACGCGTGGTTCCTCAATACTGTAAAGGACCCCATTTGACCTGGTAAATTCACCATTTCAACTTGACCTTCAAAGAGGATGTCCTGTGGAGAAATAACTTTTAATGTCATAATCAAACTCCGGCTTCGGCAAGAAGTTTCTTTCCTTTTGCAATTGCTTCGTCGATGGTCCCAACATTCAGGAATGCCTGTTCGGGATATTCATCCATCTCACCGCTCAGAATCATCTTGAATCCGCGAATTGTTTCATTCAAAGGTACCATCACACCGGGCAGACCCGTGAACTGTTCGGCAACGTGGAAAGGTTGTGACAGGAAACGCTGAGCACGACGAGCTCGTGCAACAACCAGTTTATCCTCGTCCGAAAGTTCGTCTACACCAAGAATGGCAATGATATCCTGTAATTCGTTATATTTCTGAAGAAGCTGTTTGACTGCCTGCGCGGTGTTGTAATGATCCTCGCCGATGATATTAGGATCCAGAATTCGTGATGTCGACTCCAACGGATCAACAGCAGGATAAATACCCAGTTCTGCAATCTTTCTGGACAACACGGTGGTTGCGTCAAGGAACGAGAATGTTGTGGCAGGAGCCGGGTCAGTCAAGTCATCGGCAGGCACATAAATAGCCTGAACCGAAGTTATTGAACCGTTCTTGGTAGAGGTGATTCGTTCCTGCAAGGTTCCCATCTCCGATGCGAGGGTGGGCTGATAACCTACTGCCGAAGGCATTCGGCCAAGCAATGCTGAAACCTCCGAACCGGCCTGGGTGAAACGGAATATATTGTCGATAAAGAGAAGGATTTCTTTACCACCTCCATCCTGATCGCGGAATTGTTCGGCAACAGTCAGTCCCGACAAAGCAACACGAAGACGTGCACCCGGCGGTTCATTCATCTGCCCGAACACCAAAGTTGCCTGAGAATCTTTCACTGAATTCATGTCGACATCCTCCAGATTCCACTGACCTTTTTCCATACCTTCACGGAATTTGTCGCCATATTTCATGACACCGCTCTCAATCATCTCTCTCAAAAGATCGTTTCCTTCACGGGTTCGTTCACCAACACCGGTGAATACCGAAAATCCGTTGTGACCTTTTGCTATGTTATTGATGAGCTCCATGATCAACACGGTCTTTCCAACACCCGCACCACCGAATAGACCAATCTTACCACCTTTGCTGTAAGGTTCCAAAAGATCAATGACCTTAATGCCGGTGAAAAGAATTTCGGTTCCTATTGTTAGGTCCTCAAATTCAGGAGCCGGTTGATGAATGGGACGTACATTCTCCCGTGACAATTCCGGAAGATGGTCGATGGCATCACCGATTACATTTAATAAGCGACCCTTTACCTGACTTCCGGTTGGAACAGCTATCGGACGACCTAAATTCTCGGCAACCATTCCTCGTTGCAAACCATCGGTGCTTTCCATTGCAACACATCGAACGGTATCTTCACCAATGTGCTGTTCAACTTCCAGAATCAGTTCCGAACCATCGGGACGTGTTATCTTCAAAGCCGTATAAATAGGTGGCAATATTGTCTCGTCGCCCTCAAAAGCAACGTCAACCACTGGACCTATGACCTGGGAGATTTTTCCTGAAACTTCACTCATGTTAGAGAATGTGATTGATGATTGGATGGAATAACTTGATTAGATATGGGCCCCGTAAACAATGATCAAAACCATCAGCACGAGATTGACAAGATTTATTGGAAGAAGATATTTCCATTCTAACGACAACAATTGGTCAATTCTCAAACGAGGGAAAGTCCATTTGAACCAAATGATGATAAACGAAAGGAAGAAAGCTTTTCCAAGGAACCAAACGATACCCGGGATGTAGTCCATTATGTGGTTGAACTGTTCCCATCCGGGGACATGGAACGGCATCCAACCTCCCAAGAAGAGGAGAGAGGCCACTCCTGAAACAATGAACAAATTAAGGTATTCAGCCAGATAGAAAAATCCGAAATGGATTCCCGAATACTCGGTGTGATAACCGGCTGTCAGTTCACTTTCTGCTTCGGGAAGGTCAAACGGACCACGGTTTGTTTCGGCTGTTCCGGCTATCATATATATAATGAATGCTATAATGGCCGGTATGTGTCCCGAGAAGATAAACCATAATCTTTCTTGAGCCTGGACTATGCCGCCAACACTAAGTGTTCCTGCAAATGCAACCATTGTCAAAACCGACAGGCCTATTGACAACTCATAACTGACCATCTGAGCGCCTGAACGCATGGCACCTATCAGTGTGAATTTGTTGTTGGATGACCAACCTGCCAGCAATATTCCAAGCACACCGATTGAAGAGACTGCAATCAAGAAGAAAATACCAATATTGAAATCCACAATTTGCAATCCGTTACCCCACGGGAGCACAGCAAATGCCAACATCGAGGCGATAATCACCAGATAGGGTGCCAGTGCAAAAAGGAATTTGTCAGTGTGATTTAGTGCAATCAGCTCCTTGATGAGAATCTTGAACATGTCGGCAAAACTTTGCAACAATCCCCAGGGACCAACACGGTTGGGACCAAGTCGACACTGGAAGGCAGCACACAGTTTACGCTCATAGTAGATGTAGAATAACGCTATCAGTGCGTATAGGACAAGTAGTCCAACCCCGATGCCTAGACATTCGATTACTGTAACCAACCATGCGGGCATGTAGGATCCTAAAAACGAATTGAACCACTCGGTGACAATAGAAAAATCAAACATATCTCTTATTTTCTCTGATCAGTTCATAATTTAACGGTCCATGTCGGGGACAATATAATCCAGTGACCCTCCTATAGTTATCAGGTCGGCTATCTTACTGCCGGAAGTCATGTGATCAACTGCTGCTGCCAAAGGCAAACAAGGAGGTGCAATCTTGAGACGATAGGGACTTGTCCCACCGTCACTTTCAATGTAGACCCCGAAGAGACCACGACAACCTTCAACAATTTGCCACCAGCTACCTTGAGGAAGCTTAAGGACTTTCGGAACTTTAGCGCATATTTCACCTTCGGGCAAATTGTCAATGAGTTGCTCGATGATTCGGGCACTCTGTTCCATTTCTTTTATTCTAACCTTGAAGCGGGCCATGGAATCCCCTTCCTCCATTACAACCTGTTCGAAGTCCAGTTCGGAATATATCGAATAGGGATGGGTCTTTCTAACATCACAAGCCCAGCCTGAGGCTCTTCCTGAAGGACCGGTTACGCCATAGGAAATACAATCATCAAGAGAAATTTTGCCAACACCTTCCATGCGGTTCTTGGCAATCACATTCCCGGTGAATATCTTATTATATTCAGCAATATTAGAAGGAAGTACAGCCAACAGAGCCTTCACATCCTTGACAAAATCGGGATCAAGATCGGCCATTACACCGCCGATACATTCATAATTAAATGTCATTCGGGCCCCACACGTCTTGTCCATTATGTCCAAAATCTGTTCACGAACGCGAAGGGTATAGAATAACATTGTCGTTGCTCCCAAGTCCATGCAGAATGTTCCGATAAACAGGCAATGGGATGCAATCCTCGAGAGCTCATCCATCAAAACTCGAATAACCTGAGCTCTTCGTGGTGCCTCGATTCCGGCTGCCTTTTCTATGCAAAGACACAAACCGTGATGATAGTTATGGGCCGAAAAATAATCCAGACGGTCCATATAATGGAGGGTCTGGAAGTAATTCAGATTTTCACAGAGTTTCTCAACACCGCGATGGATATAACCCATGTAAACGTCAATCTTTTTGATGGTTTCTCCATCGACCGCTGTGCGGAAACGCAACACCCCGTGAGTCGCAGGATGCTGAGGACCGATGTTTACAACAAAATCATCCTTCTCAAACACCGGTTTCGCTGTCTTTACAAGTTTGCCATCCGCTGAAATACTATACACATAGGTGTCGTCGCTCTGACGTTCATTCTCGGTTGACACAGGATTTTCATTCGACTCCATGTCATAGTCCTTTCTCAACGGAAAACCTTTCCAGTCGATATTAAGGAACAGACGACGCATGTCGGGGTTGTCGGTGAAAATTATTCCGAAAAAGTCATAGACCTCACGCTCATAGGTAACTGCAACCTCCCAAAGGTCGGAAACCGACGGAAGAACGGGTTGATCTCGATCGGTTGTAGAAGTCTTAATTGAAATTATATCTTTGGTTTTGGTAGAACTGAGATAATAAACACAGCCCAACGACTCGGTCCAGTCCATACCAACAATAGTCATCAAGAAGTCAAAAGGCGACTCAGAATCTTCTTTCAATGCTTTCGCAAGGGCATGAAGTTCAGCCGGACTAATCGTAATTCTTAACGTATCAAGTTCCTCAATGGTTGCACCGGGAAACAAAGAAGAAATTTTTTCCTTTAAATTAGCCATGATTATTAGGGTTTTTCCTGACGGTTAACACCACCGAAGAAACGTTCTACCTTTAATTTTCGCGACAGTTGCATGATGCCGTATATCATTGCTTCAGGACGAGGAGGACAACCGGGAACATAAACATCGACAGGAACAATGTCCTCGATTCCTTTGGCAACATGATAGCTTTTGCGGAATGGACCACCCGAGATTGCACACCCTCCGCAGGCAATGACGTATTTTGGCTCGGCCAATTGATCATACAAACGTTTGAATACCGGAACCATGCGGTTTACAATCGTACCAGCTACCATCATGAAGTCGGCCTGACGTGGCGAGGCACGCGCAACTTCCCAGCCAAAACGCGCCATGTCAAAACGCGCTGCTCCTAGCGACACAAATTCTATGCCGCAACAACTGGTGGCGAAAGTGAGCGGCCAGAGTGAGTTGGAACGCCCCCAGTTGATTAGTTTGTCAAGAGAACCGACTAAAATGTTGGTTCCGCTTGCACGTAGTTCTTCTACCAGGCTTTCAATGTATTCGTTATCCTTGAATGCCTCATAGGGCATACTTTTCGTCGTAATCTGTTCCATTATTTCCATTCAAGCGCTCCTTTACGCCATGCATAAATTAGACCAAGAACGAGAACGCCGAAGAAGAATGCGATGCTTCCGAAACCGTCAGGACCAAGCTCGCGTACTCTAACGCCCCAAGGGAAGAGGAACACCGTTTCAACGTCAAACATTAAAAATAAAATCGCGAAGAGGTAGTAACCGACCGAAAAACGGCTCATACTTTCTCCTCGCGTTGGGATACCACATTCGTAGGCCTCGCCCTTCTGGGAATTGAACGACCTCGGTGAAATTAATCCCGCCAGCCACATGGCCAATGCCACTAGCACCACTCCGGTACATAAACCCACCACAGCGAGCATGGCATTGTTTTCTATTCCAAAAATTGCTGTTGAAATCATTGGTTAAATGCTTCGATTTAGAAACGTGTTGAGAAGAGATTATTTTACACCCTTCTTCAACTGACAAAGATAATTCTAATTATAAAATAGACAAAAAAAAAGTTAATTTTGCCTACAAATTATATCGCTTGAATTATGGAATACGTTTCACAAAGAATCAAGGCCATGGCACCCTCTGCAACATTGGCCATGTCCCAGAAAAGTAACGAATTGAAGGCCCGTGGCGTCGATGTTATCAATCTGTCCGTCGGAGAACCTGATTTCAATACACCACAACACATTAAAGAGGCTGCTGAAAAAGCCATCAGAGAAAATTTCACTTTTTATTCGCCCGTTCCGGGTTACATGTCTCTCAGAAAAGCTATCGCAGAGAAACTACATAATGAGAACGGACTCCTATATGCCCCAGAGCAGATTGTCGTTTCGAACGGAGCGAAGCAAGCACTGTGTAATGTTATTCTTTCTTGTATTAATCCGGGGGATGAAGTTATAATCCCAACTCCTGCGTGGGTTTCTTATGTCGAGATGGTAAAACTTGCCGAGGGTATTAATGTGACTGTCCCGGCGACAATAGAAGCTGACTTCAAAATTACTCCACAGCAACTTGAAAGTGCAATCACTCCAAAAACAAGGATGGTTCTGATTTGTTCTCCATCAAATCCAACCGGATCAGTTTATTCGAAAGAGGAGTTGCAGGGACTGGTGGACGTAATCAAGAAATATCCTGATATTATTGTTCTGGCCGATGAAATTTACGAACACATTAATTTCACCGGAAAATTTACATCAGTCGGTTCCTTCCCCGAAATAGCCGACCGAACCGTTATAATAAATGGCGTCTCTAAAGCTTACGCCATGACTGGATGGAGAGTGGGATTCTGTGCCGCTCCGTTATGGTTAGCGAAAGCAGTCAATAAGTTACAAGGTCAATATACTTCGGGATGTTCTTCCATAGCCCAGAAAGCAGCCGAAGCGGCCTATACTGGATCGCAGGAATGTGTTGAGATGATGCGTCAGGCTTTCGAACGTCGCAGGAATCTAATTGTAAGATTGGCCGGTGAAATTCCCGGAATTAAAGTAAATAAACCGGAAGGCGCTTTTTATCTCTTCCCCGAGGTTTCTTCTTTTTTAGGCAAAAGTCATGGAGATTTCAAAATTGAAAATTCCGGTGATTTAGCAATGTATCTTCTTGAGGAGGCCCATGTAGCAACAGTCGATGGAGCAGCGTTCTGTTTGCCCGGCTATATAAGATTGTCCTATGCGACGTCCGATGATAATATCGTGGAGGCAATGCGTAGAATTAAAGAAGCCTTAGCAAAACTTTCCTGACTAATTGTATGAAAAAGGTTAAACTTGTGACATTGTTGGCAATAATTCTCATTGCCAACTCGATGGCATTTGCAAACAAACAGGTGAAGATTCGCATGGTTGAAACATCCGATGTCCATGGTAATTTCTACCCTTACGACTTCATCAATCGACATGCGGGATCTGGTAGTCTGGCAAGAGTTCACACTGCGCTTAAGGCTTTTCGAAACGAGTTGGGCGACTCAAATGTCATAGTTGTAGATAATGGTGACATCCTTCAAGGACAGCCTACGGCCTATTATTATAATTTCATTGACACCGCATCCACTCATGTTGCTGCTGAAATGATGGATTTTATGGGATATTCTCTGGAAACCCTGGGAAATCATGACATTGAGACAGGACATGCTGTTTATGACCGTTGGATACAAGAACTTCCTTTTCCTGTATTAGGGGCAAACATAATCGATACCTCTACGGGTGAACCATTTGTGAGACCCTATGAAATTCTTGAACGTGACGGAGTGAGAATTGCAGTTCTTGGCATGATAACCCCTGCAATTCCGGGATGGTTGCCCGAAACGTTATGGAAAGGACTTAGGTTTGACGATATGGTTTCAACAGCTGAGAAATGGGTACCATATATACGTGAGAAGGAAAATCCGCATGTCATTGTTGGGCTTTTCCATTCAGGTCGTGATTATACTAAGACAACGGGCGATGTTATAGAAAATGCATCCTTGCTTGTAGCCAAGGAAGTTCCCGGATTTGATGTCATATTGATGGGCCATGATCATTCTCCTTATCTTGATTTTGTTAAAAACAATGAAGGTGGAGAGGTGCTGGTAGCAAACCCTGCAAATAATGCTAATAAATTAGTCATTGTGGACTTTGATGTCGAATTGGATGATAATGGCGACCTCGTTTCTCTTTCAGTCTCCGGTGACCTTCTTCCAATAAATGAGCTGGAACCGTCGGAAGAATTTATGCAAAGATTTGAACCGCAAAGAAAGGCTGTCAGCGATTTCGTAAACAGAAAAGTTGGAGTATTCACTGACACGCTTTCAACCCGGGATGCTTATTTTGGTCCATCGGCATTTATTGATTTTATTCACAGGATGCAACTGGATATTTCCGGCGCGCAGATTTCAATGGCTGCACCATTGACATTCAATGCGGTTATTCCTGCCGGGCCTGTTTCGGTAGCCGACATGTTCAACCTCTATAAATACGAGAACATGCTTTACACCATGAGACTGTCAGGTCAGGAAATTAAAGATTATCTTGAAATGAGCTATGACATGTGGACAAATACGATGGACTCTTCTGAGGATCATTTGTTAAAACTACGTGACTCTGGTGCATCCGACATGACTCACACTGGTTTTATGTATCCTTCTTATAATTTCGATTCTGCTGCCGGAATAATTTATACTGTTGATGTGACAAAACCTAGAGGTGAGAAAATAAATATAATTAGTCTGGCCGATGGATCTCCATTCAAAAAAGATGAGAGTTATACGGTTGCCATTAATTCCTATCGAGGAAATGGTGGTGGAAATCTCCTCACTGAAGGCTCAGGAATTCCGACAGAAGAACTAACCTCAAGAATTCTTTCATCAACCGATAAGGATCTTCGTTTCTACCTGATGAAGTATATCGAACAAGAAGGAACCTTGTCGCCCAAACCTCTCGATCAATGGAAGTTCATTCCTGATAAAGTTGTAGAACCGGCAGCTAAACGCGATCGACAACTTCTCTTCCCACAAAAATGATGGAAAAGAAAAAGATTTGGGAACTAGGGCGGCTTTCAAAACATGAATATCGGGAAATTGATAAGTTGCCGCTTGTTTTGGTAGTCGACAATGTCAGAAGTTTGAATAATATTGGCTCTTTATTCAGAACTTGTGATGCTTTTCTCGTAGAGAAAATTATCTTGTGTGGAATATCAGCTTGTCCTCCATCACCCGAGATTCATAAAACCGCTCTTGGAGCAGAGGAAAGTGTGAAATGGGAATATTACACCTCTACTACTGAAGCTATTGGCGATTTGAGAAGTGCCGGTTATGAGCTATGTGTTCTCGAACAGGTTAAGAATAGCTGTCTTCTTCAGGATTTTTCTGTTAAACCTTTTAACCGATATGCGGTCATAATAGGAAATGAAATAGACGGGGTGCAACAGTCGGTTGTTGACAAAAGTGATGTATGTCTTGAGATACCTCAATATGGAACAAAACATTCTTTGAATGTATCGGTTTCGGCAGCTATTGCACTGTGGCACTTTTTTATTGGACTGAAACAGCTATGAAAACATTACTTATAGTCGGAGGAGGAGGTTTTATCGGAGGATTTATCGCTCGCCAAGGAGCCGAACTGGGCTATGAAGTTTGGGTGACTGTTCGTGCTTCAACTTCTCTACGTTATTTGGTTGACGAAAGGTTGCACATTATTACGGTCGATTATGACGATGAGGAGGCCATGAAGAATATTTTCTCTCAAAGAAAGCCTTCGGCATCGGGGTGGGATTATGTTGTCTACAATCTTGGAGCGACCAAGGCAATGGATTTCCCCGAATTCAATCATGTGAATTTCCAGTATCTTAGAAATGTAGTGACGGCCCTCAAACATGCCGAATGCAATCCTCGTCTGTTATTGTTTATGAGCAGCCTGAGCGCTACAATTGGAGGTACCCGTTATGGACTTTCAAAGCTCAAGGCTGAACAATGGCTCGAATTGCAAAGCGGCATGCCATGGGTGATATTTAGACCCACAGGTGTTTACGGCCCCCATGAAAAGGATTATTTAATGATGATCAAATCAATAGATCGACATGTGGATTTCGGGGTTGGTTTTCGTCGACAATTCCTGACATTTATATATGTCGAAGATCTTGTCGATGCCATATATAAAGCTCTTGATCATCGAGATAATGTCGTGTACAAGAAATACGTCATTTCTGAAAAGCTCTCCTATACCCAAAAACAGTTTAGAAAAATCGTTAAGCAAGCTTTGGGAAGGAAATGGGTAATTCCTATCAAACTCCCGTTGTGGCTGACATATATAGTGTCATATATAAGTGAGAAATGGAATAAATGGCATCATAGAACTTCAACTTTGAATCGTGATAAGTTCAAGATTATGAAACATCGCGATTGGAGGAATGACGTGAGTGCAGCCGAGCGTGATTTTGGTTTTGATCCGCGCCACTCGCTCGAAGAAGGTATTAAACTAACAGTTGAATATTATAAAAATAATAAGAAATGAAAAGAATTTTTTTACCGGCCTTAACATGCGTTTTCATGTTGTCATCATGTTCGGTATGGAACAATGTGACATCAAAGGTGACAGGAAATAAAAAAGAAAAAACATCCGAAGAAAATGTGGCAATAGTTGAACAAACCTCTGCCACCACAAAAAACGAGAAAACCTCACCGGTTGAAATCACTGACCGCAACAAAGTGACCACTTTGCCTGTGAAAGGTCAAAAACCGATTATAATGCTCGATTCTTTGGCATTCATGAAGTTGAATGGTCTTTGGACTCTTAGATCCATAGATGGAAAGATTCTAAGCGCTGAAAAGGGTGACGATGAATCAAATCGTCCATTCATAAACTTTGACGGCCGTACAAGAAAATTTTATGCCAACGATGGTTGTAACACGATTAATGGCGATTACGAAACAAAAGGATCAAACGGAGTGATTATAAATCCGCTCCTTTCGACTTTGATGATGTGTGAGTTTGCGCCTTATCAACAGCAGTTTAAAGATGCGTTGGCTTCTACGGCGACCTATAACATTTCGAAAGAAGAAGGTGAGTCGTTGCTTAAACTGTATAATGAAAAAGGTTCAGAACTTATGATTTTATCGCAGCCAACCATTGAGTTCCTTAATGGAGCATGGGGTGTCAAATCTATTGACGGGAAACCCGTCGACAATCCCGATTTAAAAATAGTCATTGATGTTCCTGAGGAAAAAGTCCATGGAAATACAGGTTGCAACATCTTCAACGGTTCTATTTTTGTGGATCCTGATAAAGCAGGCTCTATCCAATTCCAAGGAATGGCGGTAACACGTATGTTATGTCCCGACATGTCGACAGAAACAGCTTTTTTAGTAGCTCTCGAATCGGTTGAGTTTGCAAAATCAAACGGACAAAATGCTCTGCTTTTGGATTCTTCCGGAAAAGAGGTTCTAGTGTTAATTCCGTTGAACCTTCAGTGAATAAAGAGGAAATAAAAAAGAGGGATGGAAAATCATCGTTTCCATCCCTCTTTTTGTTATTCTGGAATTTATTCGTTCTTGTCAACACCTAGGAATTGATCAATAGCCTTTTCAAATTCTGTCTGAGGCAAGAATCCAACCCAAGAGTTGAATTTTCCATCGGGTTGAATGAACAATAGGAAAGGAATAGATGTGATTCCAAGTTGTTGTGCAAGTTTCTGGTGTTTGTCAACATCTACTGAAATGAACTCAACCTTTCCTGCATATTTCTGGGCAGCTTCTTCAAAAATGGGTGTAAACTGCATGCAGGGAGCACACCAAATGGCATTAAAATCGATAACGACGAGGTGGCCCGGAGCTTTTTTTAAGTCATAGGTTTGTCCTTGTTGGAGAACTTGAACCCCAACAGGAATTTCCTTCTGTTCCTGTTCAGTAGATGTTGTTGCATTTCCTTTGCAGGAAAACAATGCAAACATCAGTACTATTGAGAGAACTTGTTTCATAATGCACCTTCTAAAGCGGCATTTGTTTTGTGAACAGCTTCGGCGCTCTTCTTAAACAAATCTTTTTCAGCTTCGTTAAGAGGGAATTCAACTATTTCTTCTATACCGTTCTTGCCAAGGATGCAAGGAACTCCAATACAAAGATCCTTCTCACCATATTCACCATCAAGGAGGGCTGAACATGAGATAAGTTTCTTCTCGTCGTGTAGAACTGCACCAACAACCTGTGCGGCAGCTGCTCCGGGAGCATACCATGCCGAGGTGCCGAGAAGTTTTGTCAAGGTCGCTCCGCCAACCATGGTGTCGGCTGCAACTTTTGTTAAAAGCTCTTCCGAAATATACTGAACTGCAGGCACACCTCTCCAGGAAGCATAGCGTGTCAAAGGAATCATTGTCGTGTCACCGTGGCCACCGATTACTATGCCTTCGACTTCCTTTGGATTAGCCTTAAGGGCAATTGAAAGGAAATATTTGAAACGAGCGCTGTCCAGTGCGCCGCCCATGCCGATGATGCGATTCTTGGGTAAACCCGATGTTTTGTGAATAAGGTAGGTCATTGTGTCCATTGGGTTGGAAACGCATACTATAACGGCATTAGGTGAATATTTCAACACACTGTCGGTAACCGATTTAACAATTTTGGCGTTCGTTCCGATAAGTTCCTCGCGTGTCATACCGGGCTTACGAGGTATACCCGATGTGATAACCACTACATCACTGCCGGCTGTCTTCTCGTAGTCGTTGGTAACGCCTGTCAGACGAGTTTCCAATCCGAGAATATTAACCGTTTGACTGATATCCATGGCTTTACCTTCCGACAAGCCTTCCTTGATATCAATTAAAACAACCTCATCGGCAACATTTGTTGTCACCAATACATTCGCACATGTGGCACCAACGTTACCGGCGCCCACAACTGTAACTTTTGACATAAGTTTAATGATTTATCAGTTAGTTTATTTTGTTTTTGCTTGGTCTGTCATTGTTCAATTCACAAATGTAAGAAAAAAAGATGTTAATGACATCCTATGATTCTTAAATTTTTTATTGCCGTCAGTTATATATTTTTAATCAGATTTTTATAATTTTGCAAATCTTTCGAGACTAATGTAGTCTCGTTCTTGAAATGGAAAAAATTCAATAGTAAATTTATATTTTCTATCATGAGCAAAGAAAAGAAATTTCTGACCTGTGACGGAAATCAGGCTGCAGCACATGTTTCCTACATGTTTTCAGAAGTAGCAGCAATCTATCCCATTACCCCCTCATCAACCATGGCCGAATACATTGATGAATGGTCGGCAGCCGGACGTAAGAATATGTTCGGAGAAACTGTTCTAGTACAGGAAATGCAAAGTGAGGGAGGTGCTGCAGGAGCCGTCCATGGTTCACTACAAGCAGGAGCCCTTACAACAACCTACACTGCTTCGCAGGGACTTTTGCTGATGATTCCTAACATGTATAAGATCGCGGGTGAACAGCTTCCCTGCGTTTTTCATGTTTCAGCAAGAACCATAGCAAGCCATGCGCTGTCTATTTTCGGTGACCATTCCGACGTGCTTGCCTGCCGTCAAACAGGCTTCGCAATGCTGGCCGAAGGTTCTGTACAGGAAGTCATGGATTTGGCTGGAGTAGCCCACTTGTCCACAATTAAGAGCAGAGTTCCGTTCATCAATTTCTTCGATGGATTTAGAACTTCCCATGAGATACAGAAAATTGAGATGCTCGAAGAGAGTGATCTCGTTCCGCTTCTCGATACAGAAGCCTTGGCCGATTTTCGTAAACGTGCATTGAGCCCTGATGCTCCGGTTGCTCGCGGTATGGCTGAAAATTCCGATGTTTTTTTCCAGCATCGTGAGGCTTGTAACAATGTATACGAGAAAGTCCCTGAGATAGTCGAGGAGTATATGAATAAGATCTCCGAGATAACCGGACGTAAATATGGTCTATTCAATTATTATGGCGCACCCGATGCTGATCGCGTGATTATCGCTATGGGTTCTGTCACCCAGGCTGCTCAGGAAGCAATCGATCATCTCACAGCTCAAGGTGAAAAAGTTGGTTTGGTATCGGTTCATCTATATCGTCCTTTCTCGGCTAAACATTTCCTCGCTGCAGTTCCCGCAACTGCAAAACGCATCGCAGTGCTTGACCGTACAAAGGAACCGGGTGCACATGGTGAACCGCTGTTGCTGGATGTTAAGGACTGTTTCTATGGAGATCCAAACGCGCCTCTGATTGTTGGAGGACGTTATGGTTTGGCTTCGAAGGATACGACTCCTTCGATGATCATCTCAGTTTTCGAAAATCTTGCACTTCCCAAACCAAAGGATCATTTCACAGTTGGTATTGTTGACGATGTAACTTTCACTTCCCTCCCCATCAAACCTGAATTGGCTTTGGGTGACAAGTCAACCTATGAAGCTAAGTTCTATGGTCTTGGTGCCGACGGAACGGTTGGAGCTAACAAGAACTCTGTGAAGATTATTGGTGATAACACTAATAAATATTGTCAGGCCTACTTTGCCTATGACTCTAAGAAGTCAGGTGGATTCACTTGTTCACATCTTCGATTCGGAGATGCTCCCATTCGTTCTACCTATCTCGTAAATACGCCTAATTTTGTGGCATGTCACGTTCAGGCCTACCTGAATATGTATGACGTAACTCGTGGATTGCGCAAAGGTGGAACTTTCCTTCTCAATACTATTTGGGAAGGTGAAGAACTGGCTAAAAATTTGCCTGTAAAGGTTAAAAAGTATTTGGCACAGAATGACATAACGGTCTATTACATAAATGCAACCCGTATAGCTCAGGAAATTGGTCTTGGTAATAGAACCAATACAATTCTTCAAAGTGCTTTCTTCCGCATTACAGGTGTTATTCCGGTTGATCTAGCGGTTGAACAAATGAAAAAGTTCATCGTCAAGAGCTACGGTAAGAAAGGACAGGACGTTGTGGATAAGAATTATGCTGCAGTTGACCGTGGAAGCGAATATAAGGTTTTGGCTGTTGACAAAGCATGGGCACAACTTCCCGATGAGGCTCCCGTTGCAAATGAAGATCCTGCATTTATTAATGAAATTGTTCGTCCGATCAATGCTCAGGATGGTGATTTGCTGACCGTTAAACAGTTCGAGTCGTTTAGTGACGGAACATGGATGCAAGGAACTGCGGCTTATGAGAAACGTGGAGTTGCTTCATTTGTTCCCGAATGGATAGTAGAGAATTGTATCCAGTGTAACAAATGCGCTTACGTTTGTCCCCACGCTGCAATTCGTCCCTTCCTTCTTGATAAGGGTGAAATGGAAAACGCTCCGTTTAAAGAGGATGCCACTCTCCCGGCGATAGGCAAGCAGTTCGAAGGAATGAGATTCATTCAGGCTGTTGATGTTCTCGACTGTCTGGGTTGCGGAAACTGTGTTGATGTTTGTCCCGGTAAGAGAGGCGTTAAAGCACTCAAGATGGAACCTCTTGAAACTCAACTTGATGTTCGGAAGGATTGGGATTATTGCGTCAATGATGTATTGTCGAAACAGAATCTCATCGATATTAAATCAAACGTTAAGAACAGTCAGTTCGCTACTCCTCTCTTCGAATTCTCAGGCGCTTGCTCGGGCTGTGGAGAAACACCCTATGTTAAATTGATCAGCCAACTCTACGGTGACCATGAAATGATAGCCAATGCAACCGGATGTTCTTCAATTTATTCCGGTTCTGTACCATCAACCCCCTACACAACAAATGAAAAGGGTAATGGTCCTGCTTGGGCTAACTCTTTATTCGAGGATTTCGCTGAATTCGGCCTTGGAATGTCAATAGCAACTGAGAAACTCACAGCCCGGTTGGAAGGTTTGATGACTCAGGCTTTGACATGCAGCACATGCAGCGATGAAATCAAGGTATTGGCTCAGCAATGGCTTGACAATAAGAATGATGCTGCATCAACAAGAGAAGTAGCCGAAAAGCTCGTACCCCTTTGTGAAGCATGTGCATGCGATCTGTGCAAAGAGATTTTGAAATTGAAGAACTACATTGCAAAACGTTCTCAATGGATTATCGCTGGTGATGGTGCGGCCTATGATATAGGTTTTGGTGGCCTTGATCATGTTTTGGCTTCGGGTAAGAACGTCAATGTTATTGTTCTTGACACCGAAGTTTACTCCAACACAGGTGGTCAGGCTTCAAAAGCTACACCCCTTGGCGCTATCGCTAAGTTTGCTGCATCAGGAAAGAGAATCCGTAAGAAAGACCTCGGTTTGATTGCTTCAACCTATGGGTACGTTTATGTAGCTCAGGTTGCTATGGGAGCCGATAACGCCCAGACATTAAAAGCTATTCGTGAAGCTGAGGCCTACGATGGTCCTTCACTGATAATTGCCTATTCACCGTGTATTAACCATGGAATACGCTCGGGAATGGGTCACAGTCAGGAAGAACAACAACGTGCTGTTGAGTGTGGTTACTGGCATTTGTGGCGCTACAACCCGGCACTTGAAGAAGAAGGGAAAAATCCCTTCACTCTTGACAGCAAGACACCTGATTGGGATAAGTTCGAAGATTTCCTCAAAGGAGAAGTTCGCTATGCTTCGGTTGCTAAACAATATCCCGATGAGGCTGCTGAACTGTTCGCTGCCGCTAAAGCTAATGCACAATGGCGCTATAACAATTACCTGCGTTTGTCACAGCAACAATGGGGAGTTGAACCTTCGCCAAAAGCTTGAAGATTGAATTAATAATACTCTAACTAAAAATGGCGTTTCGGTTTAAAACGAAACGCCATTTTATTTCATAGAATACTGAGAATCTTTTCAATTATATAAGATAGGAACCGGAGAACATAAATGGATATTTTTAAGGTCTTAGTTCATGTAAATCTTTTGTATAGACCCATGAATAAATTATCAGAGTCTAAAATTATTTTATGTAAAGCTGGAATTAATTTTCTTTGATTGAAAAAATATCAATTTGTGAAAAAGGTTCAATGGTAACATTTTCCCATGTCCCTGAAACGGATGTTATTACATACATCTGTAACTTCAATTCCTCCAGTGAACCGGGAGTATTAGAGATGGTGAATCTTGCGGTTGACTCATCGCCTGTGGAATGTCCGATTGCAATTTTCGTTATTTCCGGTGTGAATGTCGTATTCGGACTCCATACAGTTGCACCGCTACCTAAAGTGACATCAATCGTTGATGCTGTCCCCGATGATGGCTCCCAGTATAACTGTTCTTGAGGCAAGGTAATAGTGAAATGGTCGGTTGAAGTTACTTCAAAAGAATTTTTATACTCTTCACCGGTGGTCGATATTGCATGCACTGAGACTATGAGGCGCCCTTGACATTCAAACTCAGGTGATGAAGAGAATATGATTTGCTCAATATTATCCGCAATAATTATTTCTGTATCCCTGCATCCTTTTTTTATAAGGGTTCCAATGAGGGAGAAATTTACACGACCCAGCAGGTTGGTCAGTGGAACTTTGAACTCCATGTCTTCTCCTGAAAAAGGTTTGTTTGCGATTACCGATGACGTAGAACCATCATTAGCAATGAGAGAAATATTTTCTAGAATAACACCTTGAGGTGAGGTCATTTCAACATCAGTTATCTTTATCGAAAGCTGTTGGCTTGGGATTAACCAAGGAGAATTTGGGGTGCTCTTGATGGTAGCTGATATTTTAACCAATGATGTATTGATCGGTTCTAGTTGCGCTTCGTCTCTTTCGGAACAAGACAAGAGAATAGAAGCAGTGTACATAAGCAGTAGAGAAGAGGTTAAAGTTGATTTCATAATATTGATAAAATTTAGGAGATAAAGAATTATAGGATTGCGAAACAAATTTATGAAAATTATAGCTATACTGCTATTTTAATATTGCGCTTTGACCCCCATAAGAACCACTAATTTCATTATATTGTTGTACTTTCTTTCCATAGTTGAAAGTATAGGATATGGAGATTTCACATCGTTGGTGCATTGAAGTACCATAATTCTCTTTTTCATAATTATAATATTCCCCATTAAGATATTCTTTAGAGGTAATCCAATTTCTCCTCAAGAAATTTAAAGCTGCAAGATTAATTTTCCAATTTTTATGGCTCCATCCTAATTGAACTTGATATTGAGATGGAAGATGAGTTTTATTCCCCGAAGTTACAGCGGGGTATGTGTTTGGCGAGTTATACCAACTAAACAAATAAAATTTACCGAAATACCAAGTAACCTGTGCCGAAGAAGTCAGAAGATTTTTTATTATAGAATATTCGCCGGTTGTGGATTGTAAATTAATGATTGGATTAATTTTAACTATAAGTTTCTCATTTAAGAATTTTCCGGTTGCAGAAATTCCAATCCTGAATCTACGATAATCCCCATTATTAATATAATTTCGTAACATAGTACCATCCGGACCAATGGGGTAATAGTTTGCCACCACCCGATTTGAGGAAATATAATAATCACTCATAAAATTGAATTGCCATTGATTGTTTGGAAGCCAACTATAACTGATGGATACCAAGTTATCCCACCAGTTTGACAAATCAGGATTACCCGTATACCACATGAGTTTATCTTGCCGAAGCATGTTTTGACTTTTCATATATAATGAAGGAATATTTTTCCCAAAACCATAAAAAAATTCAATCTGATTTTTATCATTGGGGGCATATGATGCAAAAATATTTCCTTTGGGGTATGTGTCATTTTTAACCAAGTCTGTGTTGAATTTATTTTTGACATAAGCCCAACCAAATTGACTTCCGGCTGACCATTTTTCCTGTCGATATATATATCTTATACCCCCAAGAACCCCCCAAATTTCGTAATCCTGTTTATAATTGGTGTTTCCGGAATAGTCTACAAAATTACCCTGATAATCTCCAAAAGCATAAGCAATGAAATTTTGATGTTCATCTATTCTCCATGTTAACTGTGGGGAGATGACACCATAGTGTGAATTTTCCTTAGCATTGTTTATGATACTAAATGAGTTATCCGTGTAGTTATATTTTGTCGTATTATTTCCATATATATAATTAGCCGATATATAGTATGATAATTTAGTGGAAATAATTTGGCTAATACTAAAATTATAATTCAATGACCCATTAAATAAAGAACTGCATGACTTTGAAATTGAGGGGAGGTAAAAATTATATGAATAAGATAATAGATTTTCAGTATCGTCATCAGGATTATTCTGAATTTTTCCAGATAAAGTGTTACTAATTTGTGTATCACCTGATTTATAAATAGCTCTAAAAGAAAGATTATTTATATTTCCTTTAAATTTCGAAGATACGGGTATAGAAATTCTTTCCACATTTTTTGCTCCTCCTCCCATTAAATTAAGGAAATCGAAGTATTCCATGGTTTTGGATCCGTTATGATGTGATGATGCATAGTTCTCATCTGCAAAAAAATCAAAGATCATTTTCTTGAAAACGAATTTATCATATATTGAACCATTTGTTTGATAAACACTAAATGATTGATTCAAATTAAGTTTGGTATATCCTCCCCATTCATATTTATGCATAATAAAGTTAATTACATATTCTGCTCCGTGAAAACGAACATCCTTGGGATATAAAAGATATTCAATTTTTTTAACGTCAGAAGGTATCATCCCTTCGAGATCTTGAGGCAGAGCCGCCACATAATCTATAAAAATTTTTATATCTTTTCCTGTAACCGTTTTAGCCGATTTAGTCAAAGGATTTACGTCAATTTGAGGGATTGCCATTTGACTTAGCAGTGAGATAGCATCAGCTGCCGAATCTTTTTGCCTCTTTGATGGAATGTAAATAGAACTGTCAGCGGAAACTCTTTGATTCGAGGCTTTAATTATAATTTCATTAAGTTCATGGATATCCGGAATTGTATCGGTCTGTGCTTTTACTGACAGAGAAATACCTAAAAACACAAACATTAAAAATGTCTTTCCCATTTTGCGTAGATTTATTTATGCCGCAAAATTAGGATGAGGAGTAAGATAGAGAGTGGTCAAAATTGTGACATATTATAAATGTCACGGATATGTCACATTCATTTATAGAAAAAGAAATCAAACACTTCCGATGTAACTTTTTTCTTCAATCTGCTTTTTCGTTGCCTTATGGCGTCTTCACTAGATTTTAAAAGGACGGCAATTATTTCTTTATTAAGGCCAAGATATGACATGATGCACAGAAGCAAATCATCGGAAGAAAGTGAGGGGAACTCATCTTTTAAGTTATTTGATG
>JAFLTL010000008.1:18397-92849 GCA_022510505.1 Muribaculaceae bacterium | reverse complement strand
CGCGGGGTGGAGCAGTGGTAGCTCGTTGGGCTCATAACCCAAAGGTCGTAGGTTCAAGTCCTACCCCCGCCACCAACTCTCTACAAAGGCTGAAGCAAGCGCATTGCCCAGCCTTTTTTCGTATTGATGACAACGCCATGAACGATATAACACGGGAAGTGCAGCAGGCACGCCTCCGTTTTGGAATAGTAGGAAACGACCCGGCACTGAATGCTGCCGTGGAAAGGGCAGTCAGAGTCGCGCCAATCGACCTGTCGGTGCTCGTAACCGGCGAAAGTGGCACCGGCAAGGAATTCTTCCCACGTATCATACACGAGTTTAGCTCACGCAAACACAGCAAATTCATTGCTGTAAACTGCGGTGCTATACCCGAAGGGACAATCGACTCGGAGCTTTTCGGACATGAAAAAGGTTCGTTCACCGGGGCCTTGGCCGCACGTAAAGGTTATTTCGAAGAAGCCGACGGTGGAACGGTTTTCCTCGACGAAGTGGCTGAACTTCCCCTCACAACCCAGGCACGTTTACTCAGAGTTCTCGAAAGCGGAGAATTCCTGAAAGTAGGTTCATCGACGGTTCAGCGCACCAACATCAGAATTGTGGCAGCGACGAATGTCGACATGTCGAAAGCCGTCAGAGAAGGAAGATTCCGCGAAGACCTTTATTACAGATTGTCGACGGTACTCATCAGCGTTCCGCCATTGAGAGACCGAGGAAACGATGTTGTTTTGCTGGCCCGACTCTTCTCGGCCAGTTTTTCCGAGAAATATTCGATGCCTCAGGTAAGCTTCGACGAAGGTGCACGAAGGGTCATGACCGCATACCGCTGGCCCGGAAATGTTCGCCAACTCAAAAACGTCATCGAGCAAATCGCTCTATTTGAAGCAGGAAGAACCATTGACGACCTGACATTTAGGAAATACCTCCCTTCCTCGACCGATTATTCGGCCGCTCCGGCGACATTGAACGACGTTGACCCTAATCGCTACGACCGGGAGCGCGAAATGTTGCTGGGGATGCTCTTCAAACTTCAACAGGAAGTTGAACAGCTCAAGGAAAAAATTAACGACGAATCGGTGCGTCCTGATAAAGTCACCCCGGTCGTGGAGCTCAAGGACGCCCATCTTGACCGGCATGACATTACCGACATCATCCCCTATGAACCGGCAGTAGTTCTACCAATCAACTCCTCTGATGCCAAGGAAGAGTCCGTGACTCCCACTACCTTGCAGGACACCGAGAAGGAAACCATCAAACGTTCACTGGAGAGGAATAAAGGTCGGCGTAAAGACACAGCAAAGGAGCTCAATATCTCCGAACGCACCCTCTACCGGAAAATAAAGGAATATGATCTTGAATAAGAAACTCAACATAACCCTTCTGTTGACTTGTTTGATATCGACTGTCATCGTGATTTCATGTCGAATCAGCTACAAGTTCAACGGGGCTGCACTTGACTATAACGTCTACAAGACAATCTATGTGTCGGACTTCCCCATACGTGCAGTTTTGGTTTATCCACCCCTTCAGCAGACCTTTGAAAACGAGTTGCTTGATTATATCACAAGGAACACGCGCCTTCAGGTTACCGACGGCAATTCCGACTTGATGCTCGAAGGCGAGATAACCGGCTACAACCTGACACCCCAGGCGGTGACCGAGAACGCCTATGCTTCGATGACGAGACTGACTATAACAGTCAAAGTGAAATATACCGACCTGAAGCAGGACGGAAATGACATCGACCAGACCTTCTCGGCCTACAGAGATTTCGACAGCTCCGAGATGCTGACCGATGTTCAGGACGAACTTTGCGAGCAAATCTCAAAAGAACTCGTAGACCTTATATTTAACTCCACATTAGGCAACTGGTAGAAGACCCAATTGACATGACCGACCCCTCACGTCTATTCCATCAGATAAACGACGAAGCCGAGGCAAATCCTTCGGCAAGAGAGGTATTGGACTGTTTGGAGGAGTACCCTTACTTCTCGGTTTTGGCCTATGCGTGGTTGAAGCGCTCGGTAACGGAAGGTTTTGACCCGAGCGAAGAAGAGTTGAGAAAAAAAATCGCCTTGTATGTTGTACTTGGAACACCGGGCGATGGGAGGAAATTGCAATTTGCCACTCTCGACCTTCTTGACAACAAAGTTGAGTCGGAGCCATTTTATCCGATTGAGGAGTTGCCTAAAGCTCCCACAACGCTGGACGCAATCGACACATTCCTCGACAACTATGCCAAAGGGAGCGACAATTCGGAAGAAGTCAAGGTTCTCGAAAACCTAATCATGAATCCGATTGTAGACTACGCAGCAGTTCTCGATGCCGAGGAAAAAACCTCTCTTCCTGAACCGGAAGAAACAAGTGAGAACGAACAGGATTCGGTCATCAACAAATTTATCCTGGAGCACCGTTCACCCGAACCCGTCAGGATAGAAGAATTCGACCAGGAAAAGCCATTGGAGTCTCCGGCCCCGATTCCTGACTCGCGACCGATTTCCACACCGCCAAAAATCAGAGAAGATGCTCCTCTAAGCGAAAGTCTGGCTAAAATCTACATCAAACGAAAGAATTATAAGGGTGCCAGAGAAATTATTGCGAAGTTAAATTTGAAATATCCTGAAAAAAGTATTTACTTTGCAGTCCAATTGAGATTTCTGGACAAATTGATAGAAAACAGTCGCCGACTTGAAAGCCTGGAGTCTCAGAATTAATCGATTAAGAACAAATTGACTTATGCAAGCTGTCATTATCATTTTAACCGTTTTGGTTGCAATCCTGCTGATTGCAGTCGTACTTGTCCAAAAATCCAAAGGAGGAGGTCTGGCTTCCAATTTCTCAGGCTCCAATCAGATCATGGGTGTTCGCAGAACCAATGATTTCATTGAAAAGACAACCTGGACACTGGCATGCGCCATCGCTGTCCTCTCCATAATTTCAGTATTGATTACTCCGCGCCAGGCAATCGTTGGCTCAAGAGTTCACTCGGCAAGTCCCATTGAAACCGAGGCTCCCGATTATCAGTTGCCTGCCGGCACCGAACTTCCGGTTGAAGCTCCTGAAGCTCCGGCTCCTGAAGCAGCACCAGCCGAATAAGAATCAACACTAAAACCAAAGGTCAATATTGGGACGCACCACGACGGTGCGTCCTTTATTATGAACTCAATCCATGTCAACTAATACAACCGACAATACAAGAAAGGTCACCACACGCCGTTTATCAGAAATGAAACAGCGTGGCGAAAAAATAGCAATGTTGACCGCCTATGACTATTCCACAGCACGCCTGGTTGACGGAGCCGGAATGGACGTGATTCTTGTTGGCGACTCTGCGGCCAACGTCATGGCAGGTTATGACACAACTTTGCCCATCACCCTTGATGAAATGATTTTCTACGCCAAGGGAGTGGTCAAAGGCACCCAAAGAGCGCTTGTCGTTGTCGACCTTCCTTTCGGTACCTACCAGGGAGATTCCCATGAGGCCCTTCGCTCGGCCATCAGAATCATGAAAGAAAGCGGTGCCGAAGCTGTCAAGATGGAGGGTGGTGAAGACATCAAATCGTCGGTTGAAAGAATCTTGTCAGCCGGAATTCCCGTGATGGGACATCTGGGACTCACACCTCAATCGATCAACAAATTCGGCACATATAACGTCAGAGCAAAAGAAGAAGCCGAGGCTCAGCAACTTAAGAAAGACGCCAAGCTTCTTGAAGATTTAGGATGCTTCGCCATAGTTTTGGAAAAAATACCGGCAAAACTGGCTGCAGAAGTCACTGAAAGCCTTCACATCCCCACCATCGGAATCGGAGCCGGCAACGGATGTGACGGACAGGTTCTTGTGGAGCAGGACATGCTTGGTATCAACCGTGGCTTCTCACCTCGCTTTCTGAGAAGATATGCCAACCTGGCCGAAGTGATGGACGGGGCATTCCGTCAATACATCAGTGACGTAAAAGACGGGTCGTTCCCTTCAAGCGAGGAACAATACTAACGTTTCCAACGAGATTTTCTCAACTGCTCCAGCTTATCCTCAGCAGGATTCGAGCAGGCATGCCACAGCCGTTTCCCTTCAATTTCGGATGGCAGGAACTGTTGCTGAACAAAATTACCGGGATAGTCATGGGCATACTTATATCCTTCGCTATATCCCAACTCCTTCATTAATTGAGTCGGTGCATTCCTGATGTGTAAAGGGACCGGCAAATCACCGGTTTGCTCTACAAGAGCCAAAGCGGCATCAATTGCCATATAGGCCGAATTGCTCTTCGGAGAATTAGCGAGATATATTGCACATTCCGACAGTGGGATCCTTCCCTCAGGCATACCAATTTTGTGTATTATGTCGAACGTGGCATTTGCCAACAACAATGCATTGGGATTTGCAAGCCCTATATCCTCGGCGGCCAGGATTGCCATTCGACGAGCAATGAAAACCGGGTCTTCTCCACCGGCTATCATTCGTGCCAGCCAATAGACAGCAGCATCGGGGTCGGAGCCACGAATACTTTTGATAAAAGCCGAGATGATGTCATAGTGCATCTCGCCACCCTTGTCATAGGCCGCAGGGTTTTCTTGAAGCGTTTCAGTCACTTTGGCATCGGAGATAACGAGTTTTTCTCCGTGACCTGTCGATTGTTCGAGCAAATCCAGAATATTCAGGAGTTTTCTCGCGTCGCCTCCGCTAAATCGGAACAAAGCCGATGTGCTCTCTACCACGACATCCCTTTTGCTTAAAACCTCGTCATGCTTCAGTGCATGTTCCAGCAAAGCTTCGAGCTCGGCCTTCTCAAGTGGCTTAAGAGTGTAGACCTGGGCACGCGACAACAACGGTCGGATAACCTCGAAAGATGGGTTTTCGGTGGTTGCACCAATCAGAGTCACCGTTCCACGCTCGACTGCACCCAGCAAACTGTCCTGCTGAGACTTGTTGAAACGATGGATTTCATCGATAAAAAGAATTGGGCGACCGATGGTAAAAACATTGGTGGCATCGGCCTTGCATTTGTCAAGAATATCCCTGACATCCTTCACACCCGCAGTCACAGCCGAAAGAGTAAAGAACGCACTCTTTGTGGTATTGGCAATTATTCGGGCCAAGGTCGTCTTTCCAACTCCGGGAGGACCCCAAAGAATAAAAGAGGATACATTACCCGATTCAATCATTCGTCGGATAACACTCCCCTCTCCTACCAGATGTTTCTGACCGATGTAATCGTCGAGTGAGGAAGGACGAAGGCGTTCGGCCAAAGGTGGAAGGGGATTTGCAGAGACTATATCGTTATCGGTATCAAAAAAACCCATATCAAGAAATTCAAAAGAAGAGGAAAATTGAATATATGAGCATCAGCAGGGCCGTTTGACCAAGCAACGGATTTAAAACGGAAAGGCTTACACCGGGGCGTACTCTCAAACGCCTCCAAAGCCAAAGATGCCCAAGGATATATATAACGCAACCCAATCCAGGAATATTGTCTTCGAGGCATCCCCACACCGACAGCACGAAAGCAATAATTCCGTTCCACAGATAAATTTCTCGCGCCACTTTTCGTCCCACGATATTCGCGAGTGTTCGTTTTCCTACCTCCAGGTCATCGTCGGCATCCCTGAAATTATTAACCAACAACACATTGGCACTCATCAATCCGATAGCCAAAGAGAAGAGCACGATTGTCCATGTCCAATAGCCTGAAACGAGCCAGAAGGTCAGATTCACGGGTATGATTCCAAAGAACACGAGTACGGCCACCTCTCCCAGCCCGTGTCGCGACAACGGGTAGGGACCGGCACTATAGGCAAGAGCCCCAAGGACAATGAAAACGCCCACTAAAACGAGCCACACTCCACCCCAGTAAATGAGCCATAGGCCAGTGAGACATGCAAAAAAGAGTGTCAGCCAGACAGCTGTCAACATAGAACGGGGATTAATGTCACCCTCGGTCACTCCCCTGCGGGGCCCCGAGCGGCCCTTCCTGTCAATCCCTGCCTGAAAATCGAAATATTCGTTGGCAAAATTCGATGCGACCTGACACAGCAGTGCGAAAAGAACACAAAGAATAGCGGGCAACCAACGAACAGAACCCATCGAGACACTTAGTGCAAGAGCCGCCACTACCCCGGCTACTGAAACGGGCAAGGTTCGCGGTCTAATGGCTTCAATCCATGCCGCTATTGTCGGGGAATTCGTCATCTTCAGTAATCAGACCTTTTACGCTAATGTGGTTCAGAGCCCGAAGGACATTACATAAAGTCTGTGACCAATATTCTTTAAAAGAATTTCTGACGGCAACGATGGCAATGTCGGTCACCTCATCGGTAGCGAAACGAACTGTGTTAAGAAAGTCGAACAGAACCTGATAGATATCGGCCAGGTTTTCGGAAATGCTCGCTGCGACGGGAGTATCGCTATACTTCATGTCTTCTTCGAAAACCTCAAGATAGACATCATTTTCTCCGAGGAGCACACTAATGTCGGATCTCACATGGTTATATTCCTCCTCACTGAGGACCTGATCGATCCATGAGTCGGAATCGTCAGTCAATGAGAGTCCATCAGGTTTCAGGTCGGTCGCACTTATATAGATGCGAGGCAACAACCTCAGCATATTGTCAATGAATTCCTTAGTTCCTGAAGAGGGAGAATTGGCCACCGCCACGCAATATTCGTTGCTCAGAGCGGTGAAAGATAATGCGTTGTTATTCATATCAGCAAAGATAACACTTTTTGAAGCGAGCTTCTCAATAAATGCCAAAATATGTGTAAATTTGCAGTTTAGAAGGGGAAAAGCACCCCCTGTGAAATGCAATTATGAATATATCCTATAACTGGCTAAAACAGTACATTGGTTTTTCACTCTCTCCTGAGGAACTTGCCTCAGTCCTGACGTCCATCGGCTTGGAAACCGGATCGGTTGAAGAAGTCGAGTCGATTCCCGGCGGCCTCAAAGGTTTGGTAGTTGGAAAAGTTCTGACATGTGTCGACCATCCTGACAGCGACCATCTCCATGTGACGACAGTAGACTTAGGCGACGGAAACGGTCCGGTGCAGATAGTATGCGGTGCACCTAACGTTGCTGCCGGTCAAACCGTCATAGTTGCCACTGTTGGCACGGTCCTTCGTTCTCCGGCCGACGGAAAAGAATTCACCATAAAAAAGTCAAAAATACGCGGTCAGGAATCATTCGGCATGATATGTGCCGAGGATGAAATTGGTGTTGGCACCTCCCATGCCGGTATCATCGTCATCGACGAGGATGTAAAGCCCGGAACAAAGGCTGCCGATTACTACAACCTGAGCAGTGACTATGTCCTTGAAGTGGACCTCACTCCTAACCGAGTTGATGCCGCCTCCCATTATGGTGTAGCCCGCGACCTTTCGGCATGGCTTGGACTCCATGCCAACCCTTCGGCACCTCACAGGCCTTCGGTTGAGGAATTCAAAGTCGACAGTCCCGAAGGGGGCATCAAGGTCGTCGTGGAAAATGAAACCGCATGTCCGCGTTATTGTGGGGTCACAATTAGAGACGTCAAGGTTGCCGAAAGTCCGAAATGGCTTAAAGATCGTCTAACAACGATTGGGCTACGTCCAATCAACAACATCGTTGATATCACCAACTATCTGCTTCACGGGATGGGTCAACCCCTTCATTGTTTCGACCTCAAGCAAATCAAAGGCAACACAGTGACGGTAAAGACAGTTGCCGAAGGAACGCCATTTGTGACACTTGACGGTGTCGAACGTAAACTCTCGGAAAACGACCTGATGATATGCGGAGCCGGCGGTCCGATGTGTATCGGCGGAGTTTTCGGCGGACTCGAGTCGGGAGTTACGGAAAAAACAACCGACGTTTTTCTGGAGAGTGCCTATTTTAATCCCACCTTCATCAGGAAAACAGCCCGTCGACATGGACTGAGCACCGACGCCTCGTTCCGCTACGAGCGTGGAGCCGACCCGAACATCTGCATGTATGTGTTGAAACTTGCCGCTCTGATGATCAAGGAACTTGCGGGGGGGAAGATTTGCGGAGAACCGGTCGACATTTATCCTGAGAAAATCGAGCCATATAAGGTAACATTGTCCTACGAACATCTGAACCGTCTGCTGGGTAAGGATATCCCCGAATCAACAGTCGACAAGATTCTGGGACTATTGGAGATTGAGACCGAGGGTCGTCATGACGGAGCTGTCGACCTGAGAGTTCCAACCTACCGTGTTGATGTCAGAAGAGAATGTGATGTCATTGAGGACATTCTGAGAATCTACGGATACAACAACATTGACTGTGGTACAGAAATCCATGCGTCATTGTCCTATAAAACCCTGACAGACCAGAGTGACGACTTCAAGAGAACCATTTCGGAACAGCTGACTGCAACCGGTTTCAATGAGATTTTGAACAATTCATTGACTGCAATCTCCTATTACGAACCCTTGCAGACACTGCCGGCATCACATTGTGTCAAATTGCTCAATCCCTTGAGCAACGACCTTTCAGTGATGAGGCAAACATTGCTATTCGGAGGCCTGGAGACAATTTCCCACAACATAAACCGCAAGTCGAAAGACCTGTCACTGTATGAATTCGGAAATGTCTATTTCTTCAACCCTGAGGCCGAATCAACAGCCGAGAAGCCATTAGCACCGTTCAGCGAGTACTCGCGCCTGGGATTATGGCTAACCGGCGACTTGAGAGTAGGCAACTGGCTCAGGGGAGCAGCCGAGGCAACCTACTTCGACTTGAAGGCTATCGTTGCCAACATTTTCGCACGTTTGGGAATCAGCCAAAAAGAGATTGTCATAAAAGATGCCGAGCCCGATGACTTGTTTGACTCCTGCCAGGAAGTGTCGACTCGTTCAGGAGGTCGTCTTGGAAAACTCGGAATAGTCTCTAAGTCGGTATTGAGTCGTTTCGATGTCGGCGTAGACGTTTACTATGCCGAACTGGAATGGTCCTCTTTGGTCAAGCTTGCTACGGGCAGGAAAGTCACTTATTCGCCTCTACCGAGAACCCAACCAGTCAAGAGAGACCTGGCGCTGTTGATTGACAAGGGAGTCACAATGGCCCAGATTGAGGAAGTAGTGAAAGGAAGTGAGAAGAAACTCCTTCAAGACATTTACCTGTTCGATGTTTACGAAGGGAAGAATCTTCCCGAGGGGAAAAAGAGTTATGCCATTAGCTTGACCCTTCAGGACGAAGAGAAAACTCTTCAGGACAAGCAGATCGACATGGTGATGACCCGCATAACCGAAAACCTGAAAAACAAGCTAGGTGCAGAATTAAGATAAAAACCAAGTAAAAAAATATACAGCAATGGGAAGAGCTTTTGAATATCGCAAAGCACGCAAACTGAAACGTTGGGGCAACATGTCCCGAACATTCACCCGTATCGGAAAAGAAATCACAATAGCCGTCAAGTCAGGCGGCCCCGACCCCGCCACGAATCCGCGTCTGCGCGTTCTTTTGCAGAATGCCAAGGCAGCCAACATGCCAAAGGACACAGTTGAGAGAGCAATCAAAAAAGCTACCGACAAGGATGCCGGCGACTACAAGGAGATAACCTACGAAGGATACGGACCTTTCGGCATTGCTATTTTTGTTGAGGCAGCCACAGATAACAACACTCGCACGGTTGCTAACGTCAGATCTTACTTCACCAAACATGGGGGGAACCTTGGCACACAAGGCTCGCTGACCTTCCTGTTCGACCACAAGAGTGTGTTCAAAATAAAGCCCAAAGACGGCATCTCACTCGAGGATCTCGAATTGGAGCTGATTGACTATGGAGTTGACGAGATTGTTGCCGATGAAGAAGAAATAGTTCTCTACGGAGCATTCGAAGAATTCGCAAACATTCAGAAATACCTTGAGACGAATGGCTTTGAGATTGTCAGCGCTGAATTCGAGAGAATACCTCACGAGTTGAAGGAGGTCACTCCGGAGCAACGTCAGTCGATAGAGAAACTTCTCGAGAAACTCGAGGAGGATGAAGATGTCCAGAACGTCTTCCACAACATGAAAGAAGAGGACGAAGAGGAATAATCGGATGTTTTCAGGAATAGTTGAGGAAGCGGCAAGAGTCGACCGAGTAATCATTGACACCGAGGGGAACCTGCGACTTAGCGTAAAGTGCTCATTCACCGACGAGTTGCATATCGACCAGTCGGTAGCTCATAACGGTGTTTGCCTGACGGTCGTGGGGATTGATGCCGAGAAGGGCACCTATGACGTTGTGGCGATTGAAGAGACCCTCAAGCGTTCCAATCTTGGCGACCTGAAGGTCGGCAATTTGGTTAACCTTGAAAGGAGTATGAAAATGAACGGTCGGCTTGACGGTCACATTGTCCAGGGACATGTGGATTGCCGAGCACTTTGTGAGGAGGTTGAGGAGATCGAGGGAAGCCGTTATTACAAATTCTCTTACAATGTATCGCCCGAACTGATGAAGAAAGGATACATCACAGTGGAGAAGGGTTCGATTACGGTTAACGGGGTGAGCCTGACAGTTTGTGACAGCACGACTACGACCTTCAGGGTTGCCATCATTCCTTACACACTAGAACACACCAATTTCAAGGAGATTGTACCGGGAACGAATGTAAATCTCGAGTTTGACATAATAGGGAAATATGTCGCACGTCTAAAAGAATTGGATAAATGATAGACAAGATAAACGCGCTAAAAGAGAAGATTTCCTCCATAAAAGCGACTTCAGCCGAAGAGGTAGAAGCCCTAAGAATCAAATATCTCAGTAAGAAAGGCGAGATATCGGCGATGATGAACGATTTCCGTTCGGTTCCACCTGAGAGTAAGAAGATTGTTGGTCAAGCCTTGAATGAATTGAAGAATCTGATCACCGATCGCATCAACACCCTAAGGGAAGAGGTCGCGGCTCAGAAAGGTTCCGAGCGTCTGAAAGATCTTGACCTAACGAGGACTCCGGCGGTTACTCCTCTTGGGACGCGTCATCCGCTCTCGATAGTCAGGGAAGAAATTATCTCTATATTCAGGCGTCTTGGCTTCTCAATAGCCGAAGGCCCCGAGATAGAGGATGACTGGCATGTGTTCTCGTCATTGAACTTTGCGGCCGACCATCCTGCGAGGGATATGCAGGACACCTTTTTCATCCAAAGAGAACCCGACGTATTGTTACGGACTCACACCTCTTCGGTACAAACTCGTGTGATGGAACATCAGAAACCTCCGATCAGGATAATATGTCCGGGAAGGGTGTATCGTAACGAAGCGATATCGGCGCGTGCCCACTGTTTCTTCCATCAGGTTGAGGCGCTCTATGTAGACAAGAACGTTTCGTTTGCCGATTTAAGACAGACATTGCTGTATTTTGCCAAAGAAATGTTCGGCAACGACACCAAGATTCGTCTGCGTCCCAGTTATTTCCCCTTCACAGAACCTTCGGCCGAGATGGACATATCCTGCAACCTTTGTGGTGGTAAAGGTTGTTCATTCTGCAAGCACACCGGTTGGGTCGAAATCCTTGGTTGTGGAATGGTTGACCCCAATGTGCTCGAAGCATGTGGAATTGACAGCAAAGAGTACAGTGGGTTTGCCCTTGGAATGGGAATTGAAAGAATAACCAACCTGAAATATCAGGTGAAAGATTTGAGAATGTTCTCGGAGAACGACGTAAGGTTCCTTAAGGAATTTACCTCAGCTCGCTAGTCTATGGGATGGATCGATTACTTTAGAGATCATAATTTTGCGACCCTCATCGACTTCCTTATAGTTGGAGCGGGAGGTGCACTTGGAGCCATGAGTCGTTTCGGAGTGAGACACATGGGAGTCTTTGATGATAATCCTTACTATTACACTGTTGCGATAAACCTCAGCGGTTGCCTGGTAATAGGTATACTTGGCGCCTTGTTCTCCCATTTCAAGGTAAATCCAATGTGGAATTATTTTCTCATAGTGGGATTCCTGGGCGGTTATACGACCTATTCGGCATTCACATTGGACACGATGGAATTGTTTCAGCTGGGCAAATGGGTTGAGGCTGCCAAATATGTAGGAATCACATTTGTAGGCGGATTCCTGCTGTGCGGCTTAGGCTATTTCGGTTTATTGCGACTTTTGAAGAGCTGAAACAAATGACCATCGAGGAAAGATATCAGGCTGCGAGCGAATGGTTCGAGCTGATGATGCCCGATCCCAAGACCGAGTTGCACTATGACAATCCTTTCCAGCTGTTGGTAGCCGTCATATTGTCGGCGCAGTGCACTGATGCAAGGGTTAACATGATAACCCCGGCCTTGTTCGAGGCATTTCCGACACCGGGACATCTGGCCGCGGCATCAGTAGAGGAGATCAAAGAGTTCATCAAATCGGTTACCTATCCCAACAACAAATCGAAAGCCCTAAAAGGAGCGGCCCAGGTGTTGGTTGAGAAATTCAATGGTGAAGTGCCGTCATCGATAGATGACCTTATGGAGATTCCTGGAGTTGGACGAAAGACAGCGAACGTGATGCTATCGGTAGTTTTCGGCCAGGCGGCCATGGCGGTAGACACCCATGTGTTCCGTGTCAGCGAACGCATAGGTTTGACCACAAACAGCAAGAATCCGTCGCAAACCGAGAAGACTTTGACCCAGCATTTCCCAAAGGAAAAACTTGGGCGAGCCCATCACTGGCTGATATTGCATGGCCGATATGTGTGTAAAGCGCGGCGTCCGCTGTGTTTGGAATGCGGACTGACACATTGCTGCCGTTTCTATCAAAAATCAAAAGATTAGACTAACAAATTAAACCTTGGCACCCAATCAAATACCGGAAACTACCGAACCGAAGACCCTTCAAGATAGGATAGCGGCTACCAAGACAACCCGGTGGATCAGATTTTCCATCGTCGCCCTGGTATTCATAGCATGGGTTATCTGGATGGGTAATCCGTGGCTTCTCATCCTTTTGTTCCTATTGTTTGACATTTACATCACGGGGTATATTCCGTTCACATGGTGGAAAAAGAGCAAGAACAAGGTGGTCCGGCAACTCATGAGTTGGGTGGATGCTATCATTTATGCATTGATTCTTGTCTATTTTGTGTTCGCGTTTGTTGGTCAGAACTATCAGATTCCGTCATCCTCACTCGAGAAGACTCTTTTGACCGGTGATTACCTTTTTGTCAACAAAATGCTTTATGGTCCGCGCGTTCCAATGACACCGGTCTATTTCCCATTGGTCCATAACGAATTCCCCAACGGAACTAAGAGTTATCTTGACAGTCCGTCATTGTCCTATCACCGTTTGAAAGGAATCAGAAAAATAGAGAGAGGGGATATTGTTGTATTCAACTTCCCTGCCGGGGACACAATTGTCACAAAGGTGACCAATCCCGATTACTACACACTGATTGAGACATATGGACGGGATAGGGTTCTCAACGACGTGCAAACCTTCGGCAAGCAGGTCTATCGGCCTGTTGACCGAAGAGAGAACTATGTCAAAAGAGCAGTAGGTCTTCCCGGCGACAACTTCAAAATCATCAATGGAGTCATATATATCAACGACGAACCGATGGCCCAACCCGAAAACGTGCAGTTCAACTATTTTTATCAGATGTCGAGGCCTATTGAAAAAAATACCTGGGAAGAACTGGGAATCAGCGAGGCCGATCGTCATTTGCTCAATCTGTCACCCGAAGACTCACTGAGAGTAAAGGGTGTGGGACTGCAGGTCAACCCTAATGGCACAATTCCACCGGTTTATGTTGGGCCACTGACCCAATCGATGATAAAGAAACTGGAATCAATGCCCGAGCTGATAAAGATTGAAAAAACTCCCTCAAGCGCTGAAGGTCTGTATCCCCGGAGCCTTTCAACTTACTGGACCCTTTCCGACTACGGAGGTGACGAGGGGATAGTCATTCCGGCCAAAGGAATGACGGTTAATCTGGATCCAACAGCATGGGCTTTATATGAGAGGCCCATCAGAGTTTACGAAGGGAACGAGACAGCCTATCTGGGCAATGACGGAAGAGTCTACATAAACGGGGAACCGGTCGAGGAATACACCTTCAAGATGGACTATTACTTCATGATGGGTGATAACCGCGACAATTCGTTAGACTCCAGATTCTGGGGGTTCGTACCTGAGGACCACATTGTTGGCAGTCCGTGGCGAGTTCTGATATCGTTTGACAATGACCGCTCGTTGTTTGACGGAGGAATCAGATGGAACCGCATATTAAAAGATGCAAATCCCGACAAGAATTGATCTTAAACGACCACAACGATGTTATCATGTCGCCGGTGCTTTTTCCTCCGGTAGGAACTTTTGTAGAGTTATGGGGTGAGAGAAACGCCTATATCGAGTTGCCGAAATATTGGAACAAGCGAAACAAGGACACTCATCGATATGAGATATCGGATGTCAACGGTCCTATAAAACTGACAGTTCCGGTCGAAAAACCCGAGTCATATAGTCGAACGGCATTTGACAGTATCAAGCTGTCGTCGCACGGGGAATGGTGGCACATTCACCGTGTGACATTGGAGAGCGCCTATGGGAGGACACCCTACTTCGAACATTATTTCCCGCGGTTTGAGAAATTCTTTCGGAAGGAGACCTTGGAGAATTATCCTTATCTGTGGATGTATCTTTTGGCAACCTCACAAACCTTGTGCGAATCATTAGGACTGGAAACAACAATCGCTTTGATTTCCGAACAGGTCGCAGAAACGAAACAACAGGTTGAATACCCCATCCTACCCTACTGGCAAATCAGGCAAGACCGTTTCGGGTTCCTACCAGGTTTGAGCGCATTGGATCTTTTGTTCAACATGGGACCCGAATCAATATTATATATCCGACAATTAAATCAGGACAGTTGAAAGGGAATCGTTGGAGCGGATATTTTTGGATTTTCCCGATATTGGCATTCCTAATATTGGGGTTGCCGTCATGTTCATCGGTCAAACATGTTCCTCAGGGAGAATATCTTCTTGACAATCTAGATATAGATATTGAGAAAGATGGTGACTGCGGAAATGAGGTCACTTCATCGTCGTTGGTAAATTACCTACGTCAGACCCCTAATCACAAGGTTCTTGGATTTGCCAAACTCCAACTGGCGACCTATAATCTCTCGGGGCGTGATTCAACGAAATCTATAAACAAGTTCCTGAGGAAACTTGGTCAGGCGCCAGTCATTTATGATTACGAATTGACCCAACGTTCAAAGCGTCAGCTCGAGCTTGCATTGAACAACCGTGGCTATAATGATGCTGTGGTTGAGGTCGAGGAGGAATTCAAGCCCGAGAAAAAGAAAATGAATTTGACCTATCACGTCACTCCGGGTTGTCCTCAATATGTCCGATCGCTTGAATATGAAATACCTGATTCCGGAATATACCATGCCATTTTTGACCGTCCAGGTAGAGTGACATTGACCCAAGGTATGATTTTTGACCGTAACAAACTGGAAGCCGAAAGAGTCAGTATGACAGAGACCTTACGACGCCAGGGATACTATGCGTTCGTGAAAGACTATATCACCTTCATAGCCGACACGGCAGCCGGTTCGAAAGATGTCGACCTGACTCTTGTTGTAAAACCGCCGTATACCTCGACCGGACAGCCCGGACAACCCGGCGACCTACACAAGAAATATATGATTTCTCATGTCTATATCATAACCGATGGTGAAGACCAGGACTTACTTGCCGACACATTGAACATTCATGCTGTCGATTCAGTAGACTATAAGGGAATAACCGTTCTTTATGGCGAAGATAGATATCTAAGGCCATCGATACTGGAAGAGAAATGTTTTCTTGTCCCAGGTCAGATTTATAATTCCAACAATGTCAACAGAACCTATGACGCCTTGTCTCAACTTGCCATTCTAAAATACATCAATATAATGATGAGACCTGTGGGCGAGGAGAATGGGCTCGGGTTACTTGATGCCTATATATTCCTTGACAAAACCCGCAAACAGAGCGTGACCCTTGAGTTGGAAGGTACCAATTCCGAAGGTGATCTGGGATTCGGTGTCGGCGCGACCTATCAGCATAGGAATCTGGCCCATAGAGGAGAAGTTTTCACAACAAAGATTCGTGCGAGCTATGAAAGTTTGTCGGGAAATCTGGAGGGTTTGATCAACAACAACTATACTGAGGTAGGTGCCGAGCTTGGACTGACCTTTCCCAGATTTGAGTTTCCATTCCTTTCAAGTCAATATAAGCGCCGAGTAAGAGCCACGAGTGAAGTTGCTGTCAACTTCAATTTCCAGCGTCGTCCCGAGTACACCCGTGTAATTGTCGGTGCAGGCTGGAAATACCAGTGGTCGGAGCGTCAGAACCGAATCAGGAAGACATATGATATGCTTGACATAAGCGTGGTGAGTTTGCCAAAGAGCACAATAGACTTCCTGAATACCGTCATCAATCCGTTGTTGCGCTACAGTTATGAGGATCACTTCATAATGAGGATGGGATATACGTTCTACAAGACGAACCGCCGCAACAATTTCACTACTGCCACATCCTATGGAAAGGCTCCTTTACAACGGAACATCTATACAATGCGAGCATCGGTCGAGACGGCAGGCAACCTTCTCTATGCCATTTCCAACATCATTGGTCAGAAGAAAAACGACGGTGTCTACAAAATCTTTGGCATACAATATGCCCAATACATAAAAGGGGAATTCGATTACAGCAGGCTGATTAACTTTGACCGTCGCAACGGTTTTGCGTTCCGTGGTTTCTTAGGCATCGGAACCCCCTATGGCAACTCGACCATGATACCCTTTGAGAAACGATTCTATGGTGGAGGTGCCAACGGAGTCAGAGGCTGGGGAGTTAGGACTCTTGGTCCGGGTCGTTATGATTCCCGTAACTCAGTGACCGACTTCATAAACCAATGTGGCGACATCAGTTTGATTTTGTCGGCCGAATACAGGTTCAAACTCTTCTGGGTTTTCGAAGGTGCTTTATTCCTCGATGCTGGGAACATTTGGACCATCCGAGACTATGAGAACCAGCCGGGTGGATTATTCCAGTTCAAAGACTTCTATAAAGAGATAGCAGCATCCTATGGTGTTGGTCTGAGAATGGATTTCACTTATTTCCTTTTGCGTTTGGATCTGGGTGTAAAGGCCCACAATCCGGCAATGAACCAGGAACCCTGGCCTTTAATACATCCGAGTTTCAGGCGTGACACCACGTTCCATTTCTCAGTTGGTTATCCATTTTGACACTATGAAGAAACTGGTAATTTTTGATTTGGATGGCACGCTGGTTGACACAATCAGCGACCTTGCCAACGCATGCAACTATGCGCTGAGTACCATGGGTTTTCCAACGCACCATCTTTCGGTGTATCCATTCTATGTCGGTAACGGCGTGTCGAAGTTGATAGAGCGCTCTTTGCCGACCGATTCCCGCGACAAAGAGACAATCAGAAATGTCAGGCAGAAATTCACAGAATACTATGACGAGCATACCATTGATCTGTCGCATCCCTACGAGGGGATTCCGGAGCTTGTCAAGCGTCTTAATGACCACGGAATAAAGATGGCCGTCGCATCAAACAAATATCAACGTGCTGTGGAGAAAATTATCTATGGCTTGTTCCCCGACATTCCCTGGGTAGCAGTGGAAGGCCAGAAGACCGATGTTCCGGTGAAGCCCGATCCTTCAGTAGTTTTCGAGATTCTGTCGAAATCACCGACATCGAAACAGGATGTGATTTTTGTGGGAGACTCGGGCGTGGACATCGAAACTGCCCGTAGGGCATGTGTCGAATCAGTTGGTGTCACCTGGGGTTTCCGACCCGAGAGCGAGCTGGTGGAACATCACGCCAATTTCATCATAAACAAGCCACTTGAATTAATGACACTGCTAAACCATTGATATGGGAAAGAACAAACTGAAGAAATTTAAAGAGATGGAAGAGATCCCGTTTGTTTTCCAATATCCATGGGGTCGACTCCAACAGGAGAAATTTCCTTTCAAGGAGAAGTGGAAGGAATTTTTCGGGAACGGGAACCCGGTCACGCTCGAGTTGGGATGTGGCAAAGGAGAATACACGGTTGGACTAGCTCAAAGATTTCCCGAACGCAATTTCATTGGTGTCGACATCAAGGGTGCAAGAATGTGGACAGGTGCGAAACAGGCATTGGAAGAGGGGTTGTCGAACGTTGCCTTTCTGAGGACCGACATAGAACTACTGCACCATTTCTTTAATAAGGCCGAGGTAGATGAAATCTGGATAACGTTTCCGGACCCTCAGATGAAGAAAGTCAGCAAACGCTTGACGGGTTCGCGGATGTTAAATCTCTACAGGGATGTCATGGGAGACACCGGAAAGATAAATTTGAAAACCGACAGTCCTTTTCTCTACAATTACACAAATTTGCTGATTGAGCATAACAATTTGTCAAAAGTCCAGGACAGCAAAGATCTCTATGGAGAGGAAGACAATGGAGAGATTCCTACGTTCCTAAAAGAAATCAGAACCCATTATGAACAACAATGGCTTCAAAGGGGGTTGTCGATAAAATACATTTCGTTCCTTTTGAATTCAGGAGACCAGCTGGAGGAACCTGAGGGAGCAGAGGATTTGGAGAAGGACACCTATCGTTCCTATTCAAGAGGATACATTCAAATGCCAAACATGATCAAAAATGAATAAAGATTCCATAATCGAAGCACTGAAAAAGGTTCGTTACCCAGGCAACGGCAAGGACCTTGTCGAAGCAGGAATAGCCAATGCCTCAGACATTGACGTGAACGGTAACGAAGTGAAAATAGCCCTGACCTTTGAACGTCCCACCGACCCTTTCTACAAGTCGATGATTAAGGCAGTCGAGGCGGCAGTTCTGACATTCGTGTCGAATGACCTTGTTGTCAAGGGTAACGTCACGGCTAAGTTCCTCCACGAGAACCCGGTTAAAGCAGAGACCCCGCTAAAAGAAGTGAAAAACATAATCGGGGTGTCATCGGGTAAAGGCGGTGTAGGGAAGTCGACAGTGGCAACCAACCTTGCGGTTGCATTGGCCATGGAGGGATACAAAGTGGGGCTTCTCGATGCCGACATCTTCGGTCCGTCGGTACCAAAGATGCTAGGTGCCGAGAAAGACGAGCTCTATATGCATCGTGTGGGAGACCGTGACCTGATTATTCCTGATGTTAAATATGGCATCAAGATGTTGTCGATAGGTTTCCTGGTCGACCCTTCTAATCCTGTCATTTGGCGTGGCGCCATGGCATCAAACGCATTGAAACAGCTGATTACCGATGCCGACTGGGGAGAATTGGACTATTTTGTGATTGACATGCCCCCCGGAACAAGCGACATTCACCTGACAATAGTCCAGACATTGCCGGTGACCGGTGCTGTCATCGTGACAACACCTCAGGATGTAGCGTTGGCCGATGCTCGCAAAGGAATTGCGATGTTCCGTGAAGAAAAAATAAACGTGCCGGTTCTTGGGGTCGTTGAAAACATGGCATGGTTTACACCGTCGAAACACCCCGATGAGAAATATTATATATTTGGGAAGGAGGGAGCGTCGAAACTTGCCCGGGAATTCGGTGTTCCGGTTTTGGCTCAAATTCCGATCACCGAGAGCATCTGTGACGGGGGTGACCATGGGAAGCCGGTTGCCCTCGACGAGAATTCCATTACCGGCCAATCATTCCTTCACCTGGCCCACGAAGTAATAGACGCGGTAGAGAAGAGAAATTCCGAGTTACCCCCTTCCCAACCGGTTGGCATCAATAGAAAATGAAAAGTTTTTTTACGCTGATTCTCTCCTCTATCCTTTTCATTGCGACAGCCAAGGGTCAAGAATTGACGCTTGACGATAAGTATATCAAGCTAGTAGAAAAGGGGGACAGTGCGGTAGCAGCCGAATCCTACGCTACTGCTTTGGAATTCTACAGCGAAGCTATGAGACTGGAGCCATCGAATCCCTCGAACATTCTTTTGTTGTCGAACACAGGAATGTTGCAATTTTATATGGGAGAAGACAGTCTTGCGATAAGAACACTATCGATTGCTCATGACATCGCACCTTCGTCGGTGACAGTACTGATGAACCGCGCAAGAGTTTATAATGCGAATTCACAATATGCCCGAGCTCTGGAAGACTATGACAAGGTGACACAACTTGATTCTACCTTGGCCGACCCATGGCGCCAGAAAGCGATGCTTCAGCTTCAGGGAGGAGATGTGAGAGGTGCTGAAACGTCGATTGAGAAAGCAACGGCGATAGAGCCTGACTCGTCTGCAACGTTGCTGGTGAATGCCATACTTTATTCCTCGACATCGCGTCCGGCGGAGGCCATCCCCTACTTTACACGACTGATAAAAAAAGATGCCGAAGCCGAGTATTATGCAGCCCGTGCCATGTGTAGACTTATGACAGATGACTTGAACGGAGCCTCGGAGGATATCTCGGACGGTTTGAGGCTCAACGACAACGACCCGGAGCTGTATGTTGCAAGAGCATTGCTGAACAAACGTCGGTTTAGGGAAAAAGACTCTCGGCAGGATGCGGCGACAGCAATGAAAAAAGGCGCCACAATCGAGCGCCTTCAATCACTTGGACTATCCTTATAGCATCAGTTGTTTTTATACTGTGGCAGAAGTGGAACGGGGAATTTCTTAAACAGAGTCTTAACGGCCTGGGCAATTCCCGAAAGATTTCGGAACTGGGAGTCTCCGTTATCGAGAATTGTGGCAACCGAAGCTGAGAACAATGGAGTTTTGGTGTTCATGTCGACGATATCCATAGTGAGGACTCCTTCTTTATAAATACCGGTAATTACCTGAGCATTGGAATAGTAGGCATTATTCCAATATAGGGGTCGCGGCATCATGAAGAATGGTGCGGCCGGTGGAATGGGAGCCGGTCCGGGATAGGGCATGAAGTGGGGTCCCCCCCCAGGTCCTCCAGGAGGTGGTCCGGGAGGTAGTCCGGGACGATGCTGAGGAGCTGGTTCGGCTGTTTCGGAAGCAGTCGGTTCAGGCTGAGCATTTGCATTTGGGCCAGGCAGGAAAACCGGTGGAGGTGGAGCGGGAGCTGCAACTGAAATGGGTTCAGTGGCGAGTTCCTTGTTGACTGTCACACCGATGTTAATCACGATAGGTGACATGGGGTCTTCGACGAAACCGCGATCAACCATCTGTTCCCTGATGGCAGCTGCTATGTTGTAATAGGTAACCAGTTCCATACCGGGAGGGAGTTTGCCTTCCTGAGGGGTTACGATTCGAAACGTGTGGTAATCGGCAAGATTTGCATCATTGTAGGTTTGGGAGTTAATTAATGAATAGGTGCTACATGAGCTCAATCCAATACCGACAATGGCTGCGCCTAACAGAGATTTCAGTGTGTTCATTTTAATTCAAGGTGTTTTTTTTAAAACAACCTGAAAGAAGGATTTGTTTTCTAACTATGAGATTGAGCCCTCATAAAGAGAAATTGGAAGGGTCAACAGGGCACACGAGGTCCCTATAAAACAATGCATTAAAATAAAAAGGATTTATCTCAAATCGATGATGTCATATCCCGGATGGTATTCTTCCTTATAACGGAATTCCTTGGGACTCATCTTTTTTACCGCCTCAATTTTCAGGAATTCGAAGGTGATTGTCTGACGGTCGTTCAAAGTGATCTCCATTGACTGAGGTAGCTTTGTTGACTTGTTCAAAGTCAGGACGGCACTTTTCACGAGCGCTCCCTTTTTCTTCTCAGGAACGAGTTTTAACTGAATGTCTTTATTGTTATCAGAGACAACCGAAACGTTATAATTCTTTGCTGCATCGGATATAATCATAAATGGGTTGACCTCGGCAATCTCCTCGGCCGAAGGTTCCGTCATAGAGATTTCCTGGGTCATGTCGCTCCATGTCCACATTGTCTTCCCGTCGAACCACGTCTCATAATCGCCCGTTTCAGTTGCAATCATAAATGCCAGGCCACTCATAACCATCTCACCTTTACGTGTTTCTCGGTTCTGTATCATTCTAAAAGAGACTTTCACGGCGGGATAAGAAAGAATCTTATCGACACTTTCTTTCAACTGTTGGAGTCCATTGTTCTGCGCAAATACCAGAATCGGGAGAAAGAGAGTTGCCAGGATGAGTTTCAGTTTCTTCATTGGTTGTTCAGGATTTCTTCCAATCGGAACATATCGACAAGAATATCTCGGGCTTTGCCGCCTTTAGCGGGGCCGACAATTCCACAGGCTTCCATTTGATCCATTATTTTGCCGGCTCGGTTATAGCCAATCGAATATCGTCGCTGTATACCCGAAGTGGAAGCAACTCCGGTAGATATAACCAGTCGGGCCACTTCTTCAAACAATGGGTCCTTGTCACCGAAGTTCGCGCCGTCGATTGAGCCGCCACCTTCTCCTGCTACCTCTACCTCGGGGAGGAGTAATGGAGTAGGAAATCCTGCCTGATCGCCGATAAAGCGGGTTACCTCCTTAATTTCGGGGGTGTCAATGAAAGCACATTGCACTCGAACCATTTCGCTGTCGTTGGAAATCAGCATGTCACCTTTACCAATCAGTTGCTGTGCGCCATTGCTTTCCAGGATAATGTTACTGTCGATTCGGCTTGATACCTTAAAGGCGATACGTGCCGGGAAGTTTGCCTTGATGACACCGGTAATGATGGTTGCCGACGGACGCTGTGTTGCAATTATAACATGTATTCCAACTGCACGGGCCTTTTGTGCCAGACGGGCAATAGGCGTCTCGACCTCTTTTCCTGCAGTCATAACTAAATCGGCATACTCATCGACAATTACAACAATATAAGGTAGGAATCGATGACCTTTTTCGGGGTTCAGTTTCTTTCCGACAAAGAGTTTGTTATAATCGGTGATCTTGACTACCTCAGCATCCATCAAAAGACGATAGCGGTTGTCCATTTCCTGACAGAGCGACTTCAGAGTCTCTACAACCTTTGAAGTATCGGTTATAATGGCATCTTCGGCATCGGGAAGTTTGGCAAGGTAATGATTCTCAAGCTTTCGATAGGGATAGAATTCCACCATCTTGGGATCAACGAGTACGAATTTCAGTTCGGCAGGATGTTTCTTAAACAACAAAGAGTTAATAATGATATTCATACCAACCGACTTACCCTTACCGGTAGCACCGGCGACGAGCAGATGTGGCATTTTTGCAAGGTCGGCAATATAGACCTCATTGTTGATTGTAGCGCCGAGAGCAATCGGGAGCTCATATTTACAATTCTGAAAGTCGACCGAACCGAAGATTTTCTTCACCGAGACAGTTTGAGGTTCGCGATTCGGCACTTCAATACCGATGGCACTCTTTCCCGGAATTGGTGCGATGATTCGAGTGCTAAGTGCGGCGAGGGCAAGTGCGATGTCATCTTCGAGCCGTTTAATGGTAGCGATCTTGACACCTTCGGCCGGCACGATCTCATACATTGTCACAGTTGGGCCCACTGTGGCTTCAATCTTTGCAACCCCAATTTTCAGTTTCGCAAGCGCCTCGATTATCTGGTTTTTCTTGTCCTCGATCTCAGTTACATCGACATTGTCGGTAACATCCTGTCCGTCGCGCAAGAGGTCGATAGTTGGCATTTTGAATCGTGACAATTCGGCAGTTGGATCCCAAATATCGTTATTAGTCTTCTTCGCCTGCTTAATTTCGTTGGTTTCGTTGATTTCAAAAGTTTCAGCAACATCTGCAGGCTCAGTAGGCTCGTCGACTACTGTCTCTTCATTGGAGACCGATCCAGCCGGTTCGTCGGTTGATTTTCCGGTGTTTTCAGGTTGATCATCGGGTTGGACTATATCAGCCAAACTGGCGACTTGAGATGTTTCCCGGGCAGCCTGACCGGCAATCTCTTCAGGTTCATCGGAGTCGCCCTGCTGACTGGAGAATATATCACTCTCATGATTTTCAGTCGCGGCTTCTTCTTCCTGTTTTCTTGAGTCATCCTTGAAGGTTCCGAATCCGGCATACTCACTATTAACGTCGTCAGTCGAGGGCTTCATTCGATTGAATTTTTCCTTTAACTCGGCCGATTTTTTCTTATATGCCTTCCATAGCTTCTGCAAATCGTAGAGGTATACTCCGGCGACGCAACCCATCAGGGCCAAACTGACGCCGGCTGCACCTATCCAAGAGAACCTCTGAATGATCAGGTCATTGAGATATATTCCATGGAAGCCTCCGGGAGGGAGCACAAAATTGGAGTTATAAAAGAAAAAGCCCAAAACGACCGACAAGGTTACTGAAAACAATAATGTTTTAAATGTCAAAGACCAAAACTTGCATTTTCTAACCTTAAGGAGAGCCAGACCAATCAATATCAAATAAATCAATATAGGAATGCCTCCTAATCCGAGTCCGAGCGTCAAGAAATGGTGGGAAAAGAGCGCGCCAGCCGGGCCTCCTATATTTTTAATATCGGAATAGGGATTGGCGACAATATCTTCCAATCCTTTACCCATGACCTCACTTTGGTCAGCAGCGCCTTGGAAAATATAGGAAATAGCTGAAAGCAAAAGATAAACAGCAGTCAGTATAACTATTATACCAACTACCAAAGTAAACCGCTGGTCCTTGAAAAATGCAAATAGCGAACGTTTCGGAGCGCTTTTTTTAGGAGCAGTTTTCTCTCTATTAAGGTTTTGATCATTCCGACGGCTTTCTCTATCGTGTCGGAAAGAGTCGACAGTATCATAACCCTGAGATACAGAATCGTCATCGGCAGGTATTATCTCGGGATAATAATCAGTTTCAATCAATTTTAAATCTTCCTTTCAGTTATTTAGACTCTTAAAAAAACGAATTGAGATATTCCACAAAGTTAATAAAAAACTAATAGGATTCTCCTCAAAAACAAACCATTTCTACTGTGCAGGATCTACAACACTGTTTTATTTCCCGTTCCTTACCGGACATGCAAGCACACGCGGTTAGATATGTTTAGACTATTCCAAAGACTTGTAAGGTTATCGTTTTATAACTCCGGGAAACCGATTCATTAATAGACTAATGACATATTATCGACATACAGAGTCATTCCGGGCGTGCCAATGTAGGCAGTACCGCAAGCAGATGATGCCATGATGAGCAGGTGAGTTGGGATTGCATCGGGATCGTCCCATCCGATTTCGTGAACCGGCACCATTTTTCCTTTGCTATTTCGGGTATAATAGCACTTGTCCTCCGGAATAAGCCCCATCCAGGGTTTATATTCGGGCAACGATGTTATGTCGCCATATAAAACCGGAAGACGATGGGAGTTTATCCAATCGGTTTTCTGGAAAAATCTTTCGCGTCCGGTTCCGACTCTCTTGGCATAGACTTTTCCGTCGCTATCTTCCCATCGTCGTTGAAGAATGATAAACACCTCGGCACTGTCGCGTCCTTCAAAGGTTTTTTTCTTACTGAATCCACTGCAGTAGACTCGATAGTCGATGTCGGGGACCTCCATTCGATAGTCGAACTGTAATGCCGAGGGACGACGGGTGAAAGGAACACCCATGACCATTTTGCTGTAGGGATTCGAAGAAGAGCGAATGGGTTCGACCATTTCACCCAGAAAAATGGAGCCGCCCACAAGGACCTCAATATTAACTATTCCTAACGCCCTGATTGAATCGAACATTGTGGTCAGTTTAGCACACGTGTTGCCTGAACCCCTATTTGACGGAAACACTGCATTACTGCCTTTACAAACACCCATAACCTTAGCAAAGACGTTGGAAGTAGCCCAGGGTGACCCTCCCATATTTTTGTAGGGCACATCACCGTAGATAGTATCTGTCGGACCGATCTCGTATAATGTCTTGATTCCGCCTCCGATAATTTTGGACTGAGGAAGTTCACGAACTACCCATTGCTGAAAATTCCCATATTTCAACAATTCGACCTTTTGAGCCTCAGAATTAAAAGAGATTATTGAGATAAAACTCAAAAAAATAAGTTTGAAACCGAATGTATTTTTTAACATAAACTATAATTGGAAACGCTTTGCAAAGATAACTTTTTTAATTTACAGTTTATAGTCTACAGTTGAGTTCTTCTAACAGCTATAGGTTCTCGAGGAGTTTAAGAATTTGTTGACCCACTCCGATCTGGTAGCCTTGATGGACATAAACGACCCGGTTAAAACTGTCGGCGACAATAAAGACAGGACGCTGGGAATCGATCAGTTCAAACCTATCAGTAATATCCTTTGAGATGTCCCCTGTAGAATCAATCCCGAACATCACGTTAGAGGGGAGACCGTCAACCGCACTGAAGTCGAATCGATTCAGTTCATTTGCACTGTCAAAAAGGAGGAGGAAGTTCACACCACTGTTTTCGATATCATCATTCAGTTCAATGAATTCCTTGAGTACATGCATAGTTGGTTCGTTGCTAGGTCTTACCAAACCCAAAACATAATATCCTCGACCGACTTTCGATAGGATGCTTTTTTCCTTACCATCGGCGTCGAGGAACCGCTTTTCAGAGTCAAAGGAGCCTATTACCTCGATAGCGGTGCTGTCGGAAATGACTCTCAGAGGGATGACGTTAAGCGTGTCAGGGATGAGCCGGAAAATATCCATGGCGACTGATACGCTGCCGTCGGCCATTCGTGTGCCAGTAATTAAAGCGTAGTTTCCTTCATCAAGTTGTTTTTCAAGAGCATTGAGATCTTGAACAGTAGCTGATTCGTCGAATTCAAGCTGAGAGGGCCAACCGTCCTTGATTCTGACCAAAGAGAAATTGGAATAATAGACAGGATTCTTGAGATGCGGGGTTGGCGTATAGTCGAAGGATATTTCTCCCTTAGAAACGTCATCATAGTGTGATTCAAAATAGTAATCTTTCCATTGACCGATGGTGTCGAAGTACTGAACAGTCCCAGTTACAAGATCCATTCGAGCCGGCACACCCATACTTCGGGCCAGGGCGACAGCGAATATATCTCTGGAACGAGCATCAGTGACGCGCTCTCTCCAAACGGCTCGGGGATCCATCCTAAGTTTCTGAGGATTGGAAGCCTCGTCAACAACGACATTTTGTTTGACCCAATCGAAGAGAGACCGAGGATTGAGAATAAAAGAATCTACATGTTCTTTACCAATCTCTTTTTGAAAATATCCTTTATAAGGTGTCAGTAGTTCATTTTCAATTCTTGGATTCAGCAGAGCCTGGACAAAAAGCGTTGAATCGGGGTGGGAGGGCGAATTAAAGAGATGATCATTCAGCACATCGATTGGAATGTCACGTAAATCCTTCTCGCTGATAACCGATAGAAGATCTATTGTCTTCACGCGGTCACAGGGAGACAATTTGGAAAGGAACCCAACCAACGCAACATGATTTCCTCTTGATTTCACAAGCAAATCAATCAGACGCTGCTCGTCAACTTTCAGTTCGTCACCCAGCTGAGCAGCCATTTCAGGAGTAGCAAAAGTCTTGATATAGGCATTCCGAATCGAATCTTCGAGTGCAAGCCGTAGATTGTTTTCCTGCTGTTGTGCCAGCGTTGGCTGAACGATATCGTTGCTTTGTCGTGGCGGAACGATTTTAAATTCGAAGTTTCCCCGATAATATTCGTCTTTGTCGAGAACAACATTCACTATATCGTTTACTTGTGGATTTCCTTGGGCGAAACCGTAGGATTTACCATCAGTTGCCCAAACAAGCAGATCGCCCAGTCCGACGTTCAGTTCGGCATTTCCGGAGTCATCGGTGATTTTCTTTGCAACCGGATAGAATTCGGCATAGTTGTAGATGCAGAATCCAACCGTTGCCCCCGGCACAATGTGGCCATGGGCATCCAGTACCTTCACTTTCAGCGTCTCGACAGGCGCATAATTGGAAGTGACGTTGATTGTAGTAGTGACACCGTTTCGATTCAAGACTTCCTCAGGCCCATAATAATCACCAAAAACGTTAGTACTCATCAACATTCCGCGTGAGGCCGGTGCATTAAACCACCCGAGATTCAGAATTGCCTCGGGTTCACAAGCTCCAAGGAAATACCATTTTCCATTTGCCCAAGCCTCGACCCATGCATGATTATCGTCGGTGTGGGCCCAGCGTGGAGTGTAGACCTGTCGTGCCGGTATTCCTACAGCTCTCAGAGCCGCAACTGTGAAGGTAGATTCTTCTCCACAACGACCGATTGCCTGGGATATGGAACTCAACGGACTGCTGGTTCTTGAATCGGAAGGCTGATAGGTTACTTTCTCATGACACCAATGGTTGACTTCGAGGAGAGCATCCTCCATTGACAATCCTTTAACGCGATCTTTGAGTACATCATAGTAGACTACCCGAAAACTGTCGAGACTCTCATTATTAACCCGGAGAGGCAAAACAAAATGTAGGAAAACATCTTCAGGCACATCCTTACCCCATGGCATTTCATTTCTTGCCCGGAGAGTAATGTCGATATTGTCGAGAAAGAAATTTTCGTCGTAGGATGACCTGTCGGGCAGCGACATATTGTCGAGCAGAAATGACAACAATTCTTCTCTTCGTTGAGCATGAAGGTTCAATAAAATTAAGAGTGACAGGATTATCCCGACAATACGTTTCATTACAGCCAGTTTATTTTTTGTCGATGATGTTTCTTAGTTTGGCCACTTCGGCTTCACAAGTTATGTTTCGTGTTCCACCACCTCCATCTTCCACAGTTTTCTTACAAGATGCATGTAATTCCTTACAATCGGTCTTTTCGACAATCTCGGCAGCATTATCGGAAGTCACACCTGAACCGGGCATAATAGCGATTCTGTCACCGGCTTTCTCAATCAGCTGATGGAGCAAGTCGACGCCTTCAACAGCCTTTGGTTTCTGGCCGGAAGTCAAGATTCGGTTGAATCCCATCTCGATTATCCGTTCCAGAGAGTCCAATGGCATCCGGCAGCGGTCGAAAGCCCGGTGGAATGTTATATCAGCACCCTTTGCCACCTCTACCATTCGATAGCATGCCTCTTCATCGATGTCTCCGTCGGGGGTAAGCGCACCGACAACAACACCATGGGCACCGGCTTTAAGTGCTTCTTCTATATCCCGTAGAATCACCTTGAGTTCTAGGGGAGAATAGATGAAGTCACCGGGTCGCGGACGAATGAGGACATGAGTACCGGTTTCAAAAATTTTGACGGCCTCTTGAATGAGTCCTATCGATGGCGTCACACCTCCCACTTCAAGAGCCGAGCAAAGTTCAATTCGGTCGGCGCCACCTTTCCAAGCATTGTAAACGCTTTCTATATCGGAACAACAAGCTTCGAGTATCATTTCTTCAATTCTTAAAAAGTCATATAGCACAAATATAAAAAGTTAGTTCCAATATAAAAAATTCAATATAAAGGATGTCAGAGGATGATATTCTCATAATTTAGAACTACCTTTGTTTACAAATCCTTAAATCATGAGACTTTCACCAATCATTTCAACATTTCTATTCTTGACTATTTCTATTGTTTCATCGGCAAAAGATACTGTTACATGGGAGACACTTGGCAACAAGCTAAATGCCGATGAGAAGCCGTTCTACACGAGTCGGTTCACAATTACTGCCGACGCGCCCTTCGAAGGATTAGCATTCTGTCAGTTCAAAAGGCCGATGGTGGTGGTCAATCCTGAAGACACGCTGATTGAAATTCTCCCAGGGTATTTTATGATCAGCAGTCCTCGTTTCAACAACATCTCGGCGGGTGAACAGATAGTTGTAGACATCAACGTTTCCGGAGTCTTAAAGAATGACTCCTTTACCCCCGATGGATTCCATCTTGTCAGAGATGGCAAACCTATTGAAGCAATAAACATCAAGAAATCGGCTATTGCTTTTCCTGAGCAATGGATCAATCCGTTAAATGGCAGCGACGGGATGATTTATGGCGATGAGGCATTTATTATCAACGACTCTCTGAAGTCATACTACCGAGCGGAGCCCTACAAACAGATTCCTACACCAAAAAAGATTAGCTTGGGAGATAAAAAAATTAAAGCATCAGAATTGACCGCCAAAGGAATTACAATTGAACCAATCATTGACAGTCGATTCGATTATTGGACCGCAACAATCGGAAGCGAGGGGATAAGATTGAAAACAAACAGCAGTCATCCCGATGTAATCGCAAAAGGACTGTTGAGAAGAATTGAAGAAAGCGAGGATTCCAACGGTTATGTTCCAATAGCCGGTATTGAAGACTGGAGCGACTATGATTACCGCGGTTTCATGTTTGATACTTCGAGAAACTTCCTTCCCAAAGAAGCAGTCGAGAAAGTGATAGATTTAATGTCACGATATGGGCTCAATGTCCTGCATTTTCATCTTGGGGATGACGAAGGTTGGCGATTAGAGATTCCCTCCCTTCCTGAGCTGACTGAAGTTGGGGCAAGAAGAGGATTCACACTAACTGACGATGTGGACTTTCTGAAGGGAATTTATGCGGGTAACGGTGACCCGAATGCAGCGACTACAGCCAACGGATACTATAGCGTAGAGGAATTTATAGAGATATTGAAATATGCCGACGAAGCTGGAATAGCTGTGATTCCTGAGTTTGACACTCCTGGTCATAGCAGGGCAGCCATCAGAGCGATGGAATGGCGTTACAAGAACACTGATGACAAGTCCTTAAGGCTGATAGAGGAAAACGACACATCCCATTATACAACAGCGCAGGCCTTTCATGACAACATAATGAATCCGGCATTGGATGGTCCCTACAAATTCTGGAGCATAGTTTTTGACGACATCCGGGATATTTATAATCGTGCGAATGTTCCTTTAAGAGCCATCAACATAGGTGGTGACGAAGTTCCTTTATATGCCTGGGACGGAAGTGACGAAGTCAAAAAACTTTTTGGCAAAGAGAAACTGGAGTCACTTTCGCCTAAGGAAAGAAATCGGCTTATTCATGGTTATTTTGTCGAGAAGGTAGCTGAACTTGCCAAGGAAAAAGGTATAAAAATAGCTGGTTGGCAGGAAATCGCATTAAATCATCCCGATGATTATGACCAGAAAGTGGTACCGGTTGTTGAGGCCGTGAACAGCTGGACAAACGCGAGTAATCAAGGCCTGGAGATGGCGAAGAAAGGGTATCCAATCATAATGAGCAATGTCGATTACCTATATGTGGACCAAACCAGTACCACACATCCTGAAGAGCCAGGAATGGTGTGGGGAGGTCTCGTAACCGAATTTTCGCCTTTGCATGCGACTGCCGATATATTGGTCCCGGGAGATTCCACTGTGCAATCAAATGTAAAAGGAATTTCAGCTCATTTGTTTGCCGAAACTGTAAGAGACCTTCCGATGGTTGAGAGATACATGCTTCCGAGGCTTCTTGGACTGGCCGAGAGAGGTCACAATGCAAAACCGACACTTTCCGATGAAGAATATTTCGGATTGTTAACATCGGAAATGGAAAAGTGGGCCAACGAGGGTGCCAATTTCTATGTCAGACAACCCGGAATTAAGGTTGTTGACGGTAAAGTAATTATGAATGAACCCTACGGGATGGGGGAAATCAGATATACAACCGACAACAACGAACCAACGTCAGACAGTCAAGTTTATACTGGACCTTTTGAATCTAAAGATGCTGAGGTAATCAGGGCAAAACTATTCATAGGTCCCGCTAAGAGTTCAACATCAATACTTTACCTGAACAAACAAGGGGAAATGTCACTAAATAATTCAACAATAACTGATTAGGCAACATTATTTTAAAAACATAATAATTTGTCTTACCTTTGTAGACACAAACCCCGTTTTCCACAGGATTCTATTCTCCACCTTTAATTATTTCAATAATAGACAATCATGAAACAAATCGATCGTCTTTTAGCTCAAAAACTTCTTCACATCAGTGCAATAGTGCTTCAACCCGAGAATCCATTCACATGGGCATCGGGCTGGAATTCACCAATATATACCGATAACAGAAAAACACTTTCCTATCCCGACGTCAGAACATTCATCAAAATAGAATTATGTCGTCTAATAATGGAAACATTTGGTGCTCCTGACGCCATAGCCGGTGTAGCAACCGGAGCGATAGCCCAAGGTGCATTAGTTGCCGATGAATTATCGGTTCCTTATGCCTACGTAAGGTCTACACCAAAAGATCACGGACTCGAAAACTTGATTGAGGGAAATCTTAGACCCGGCCAAAAGGTTATCGTAGTTGAAGATTTGATATCCACCGGTGCCAGCTCCCTTAAGGTAGTCGAAGCGATAAGAAATGCCGGCTGTGAGGTTATCGGTATGGTTGCCATATTCACTTATGATTTCCCGGAAGCTATAAAAGCGTTCAAGGATGCCAAAGTCAAACTCGTTACACTAAGTAATTATAACGCATTGCTTGAAGAGGCAGTAGCAACGAACTACATTAGAAAGACTGACCTGGAAACTTTAAAGGAATGGCGCAAGAATCCCTCCGAATGGACTCCCGACAGCGCTAAAGAAGTTGAATAACAAATCCGTGCACAGTGGCAAAATATACTAGCACTCCGGTTACCGTCCCTGCAAACGTCAACAGTTTGTTTGAGAAATTCGAGGACTTGACAGCACTGCAGTCACTTCTTGACAGAATGCCTGAAGATCTCAAGCAGAAAGTGGGGGATGTCACCTTTGAAAAAGACTCGATCAGCATTCAAACCTCCCAGGTTGGTGAGATCAAATTTGTCGTTAAAGAACGAGTCAAACCCGACAAGATTGTATTTGGGACAGAATCCTCTCCTGTTCCCTTAACCTTAACTGCAAAACTGACTCCAACAGGTGAAAATTCCACCGAAGTATTGGCCGAAACTGACGTTGAGATTCCAGCAATGTTGAAGCCATTGGTTGGACCGGCAATGCAAAAGGCAACCGATCAATTCGGACAGCTTATCGGTCAGCTTGCATCAGTCAAATAAAAACTCACTGTGGCCAAAAAGCTTTGGGAAAAGACCGTCTCGGTAGACCAAGATGTGGAGAAATACACCGTTGGTCGGGATCGAGAGATGGACATAATGTTGGCGCCATGGGATGTTATTGGATCTCTTGCCCACATTCGCATGCTCGAGTCCATTGGATTGCTGACAGCAAAAGAGCTTAAGGAATTAACTAAATCCCTTCGTCAGATTTACCGTCAGACCCTTTCCGCGAATTTCAAGATTGATGAAGGAATTGAGGATATCCACTCCTATGTGGAGTTGTTACTGACTCAAAAGCTGGGGGATTTGGGTAAAAAGATTCATGCCGGCCGTTCCCGAAACGATCAGGTACTTCTTGACCTAAAGCTATTCATGCGCGCCAAAATCGAGCAATTGACAGCAGCGGTCAAAAGATTCTTTGACACACTGATATCTAAGAGCGAGCAACACCGAAACGATATAATACCTGGTTATACCCACCTTCAGGTAGCGACTCCATCATCAATGGGACTTTGGTTTGGGAGCTATGCCGAAAGTTTGACCGACGATATGCTGACTCTAGCAGCAGCCTATGAAATAGTCGACCGGAATCCTCTAGGATCCGCTGCCGGATATGGTTCATCATTTCCTTTGAACCGCGAAATGACCACTGCACTTCTTGGATTCGGGACTCCGGCTGTGAATGTGGTATATGCCCAAATGGGCCGTGGCAAAACCGAAAGAATCGTTGCGCAAGCGATAGCAAACATCGCATCGACAATTGGAAAGCTCTCGTTCGATGCCTGTCTTTTTAATTCCCAGAACTTCGGGTTCATAACGTTACCACAGGAATATACGACAGGTTCTTCAATAATGCCTCACAAGAAAAATCCCGATGTTTTTGAACTGACGCGTTCCAAGTGTAATCGCATCCAGGCTCTTCCCTACGAGATAACACTAATTACCAATAATTTACCTTCTGGTTACTTCAGGGATCTTCAACTGATTAAGGAAAATTTCCTCGGGGTGTTTGACGAAATGATTTCCATACTCGACATGGTTGGGAAGATGATAGAGGGGGTTAAGATAAATGACATATCGGGCGACACCCGTTATGACCTGATGTATTCAGTCGAGGAAGTCAACAAAAGGGTTCAGGAAGGTCAACCTTTCAGAGATGCCTATAAAGAAGTTGGAATAGAAATTGAAAATAACCATTTCTCTGCCAACAAAGAATTGAACCACACCCATCTCGGTTCAATCGGTAATCCAGGGAATGACCTTATAGAAAAAAGAATGAATGAAATCCTAAAACGGATGGATTTCAAGAAATGGCATAAAGCCGTTGAGAAACTCACGGGTATATGAAGTTGAGGCTGATAGCATTGCTGTTTCCACTTTGTGTTTTTTTGGGATGTCACACAGTCGATGATGACCGAATACCCTATTCACCGGTTATGATAAGATTTTCCACACAATCGATGTGGGAAACCTATGGAGTCAAAGGGGCATTGGATTATCAGAGATTTATCATCAACGACAACATCCCGTCTAATTTCCCATACACTGCCCTATCATATACAGGCTTTGGGGGAGTTCTTCTGTGTGGTGATATTCATGGGAATCCCGTAGCCTACGACCTGTCATGTCCCGTTGAACGGTCCAGGACAGTCAGGATAATAATCGATGAGACAGCATCTAATGCTTATTGTTCCAAATGCGGAAGCGTCTATGATGTGTTCAGCAACTTCGGTGTGCCATTGAGCGGGGAAGCTTCCCGTTTAGGCTACGGCTTGCGTCGCTACGATGTAACCAGTGGAACTCAGGGAGACTTCAAAGTTATTACGAACTGAACGAGGCGACAGTTAGCGTCACTTCATTCAAATGGCTGGTTGCAGCCGCCACCTTGGGCATGTTTAAAGAAATGTCCATTATTGTTTTAGGGGGGGACGGGTAGTTCTGCAATAATTTAAACACTGCTTCCTTATAGGTCCAATCCCTTAATAATGTCGTTTTGGATGACATTTCGTTCAATTCGTTCTTCTGAAGAAACCTGGGGGCAACCTTCACCAACTGCTCACGCCATATCTCGACATCAATTCCCACTTTACGTTTATTACTCAAAGCGATAGCAACAGCTTTTCGGCAATGACTGATGGAAATGTTTAAACCGGGAATTGAAAGAAATGGTGCTCCGTCGAATCGATGATGAAGAATTGCATCGTCACCGAGAAAATCCCTGAGCATATTTTTCACGCAGATTCTTTGAGACTCCAATGAAGAGAAATCACCAGTCGACAGTATCACATCAACTGATTCAAGAAGATGGTGATGTTCAATTGGATTGGACATGTCGACGTTTATCGAAGAAGATGCATGCAAAAGTAAAAATCCCGAGAGCGATCAGCAGTAAGGTTTCTGTTCCCATGACCAGATTTGCGAAAGCTGTTATGTTCGTTCTATAGGAATCAGCCTGAAGTTCGTTCATACCCAGTGGCGCATAAATAGTCAGAGCAAATATTACTGCTATTTGCCATGGCCCGATTCCTCCATTGGATGGGATTCCCATAGCGAGAGCCGACAAGACGAAAGCCACCAATACAGCTATGACTCCATAATCCTGAATTATTTGTCGAGTGAATGGGAAAGCAAAGAAAGTCACATACAGTTGCATGAAATAGCAGAACCATATCACCAATCCAAGGAAAAGCCAAAGCCAAATGTTTTTCATTCTGAACACCACGGCAAACCCCTTCCAAAGATCAACGAGAGCCTGTTTGATTTTCAGAATGGCCTTGTGATGGGAGAATCTCAGATAAATAAAGGCACAACAAACAATTATACCGACTAAAGTACCCCATAGGAATGGTGACTCAAGAAAACTCTTGATGCTGATATAGGTTTCGGGGTAACGCTGTAGAAATGCGTGAATGGCAGGCGAAGCAATTAGGAATGTGATCACTCCCAGAAGAATCACGATCAGTGTATCGGTTATTCGGTCGGCCAACATAGAACCGAAGACAGTGGTAAACTGAGCATGTTGCCGTTCTGCAATAAATCCTGTTCTCCACACCTCGCCAAGTCGGGGAAAAACGAGATTAACGGCATAGGTGCCAAAAATACTCAGTACTACCCAGAAGAATGGAGGAAAAATATTCAGAGCGTTAAGTTGCAGACTCCATCTCCAAGCACGGACAATGTGGGACAGAACCGCAATGACCATACAAAGTCCAATCCACCGGAAATCACAATCTTTCTTTATGACTGCAACCATTTCCTTGAGATCGATTCCGGTAAAAAGTATAAAGCAAAGCCCGACGGAAATAATCGTCGGGATTGCAATTCTCATGATTTTGCCAATGGCTTTTCTTCTATCCTTCTTTGTCGGGTTTTTCATTAGAAGCCGTTTTTTTAACGGTGTTCCTTGCCGGTTCAGAGTTTTTCTTCAGAACCATACAGCTTCTTGCGGGTAGATATAGCCTAAGCCATTCCTTACCGGTAGGTGCATAAAGTTTGTCGGGTATTGTGAAATGTTCAACCTTCTCATCAACATTGTCAAACCCTCCGAACTGTGGGTTATCACTGGATAATATAACCTTATAGGAGCCTTTAGGAGCCAAGAATCCATAATCGGCAAATGACTTGAAGGGATTAAAATTAAAGACAAATATAAGATTCCCTCTGCCGAAAGCGAGCACCTGGTCATCATCCTTCTCCCAGAGTTTTTCAATTGGCAATGCCTGGAAATTGTTTATTCCGGCCACCAAATGTATCATAGCATTGTCCCAATCGTTGAGATAGACATATTGTAGGTCTTCCCGGTCAACGAGGTCCCATTGTCGACGAGCATATTTATAGCTCCAACCATTTCCTTCCCTTGGAAAATCGATCCATTCGGGATGTCCGAATTCGTTTCCCATGAAGTTAAGATATCCACCGTTTATTGTTGCCAATGTAACGAGTCGGATCATCTTATGAAGTGCAATGCCTCTTGCAACGGTCATGTTGTCGTCTCCCTTCGTCATGTGCCAGTACATCTGGTCATCAATCAAACGGAATATAACAGTTTTATCCCCCACAAGCGCCTGGTCATGACTTTCCACATAGGAGATGGTTTTTTCATCACTTCGACGATTTGTCAATTCCCAGAAAATTGAAGTTGGATGCCAGTCTTCATCCTTTTTTTCCTTCAATGTCTTTATCCAATAATCGGGGATTCCCATTGCCATTCGATAATCAAAGCCCAGCCCCCCGTCGGCGACAGGGACTGCCAAACCAGGCATACCGCTCATTTCTTCAGCTATAGTGATTGCATGAGGATTAAGAGTATGAATCAGTTTGTTTGCCAATGTAAGATAAGTAATGGCATTAACATCTTGGCCACCATTATAATAATCATCATAGGAGCCAAAAGCCTGTCCCAGACCATGACTATAGTAAAGCATCGATGTCACTCCATCAAATCGGAATCCATCAAACTTGAATTCTTCAAGCCAGTACTTGCAATTACTCAACAGAAAATGAAGCACTTCGTTCTTGCCATAATCAAAACATAAAGAATCCCAAGCCGGGTGTTCTCTTCTGTGGTCACCATAAAAATACAAATCATGACTTCCATCGAGGCGTCCGAGTCCTTCCACCTCGTTTTTCACAGCGTGGGAGTGGACGATATCCATAATGACGGCTATTCCAAGTTCATGAGCCCTATCAATCAGACTTTTCAACTCTTCAGGTGTTCCGAAACGGGAAGAAGGTGCATAGAAATTAGACACATGGTAGCCGAATGATCCATAATAAGGATGTTCCTGAATTGCCATGATTTGAATAGCATTATATCCGTCGGCAGCAATTCTTGGGAGAATCAGATCACGAAATTCGACATAAGTTCCAACTCCTTCAGTTTGTTGCGCCATTCCAATGTGACATTCATAAATAAGCAACGGTCGTGTGTCGGGAACAAACTCGGTTATATTCCAGTCATATTCGGGTTTATCCCATACCTGGGCAGAAAAAATGTGGGTATTCGAGTCTTGCACAACCCTTTGGGCATAAGCAGGAATTCTTTCGCCTTCTCCTCCATCCCATTTGACCATCATCTTATAAAGCTGCCCGTCATGCAAGGCATTTTCAGGCAGCCGTACTTCCCAAACGCCATTGTCAAGTTTATTCAGTGCATAACGTTGCAATTCCTTCCAGTCGGAGAAATCACCTACCAAAGTTATTGATTTTGCATTTGGCGCCCATTCTCGAAATATCCATTCGCCGTTACCCTCTTTGTGAAGTCCGAAATATTTATAGGCATTAGCAAAATCGACCAAAGAGCGACATCCTTTACGAGGTTTTCCGCCCAAAAGATTGATTTCTTTGTTGACCGCGTCATCATGTCGCCCCTCAATAGCCTCGGAAAATGGTTCGAGCCACGGGTCATTCTGAATCAATGCAAGTTTTTTCTTTTTCATGATTGGGATTATTGAAGATGATTCCATCCTTGGGCTTTCAAAGGCATTTCGTTGCCATCGCGTGTTATCAGTCGGTAACCAAGATCTTCCTTAGTTATGTGACCAATTATTTTGACACCTTCCATTTTGGAAACTGCTTCATGATCGTGAAGTGGAACTGTAAAAAGGAGTTCATAATCCTCTCCTCCGTTTAGGGCTGCCGTAACGAGATTCATACCGATTTCCTCGGCCATGACTGCGGTTTGATAATCAATAGGAATTCTATCCTCATAAACTCTGCATCCAACATGAGAATCATGACATATGTGAAGGAGTTCTGATGAAAGTCCGTCTGAAACATCAATCATGGAAGTTGGCAGAACACCTTTGGTGGCTAAAGCCTCAATGATGTCCTTTCTTGCCTCGGGCTTTAGTTGTCGCTCAACAAGATATTCTTTCCCGGCAAAATCGGGGGTGAAGTTCTTTTGTCCGGCCCCGACATTTTTTTCTCTTTCGAGAAGCTGCAGTCCCATATATGCAGCACCAAGGTCACCGCTTACACAAATCAAATCGGTATCCTTGGCACCTGATCTATAGACTTCTTTTCCCGGTTCAACATCTCCAATAGCCGTCACACTGATGACAAGACCCTGTTTGGAGGCGGTAGTATCACCTCCAACCAAATCTACTCCATAGATTTGACATGCCAGACGCATGCCTTCATAAAGAGTCTCAATGTGCTCAACAGCAAAACGAGCCGAAATTCCCAGTGAAACAGTAACCTGGCGCGGACGACCGTTCATGGCATAGATATCGGATAAATTGACAACTATAGCCTTGTACCCCAAATGTTTCAAGGGAACATAGGTCAAATCGAAATGTACGCCCTCCAGAAGCAAGTCGGTCGACACAAGCACATCAGTGTCCTTGTATCTCATCACAGCACAATCATCTCCTACACCTTTAAGCGTTGAATTATTCAACGAAGGACCCAGATTTTTTGTCAGACGGTCAATTAAACCGAATTCGCCAAGAGAACTGATTTCAGTCAATTTTGCCGGTTCCATGAAATCAATCAATTTAATGCGACAAGAGCCTTTATTATTTCCATCATCTTTGGCTGGGCACTCTCGGCAGCTTTCTGCACTTCCTCATGTGATGGCACTTCAGTCACGTCCTTACCACCCAGATCGGTGATAACCGAAACGCCGAACACCTCCATGCCGGCATGATTAGCAACAATAACCTCGGGTACTGTAGACATACCTACAGCATCGCCACCAATGATACGGAAATATTCATATTCGGCAGGTGTTTCGAATGTTGGTCCAGGAGTTCCAACATACACTCCACTCATAAGTCTTATACCTTTTTGTGCCGCGACTTCAAAGGCAGCCTTGCACAGTCTCTTGCTGTAGGCCTCGGTCATAGCCGGGAATCGAGGACCCAGATCGGGGTTATTCCTACCACGCAATGGGTTCTCAGGGAAAAGATTAATATGGTCGGTAATCACCATAACATCACCGACACGGAATTCCTTATTCATTCCGCCGGCTGCATTGGAAACGTAGAGTTTTTTAACTCCCAATGCCTGAAAGACCCTAACAGGGAAGGTCACTTCCTTCATATCATATCCTTCATAATAATGGAAGCGTCCCTGCATTGCAATCACAGGGGTCGACCCCAATTTTCCAAATATAAGGTTACCACTGTGACCCTCCACAGTTGAAACCGGGAAATTAGGTATTTCATTATAGGGAATGTATTTTTTTTCTTCGATGTGGTCAACTAACGCACCTAATCCTGTACCCAATATTATTGCAGTTTGGGGAATCTCGCTGACTTTACTCTTAAGATAATCAGCTGTAGCTTTGATTTTGTCAATCATAATATTAGATTTAATTGTAATGTTTTTTGACTGATTTTTTTATTTTAGACTCTATCACCTGATTAATCGGAGTCTCTTCTCCAAGAACTATTTTAACCGAAATGGGCTGATAGAAAATATAGGGTTTAAGTTCGGGAGGGAAATAGGGATTATTGGCAAGTCTAACGGCATCTTTCTCGGTGGTTACAATAAATTTGCGTCCATTTCCCGGCAATGCCGAATGGAGTCTCTTGATAACCTCAAGATCTTTTCGTTGAAAATTATAATGATCGGGATAACTCTTTGATTTAACGATTGGTGCAAATGACTTTAACCAGCGAATAAAGGGTTTGGGGTTAGCTATTCCGGCCAAAGCCAATATCGCATCTTCACGATTTAGCCAATCGAGTCTAAGCTCTCTGTTTTCTTCCGAGACCATGTCAGGGAAAACCGGCTTCAATCTTTGATAGGCAAATGATGAATAATAGAGAGACTGATAAGGACGCAGTTTCAGTTTCTCAGTCTTGAGGCGGATATCAAGAGGTTTCATTTCAGCCGGACATTTAGAGACTATAACAATGTCGGCTCGGCTCATCGATTTATAGGATTCTCTCAAACGTCCGTAAGGAAGCAGATGATCCTCATAGGCCGGACGATCAAACTCGGTGAGCACAATTGAAACTGTTGGCTTAATGTAACGATGCTGGAATGCATCGTCTAGTACAATAAGATTGACGTCGGGCAGGAGTCTTTGAAGTTCCTGCACTCCTTTGACACGACTTTCGCAAACTGCTACCGGAACTGTTCCAGAAAATTTATGATAAATTTGGTAGGGTTCGTCACCGATTGTTCCCGGTGTAGATTGAGGAGACGCTAAAATAAATCCTTTGGTCGAACGTTTATAGCCTCGGCTTAGAACCGCAACTTTGTATTTGTGTCTCATCAACTCTACAACCATTTCGGTGTGGGGTGTTTTACCGGTTCCCCCAACGGCGAGGTTTCCCACAACAATCAAAGGGACATCAAAGGAATGTTCTTCAAGGATACCCCATCGAAAAAAAAGGTTTCTGATACCCGTAACCCAGCCATAGGCCACTGAAAGTGGCTTAAGGACAAAGTTTGCCAGAAGCTTGTTACGGGTCATATCTTTGATATGAACAATAAGTTTAGAATTCTATTTTCACTTCCTCCATTCTACATTGAACGGCATCCATTTCCTTTAATCGACGCGTCTTTTCATAAAACTCGTAGGCATTATCACCCATAACGCCTTTCATGGCAGCGGTACGGATTTCCTGTTTCAGCGAGCGGAAAATGTCCCATAAAGAAGTTTTAGCCTCAGGATAGTATTGGATTTTATAGTCGTCAAGACCGAGTTCCTTAACCAGAGCATCGATTGTAGCTTCCAGATCACCAATTTCATCGGCAAGTCCGAGATCGACCGCTGTCACTCCGGCCCAAACTCGTCCTTCAGCTATTTGTTTAACCGAGTCGACACTCATTCCACGACCTTCGGCCACGCGTCCAACAAATGTCTCATAACCACGGTTTATCATATTTTGCATTGAAGCGGCCTGGAACGGGGTCATAGGTTCGGTTAAGGATGGAAAGTCGCCGTTTTGATTAGTGCTGACTGTCCCGAATGTTATGCCAAGATGATTGGTTAGCAAACCCTTTATGTTCGGAAGCAATCCGAAGATTCCGATTGACCCGGTCAACGTTACGGGAGAAGTAAAGATTTTATCGGCTCCACAAGATATATAATAACCGCCCGAGGCTGCATAATTGCCCATGGAGACATATAGTGTCTTTCCGGTTTTTTTGAATGTTTGTAAAGCTTCCCAAATCTGCTCTGAAGCGAATGCGCTACCTCCAGGTGAATTGACTCTGAGAACCATTCCCTTGATTTGGTCGTCCTTGGCCAAATCAAGAATAATTGGGACCAAACGGTCACTGGCAATACCTGAATTGCCGCTCTGTGAGATTTCACCAACCGCATAAAGTACAGCTATGCCGTTCTTAGAACTAACCGACAGTTCATTTCTTTTACTTTCGTAGTAACGCTCCTGAGAAACCAATGGCAGTTTTTTGTCATTGGACAACCCAACCAATGATTTCAAGTGGTCTTCAACTTCGTGGCGATACATAAGTTTATCCACCAATCCCGTTTCTACCAACCGTTCAGGAGAGAATGTCATGATTAGACTGTCGGCATAAGCATTTATTTCTTTTTCAGAGAGTCCTCTTGAATGGGACATGTGTGAGACAAATTTCTCCCAGATCGCCCCCATATATGCCTCAATCTGTTGACGGTTAGCGGGTGAGATATCTTTAAGAATATAGGGCTCGACCGCACTTTTGAATGTTCCAACTTTAACAACCTGGACCTGAATACCTAACTTTTCAAAAAGTCCGGTATAGAAAGTGATATTACTGGAGAGTCCGTGAACATCGACCATTCCAACAGGATTAAGCACCAGTTCACTTGCACCACTGGAGATTATATAGGAACCCTGGTTAATCTCATCGCCATAGGCAATGACCCACTTCCCCGATTTGTTCCGGAAATCGGTCAAAGCCTGAGCCACCTCATAGATAGCGGAAGAGCCTCCGCTGACCATCCCTGCATCAATAAAGATTCCTTTTATATTAGGGTCATCGGCAGCCAAAGCAATTGAACTCAGCAAAGGACGCAAAAGAGTGACGTTTTCCAGATTCTGTTCATAAACTAATGAAGTGAAATCGACCGATGGGTTTTCTTCGGATATTGTAGTTGCCAAATTTATATACAGTATTGAATTGTCATTGACAGCATCCATCGAAGTTGATTTGAAAGCCGATGCGATAACGACAGAGACGGTGAAGATTCCAAGAAGGAAAAGAATTCCGATTGAAATCCAAATAGCGGCCAAAGAGCCCAATAAAGAAGTAAAGAATTTTTTAAGCATAGACAAAAACAATAGAATTTAGTCTTTATGCACAAATATACGTTAAATTCCGCTATATAGACTCAGTCTTTTCAATTTTAAAATTGTCAATTTTAAAATCCCGAATAATTATAATATATTTGCAAAACATTTGAAAATGTACAAAACTAGAATCCCGGCCAGTTATTGACGGGATTTTTTTACAAAATTCTCAGAAACTGCGACAAATGTCCAATAGAGTTGTAATCCAAGGAGTAGCGGGATGTTTCCACGATGCAGCAGCCCGTCAATATTTCGGAAAGTCGGAGATCGAGACCATTCCAGCTGAGACTTTCCCGGCGATGTTCGAATCCCTTGAGAAAGACTCGTCTCTGTTGGGTATCATGGCAATTGAAAACACGATAGCCGGAAGCATTCTCCCTAATCACGATCTGCTAAGGAAGAGCAATCTTCAGATTGTGGGAGAACACAAGATGAGAATTTCTCATGTATTGTGTGCACTACCCGGTCAGAACATAGATGAACTCAGCGAGGTAAATTCCCATCCTATGGCTTTGATGCAATGTGAGCAATATCTTCGGCATCATCCTAATCTTCGCATGGTGGAGAAATTTGACACGGCAGGGGCGGCTATGGAAATTGCTTCTAAAAATCTACAGGGTCATGCAGCTGTTTGTGGAGAATATGCAGCGAATCTTTATAATCTGGATATTCTCGAAAAGGGCATAGAAACCAACAAGAGAAATTTCACTCGATTCCTTTTGCTCGCCGATTCTCGCATAGCGAACCGATTCAAACCGGTTGATGATGAGCTTGACAAAGCATCAATCGAATTTACATTGCCCCACACCCACGGGGCACTTTCGAAAATATTGACGATTCTGTCGTTTTATGACATGAATCTGTCAAAAATCCAATCTCTTCCTATAATTGGCAGGGAATGGGAATATCGTTTCTATATTGACTTGACATTCGAAAACTTTGAACGGTATCGTCAGGCAATAACAGCAGTTAGACCGCTGATGAATGATTTTCAAGTCCTTGGAGTATATCAAGAATGCAAAAATCCTGTTGATTGAAAAGAAGATGAATGAAGGTTCCAAGGTTATAGAACCAGCCCAACGGGTAAAAGAGGTAAAAGAATACTATTTCTCCCGTAAGCTGAAGGAAGTGGCAGCAATGAACGCAAACGGTGCCGATGTTATTTCCCTTGGCATCGGTGGCCCTGACAGAATGCCATCTCTGGAAGTGGTAGAGAAATTGAAGGAAGAAGCATCGAAAGCTACCAATCATTCCTATCAGCCCTATGTCGGGATACCTGAACTGAGAAAATCATTTTCGGAGTGGTATAAGAATTTCTATGGGGTTGAATTAAATCCCGATAAAGAGATTCAACCACTAATAGGTTCCAAGGAGGGTATACTCCACATTTCAATGGCGTTCCTCAATCCGGGCGACGGCGTTTTGGTTCCCGATCCGGGATATCCCACCTATACGTCGGTTAGCAAGCTTGTTGGCGCCACCATCTATCCCTATAAGCTAACCGAGTCCAACTCATGGTATCCTGATTTTGACGAATTGGAAAAACTTCCTCTTGACAAGATCAAACTCATGTGGTTGAACTATCCTCACATGCCAACCGGCGCCCCTGCTCAACGTGAAGTTTTTGAGAAGACAGTTGATTTCGCCAAACGGCATGGCATAGTAATTGCCCATGACAATCCTTATAGCTTCATTTTGAACGACAATCCACAAAGTCTTCTTCAGATTCCAGGAGCTAAGGATATAGCCATTGAGCTGAATTCCTTGAGTAAGAGCCACAACATGGCAGGCTGGAGAATCGGCATGGTTGCTTCCAATCCACAGTTTATAAATTGGATACTAAAAGTAAAGAGCAACATAGATTCGGGTCAGTTCAAGCCGATGATGCTTGCAGCAGCCGAAGCACTTAAGGCTCCTAAGGAGTGGTATGATGAAATTAACCGCGTCTACAAAGAGCGACGCGAAGTAGCTGAAAAGATAATGGCAGCTCTGGACTGCAAATTCGACCCAAAACAGAGGGGACTTTTCCTTTGGGGTAAGATTCCTGAAAATGCAAATGGTTCGGAAAAATTTGCTGATGAAATACTTTATGGTAAGCATGTGTTCATAACACCGGGATTCATTTTTGGCAAAGAAGGGGAACGCTATATTAGAATATCCCTTTGTGCTCCCAAAGAGAAGATGGAAATTGCCTTGGAAAGGATTCAAAACGATAAAAATTAGACCACTATGATAGATTTAGAACCATTGACAATAAACGGCAGCGAGCTGAAGTTACCACTGATAATTTCAGGACCATGCAGCGCCGAAACTGAAGAACAGACCCTGAAAACAGCCAGAGAACTTGCCAGCTACGGCATAAAGATATTCCGTGCCGGCATTTGGAAACCACGCACAAAACCCGGGGGTTTTGAAGGGATAGGCGAAGAGGGTTTGAAATGGTTGAAACGCGTCAAAGAGGAGACGGGGATGTACACTGCGACCGAAGTGGCGACATCGGCCCATGTAAAGGCAGCTTTACGCGAGGGAGTCGACATTCTTTGGATCGGTGCCCGAACAACAGCCAATCCATTTGCAATGCAAGAGATTGCCGATGCATTAAGAGAGTCTAACGCCGATATTCCCGTACTGGTTAAAAATCCTGTGAACCCCGACCTAGAGCTCTGGATCGGAGCGATGGAGCGACTCAACAATGCAGGAATAAAGAAACTTGGGGCTATCCATAGAGGTTTCAGTGCCTATGGCAAGCATTTATACAGAAACATGCCTCAATGGCACATACCCATTGAGTTGAAACGTCGCATGCCAAATCTTCCAATAATTCATGATCCCTCTCATGTTGGCGGCAAAAGGGAACTTGTCATGCCATTGTCTCAACAAGCCCTTGACATGGGCTTTGACGGTTTGATTATCGAAAGCCATTGCGATCCCGACTGTGCATGGAGTGACAAGACACAACAAATAACTCCCGATGTTCTGAATTATATTTTGAACACACTGGTCTATCGTGACGAGACATCTACCACCGAAAGTCTGAATCTTTTGCGTCAACAAATCGACACGATTGACAACGAGTTACTTGAGATTCTTAACAAGAGAATGAGAATCAGTCGTGAGATTGGACAATATAAAAAGGAACACCGCATGCCAGTATTCCAGGTCGACCGCCACGACAACATCATGCAGTCGCGTGTCAAGACTGCGAAAGAGATGGGAATGAGCGAGGATTTCATGAAGACAATCCTGAGTGCGATTCATGAGGAATCGGTTAGGGTACAAATCAACATATTGAATTCCCGTCAATGAAGATTCTGATTCTCGGAGCCGGTAAAATGGGCTCGTTTTTCTGCGACCTCCTCTCTTTCGACCATGATGTTGCAATTTATGATCCCGACAAGAAGAAGCTTAGATTCACCTTTAATGCCCGTAGATTCTCGTCGTTGGATGAGGTAGACGCTTTCAAGCCCGAGTTAGTTCTGAATGCAGCCACTGTGAAGTACACACTTGATGCATTTGAGAAGGTTCTTCCCCATTTGGAAAAGAATGTCATTTTAAGCGACATCGCTTCGGTTAAGACGGGCTTGCCAGAGTTCTATAAAAATTCGGGGCACCCCTTTGTTTCGACTCACCCGATGTTTGGTCCGACTTTTGCGTCGCTAAGCAATCTTGCCAACGAGAACGCTATAATCATTTCAGAAGGAGATCATCTTGGAAAAGTCTTTTTTCGAGATATTTACAATAAACTGGGTCTACACATAGAGGAATACACGTTCCAGGAGCACGACGAGACGATTGCCTATTCGCTGTCCATCCCGTTTGCCTCAACATTGGTATTTGCTTCTGTGATGAAACACCAGAATGCTCCCGGAACGACCTTCAAGCGTCACATGGGAATTGCAAAGGGACTAATGTCGGAGGATGATTATCTTCTCAGTGAGATTCTTTTTAATCCCAATACACCTTCACAGCTTGAACGTATAACCGAACAACTTGACTTACTGCGTGATATTGTTTCGCGCAAAGATAGCGAAGCCATGACCACCTATCTCAACAAGGTGCGTGAAAACCTCAAATGATACAAGGAATCGAAAAGGAGTTGAATCTTCCGAAGGCCGAACTCAATTTCAAGAATAACGATGACTCAGGTGCTCAGCTTGTTTTCGACCGGGTTCGGAATAAATGGGTTCCTTACACGCCCGAGGAAAGAGTTCGTCTTCATTTTGTCAACTGGCTTGTCGAGCATCGTAATTATCCGATAGGAAGAATAGGAAATGAAATTACAGTAAATCATAACGGACATAGGCGTCGTTGTGATACCGTTGTCTATGATTCAACGGGTTCACCTGTCATGATAATAGAATATAAATCGCCCGATGTCAAAATAGACAGGAATGTCTTCGACCAGATTTCCAGATACAATATTGTCATGGGAACACCATGGCTGATAGTAAGCAACGGTTTGACCCACTATTGTTGCAAGGTAGAAAAGAAGGGATGTCGTTTTATGAACGACATCCCTTCTTATGAGAATCTCAAGAACCCAGATTGATTGGTTCGGGATGCTTGATTGATGTTGTAATTTCTTGTTTCTCCTTGTCGAAATCAACCATAATTGTGTCACCGGGTTTCAATCGCGCGTCAATCATCATATCGGCAAGATTGTCTTCGAGATATTTCTGAAGAGCGCGTTTCAGAGGACGAGCACCATATTGCTGGTCGAACCCTTTCTCGGCAATGAAATCCTTCGCCTCTTGTGAAAGTTCGATAAAGTAACCCAAATCATTTATTCTGTCATAGAACCCTCGTAGTTCGATGTCAATGATTTTGTGAATAGATTCACGATCCAACGAGTCAAACATTATAATGTCGTCGACACGATTTAGGAACTCCGGAGAGAAGGCTTTGCTCAGAGCTTTCTGGATGACACCCTGATTATAGTCGTTGTCATTGTCGCGAGTCTTGAAACCGACTCCTGATCCGAAATCCTTCAACTGGCGAGTACCAATATTTGAAGTCATTATTATCAAGGTATTCTTGAAGTCTATTTGACGTCCAAGACTGTCGGTCAAACGTCCTTCGTCGAGCACCTGCAACAAAAGATTGAAGACATCGGGATGGGCTTTTTCAATCTCGTCGAGTAACACTACTGAATAGGGACGACGACGCACCTTTTCAGTGAGCTGACCGCCTTCTTCATAACCTACATATCCGGGAGGTGCACCGACGAGTCGACTAACGGTGAATTTCTCCATGTACTCACTCATGTCGATGCGGATTAAAGTATCGGCAGAATCAAAGAGATATTCGGCCAATTTCTTAGCCAGATGAGTTTTACCGACTCCGGTTGGACCGAGGAACATGAAAGTGCCGATTGGCTTCTTGGGGTCCTTCAAACCCAGGCGGTTTCTTTGAATCGCCTTGACAATTTTTTCAATGGCTTTATCTTGACCTATTATTTCTCCTTTCAAAGACGGAGCCATCTCGCGAAGACGAGAACCCTCGGCCTGAGCTATTCTTTGGACAGGAACACCGGTCATCATAGCGACAACTTCGGCGACTTTATCTTCGTCAACAGTTACTCTTTCACTGTCGAGTTGTTTTTCCCATCTTGATTTCGCAGCCTCAAGAGCTTTTTTTAGTTCATTGGAGCGGTCACGCAATGATGCAGCCTTTTCGAAGTTCTGACACGATGCAGCTTGGATTTTAGCTTCGTCGGTCGCAATAATTTCCGCCTCAATTTCCTCAATTTCTCTTGGCACAGAGATATTTGTAATATGAACTCTTGACCCCGCTTCATCGAGAGCGTCGATAGCTTTGTCGGGGAAATTTCGATCGGAAACATATCTCTCGGTCAACGTCACACATGCCTTGAGTGCTTCATCGGTATAACTGACATTATGATGTGCTTCATATTTATCCTTTATATTATTAAGGATTACGAGTGTGTCATCGGGAGAGGTCGGTTCAACCGTCACTTTTTGGAAACGGCGTTCGAGAGCACCATCCTTTTCGATGTTCTTTCGATACTCGTCGAGAGTTGTAGCACCAATGCACTGAATTTCACCACGTGCGAGGGCAGGCTTGAGCAAATTGGCGGCATCCATAGATCCGGCAGCATTACCTGCACCCACTATTGTGTGGATCTCATCAATGAATAGAATGATGTTGTCATTCTTAGACAGTTCGTTAAGAACGGCTTTGATTCTTTCTTCAAATTGTCCGCGATACTTCGTGCCGGCCACGATAGAAGCCATATCGAGTGAAATAACCCTTTTGTTAAATAGGACTCGCGATACTTGTCGTTGAACGATTCTCATAGCCAATCCTTCAACGATAGCGCTTTTACCTACACCAGGTTCACCAATCAGAACAGGATTATTTTTCTTTCTTCGACTAAGTATCTGGGCCAATCGTTCGATTTCTTTTTCTCGACCTACGACGGGGTCAAGACGACCTTCCTCGGCAGCCTTGGTCATGTCATTGCCATATCGATCGAGTGCAGGAGTGTCACTTTTCTTAGATGTGTTAGTCGGCGACCCTTTTGTACGACGGTTACCCATATTGTCATCGGGCATCTCCATTCGTTCGTCATCGTCGTCATCATCATAGTCGTCTTGCTCACTATCCTGAAAGGCCATTCCGGAATTTCGGCTGTTGTTGAGTTCGTTCAGAGCCTCGACCAGCCGGTCATAACGAATGTCGGCGGCACGGAAGGGAGTCATGAATGACATTTCCCTGACTTCATTATTATGAAATATCGACAACAACAAATGTTCGACATCGATGATGTTGCTTTTGGTCAAACGAGCTTCCAATGCGGCAAGTTTAACGATTCGGTTAGCAGCATCGCTGACTGATATTTCTCTGACGGGTCCTGCTGCATGATTCATCAGTGAATTGTCGAGAGTATCGGTTAACATCGCCGCAGTCATTCCATCGGCAGCCTTATCGACCATTCTGAAAGGTTTCCCGGCGTTGTCTCTAAGGAGTGCCAGAAGGAAATGGGCAGGCGTTACAATGTTATTGTTGTGCTTTACTGCTTCACGTTGTGAATTTTCGAGCACCTGTCGGAATTCATTAGAATAAATTATATCCATAATTTCTCGAGAAAATCTATACAAAGTTACGTTTTAGTTTGAACAATAACCGTGCCATAAGTTTAAAAGTTGTATATTTGTGTCTTAGCTTTAGTACAATTTAATAAAACCTCGAAATATTTAACCAATATTACACACCGATGAAAAAGTTTTTAAACGACTTCAAAGATTTTGCTGTAAAAGGCAACGTGGTAGATATGGCAGTAGGTGTCATCATTGGCGCGGCCTTCGGCAAAATTGTCAGTTCACTTGTCAATGATGTGTTGATGCCCATAATCGGCTATTTTACCGGTGGCATCAATTTCAGCGAGCATCGTTGGGTTATTCAAGAGGCAGTAAAACAAGGTGAGGAGATTATAACTCCCGAAATTGTGTTGTCATGGGGTGTTTTCGTGCAGGCTATCGTCGACTTTATCATTGTTGCCTTCTGTATCTTCATGATGATCAAATTTATCATGAGACTGAAGAAAAAAGATGAGGAACCGGCTCCTGCCGAACCTGCAGCACCCAGCGAAGAGGTTCAGCTTCTGACCGAGATTCGTGATCTTCTACGTCAAAACTCGAAAGAATCCTAAATTGCGTCCACTTTTCTTTGTCGGATATATGGGTTCCGGTAAATCAACGCTGGGACGCCTGCTGACCCGCGAGACGGGGATAGAGTTCATTGATTTGGACTCCTATATAGAGAACCGTTATCATCGTAGCATCGGACAACTTTTCAGCGAGCGAGGCGAAGAAGGATTCCGGGAGATCGAGCGCGAGATGCTTCATGAAGTATCAGAGATGCAGGATGTTGTCATAGCATGTGGTGGCGGGACTCCATGTTTCTTTGACAACATGGACCACATGAACAAATCGGGAACAACGATTTGGTTGACAGCGCCGATATCGATTCTCCATTCACGCCTGATGCGTGGACGTCACAAGCGTCCGTTGATTGCGACGATGGATTCCGAACAACTTTGGGATTTCATCTCTGTATCACTAAAGAAAAGAGAACCCTATTATTCGAAGGCAAAGGATCATTTTGACACAGCTCTTTTAGAGACCGAAAGCGACCGCGAAGAAACGGCTCACCGTTTCATAAAACAATTCATGCCGTCCTATGGAAAATCCCGAAATAGCGACTCTTGAGCAACCTGTCAAGATAGAGATAAACAATCGTGGCATAACGATAGGATTGCCCGCTAATCCATCCCAGGGAGACCGACGTTTTCCATTGACACCTGAAGCAGTTCACATCCTTGTGAACGACTATGGCTTCAAAGTTTTAATGGAAAAAGGAGCTGGTCATGAAATCCATTACAACGACTATGCCTACTCTTCCCATGGGGCTACGATAACCGACCGCACGACATCCTTAGGTGCAGATATCGTAATAGTTGCGGCTCAGCTTTCGTCGGTCGACATAAAATCGATGAGGAGGAATGCCACATTGTGGACGGTTGTAAAGCCGGCTCTTATTGGTCGAACTATGCTCGAGGCCTTGAATCGCCAAGCCATCACTACCCTGTCGTTGACAGCTCTGAGTCAGCAAAACGGACACAAACCGATTGCCGATCTCTTGGCTGAGGTAGACGGAAGAGCGACTATTGCTGTTGCAGCCGGACATCTTGCCGATGGTGTTCATGGCAAGGGAATCCTGCTTGGAGGAGTCGCCGGAATTACACCTTGTGAGGTTGTAGTGATTGGTGCGGGAACAGCTGGGATTGCGGCATCCCGCAGTGCATTGGGTTTAGGAGCGATGGTTCGACTTTTCGATGACGATGCATGTCGACTTAGAAACGCCTTGGGTCAGCTCTCAGGAGCAGTAATCGGATCCTCGATGCACAGGAAAGTATACCTTAGTGCTCTCCAGAGTGCCGACGTAATCATAAACACATTTGACGGAGACAAGGAGAACAACAATGCTCGTGTCAACAGTGATGAGATTTCGCAATTGAAGAAAGGTGTTATTCTGTTTGACCTGGGTTATCCAGTGTGCGAGACCTTTCCATCACTCCCTGTGATGGACCTGTCACCGGCAACCGAAACTCTTCCGGTTCTCTCCCAGAGGATATGCTTTATAAATCCGGGGAGTGCTGTACCCCGCACTTCGGCGATGGCTTTGTCGAACGCCTTGGTTCCGATTCTTCAGAATTTAGCTATATCGTCCGACCATACCTTTATGGATGCCGTCAGGATGAATCCTTTCCTGAGCTCAGGTTTAGTAACCTTCGGTGGCAAGTTAATCAGCCGAGAAGCTTCGGTGGCCACGGGGTTGAAATGGGTCGACCCGTCAATATACCTTCACTTATCATGAGTCGACAAGGAAAATATTATGTTGTTTGGGAAGGAAGGGAGTCGGGGATTTATCCTTCATGGGAGGAATGTCGCGACCAGGTCGAAGGATTTGCAGGAGCACGCTACAAGTCGTTTGACACGAAGGAAGAAGCCGTTGCTGCCTATCGTGGAAAAGTTTCTGACCACATGGATTTGCTTCGGGCCATAGCCTCACACAAAAACGAAAAAGTTAATTATGCTGCATTTCCTGAGATAAGGCTTGATGCCATAGCAGTTGACGGAGCGTGTTCCAAGAACCCCGGACCAATAGAGTATAAAGGCGTGAAAGTTGGAACCGGTGAAACCATCTTTCAGGTTGGCCCGTTAGAAGGTGGCACGAACAACGTAGCCGAATATCTGGCTTTAGTTCATGCATTGGCGTTACTAGACAAACAAGGCGACCGAACGACGCCGGTGTATGCCGACAGCCGCACTTCGTTGGCTTGGCTTAGGAACAAGGGACATAAGTCGGCTGTTGTAACGTCGTCGACGACAAGTCCCATAGCCCAATTACTGAGACGTGCCGATAATTGGGTTCAAACTCATCAACCGATATATAATCCTGTTTTAAAGTGGGACACAGAAAAATGGGGAGAGATACCCGCCGATTTTGGTAGAAAATAATTAGGAGAATCATGTTAGACTATATAACCTGGACGGCTAATCCCGATATAATTCATTCGTTTGTGACGGTTCGCTGGTATGGACTGATGTTCGCAGTGGGGTTCTATATCGGCTACAATATAGAGGCAAAAATATTCAAGCATGAAGGAGCACCCGAAAGCTGGTTGGGATCTCTGTTGTTATGGACAATTGCAGGGACGATAATAGGAGCCCGGTTGGGCCATGTGTTCTTCTATGAGTGGGATGTCTACTCCCAGGACCCTATTAGGATTCTATATATCTGGGAAGGAGGCTTAGCCTCCCACGGAGGTACAATCGGAGTTGTAATTGGAGTGTTCATGTTCAGTATATTCAATTCCCATCGTTCTCCGATGTGGACCTTTGATCGGTTGGTGATTCCAATAGCTCTGGTTGGCGCTTTGATAAGAATAGGGAATCTCATGAACCATGAAATATACGGTCACGTAACCGATGTTCCTTGGGCCTTTCGCTTTATAATTAACATTCATGCTTGGCAAAACGGTGCGGAGCCGATATTTTCCCAACCGTCCCATCCAACGCAAATCTATGAGGCATCCTGTTATTTAGCCCTTTTTGTGCTTTTGATGTGGATGTATTGGAAAAAGAATGCGGAATGTCGCCCCGGGTTGATATTCGGCACATTCTTCACCGGGATTTTTGTACCACGTTTTCTGATCGAATTTGTCAAGAACGACCAGGTATCCTGGGAAGCCGACATGGCGTTGAACATGGGTCAATGGCTAAGCATACCCTTCATATTGATAGGATTGTATTTTATCATCTATTCACTTGTCAGACCCCGAGTCCACATTGATTTTCCGAATCGTTTTGCACCCGAAAAGAAGAAAAAGTGAGACCGGAGTGCGCAAATAATATCCCATAACATGAAAAAATGATATTTTTAGGTAAAAAATCATAAAAAAATGTAAAAAAAATTTGGTATAAAGGTAAAACGTGTCTAAATTTGCCACGTTTTTCAAACAAAAAGGATAGTATTATTTAATCTCATAAAACAATGAAAAAATTATTTCTCTCGTTCGCAGTTATAGCAAGTGTATCCTTGTTCTCATGCGGAAACAAAGCTGAAAAAGAAGCTGCTGCTGAAGAAGCTGAAGCTGAACAGGTAGAAGTTGTTGAAGAAGGTGCATGTTGCGCTTCTGACTCTTGTGCTGCTGACTCATGTGCTGAAGTTGCAGGTGAAGTTGTTGAAGTAGCTGAATAAGCTTTAGAAAACACAAAAAAAGACCGGTTCGTTTGAACCGGTCTTTTTTTATTCCATATATTTCTCAATATTTTCCATCGATTTCTTTCGTAGGTCGGTCCATCGGTAATAATTCCCCGTTACCGGTTTGAGAGGCAAAGTTGCTTCCTGTTCGTTTAGAAGGACCTTGATTAGAACATCATCGAGAGAATATTCGCTCTTATTTTCGGGTTTATAGAAAACGATTTGAATATTGCTTGCCATCGGGAAGATTTCATAATTGCGCCAATGTTCAGCTAGAGATGTCAGATCTTCGGTTTGATATCCGGCATTATTGATTCCCATCAGAACGCTAAGCGGCAAAAGAATCGACTCGTGTCCGAAACGAAGATTTGCGCTGATGTTAGGTGACATCATGGCAGTGTCGGCGCTTTCGATAATATTTTTCAACAGATAACGTTGGTTGTAGGGCACTCGGTTTTCGGTCAATGGTGTCATTCCGGAAGAAATATACCAGTCGGCGTTTCGAGCGAGCCACCCGTTCATTAGTTCTTCTTGAGTGAACAAGTCATAGATTGAAGGATAATCGTCGTGGCTTTGCATATTGACGGCGATATAGAACACTCGGTCAAAGACATCCTGAGCATCCAGACTGTCATTTAGGAAAGCCCGATCGGTAAAGAGCTTGTCGTAGAAAGCATCTGGCTTCGGAAGAGATGCTGCATAATCTTCGGAATAATGACGTGCCTCTCGGCTTAGCCGGCGAGCCACGGTATCCTCACTATTATAAGCGAGAGTTTTCTGAGTTGTTGCCGAAGCGTCCATTTTGATCTTCATGCCAGGTCTTAACATTTGCATTTCGGCCGTTTCGTTGGCCATTGAAAGAATACAACGGATGACCATAGTGGATTTTGCGTCAAGATAGGTTGAATCGGTAAATATTTCGGGGAAATTTTCCACCATTCGACGCGCAATTCCACGGTGTTGTCGATGACCCAGCGGTGTCAATTCACCTAATCGGCCTTTAGAATCCTGTTGAATTACCATCAGTTCCTCAAGAACCTCTTCTCCGCGTGGAGTCAGCACACCTGCTTCTTTAGCCTTCTGTAGGTATTGTACAGGTTTGTCATAATCATTGGTATTCAGAAGCCATCGGCTTCCATGACGTCCATAATGTTCCATGTGAAAAGGCACGTAACCGTCCGGAGACTGACTGAGTTTAGGTTGATACCTTTCGGGGACGGGGTAGGCCATTTGTTGACTTCCGGCCTGATATTCATCGACAGTCGGGATCTGGGCCTCTGAAATCAAAGAGGTCAACGACAAGACAATAGACAGAGACAGTGCTCTTTTCATAGTTTGATGTATTAGATTTTCAGATTAGTTTGTAGAATAGTTTCATGACAAATTTCGCAAAAATAGTTCGCGTTACAAAAATTGTTGTTGAGTTGTTAAGTTTTTGGATAAAGTAACGTCATAAAAACTTGATAACATATCAACCACTTAAAAGGAAATAGTCGTCAAATTATCATTAACTTTGCAATAATATAACTCAATTTTTAACGGCGGTCGGTTCGGGGTCGGTTAAGATTGAGTTTTCTTAGTGAATAATCAGATTTTTTGAATTAAGAGAAAAAATGAAGAAAAGAACGTTTATAATCTCAGTCATTTTAGGAGTTGTATTATCGCTGAATGCGACTACCCGAAGTGATAAAAACGCCATAAGCAAGAATCTAACCATTTTCAACGCGATATATAAAGCCTTACAAACCTCCTATGTCGACACTATCGATGCCGACAAGACGATGAAGGCAGCAATAGATGCAATGTTACGTGGTATAGACCCTTACACCGAATATTATCCCGAGGAGGATCAGGAGGACTTTCTCTCGGTCAGCACGGGAGAATATGGAGGCATCGGCAGTTATATCCAGCAGCGTCGTGGAGAGCGTGTTATGGTGTCGGAGCCCCGGGAAGGGAGTCCTGCAGCAAGAGCAGGTTTGTTGCCCGGCGATATTTTCATAGCTTTAGATGATGACACGGTCACGACTTGGACATCATCTCAGGTCAGTGAACGCCTGAAAGGTCAGGCCGGGACAAAAGTCAGAGTCACGGTTCAACGTCCCTATGTAGAGGATTCCATTCTGACGTTTGACATCATGAGAGAAAAAATCGAGATAAATCCATTGACCTATTACGGTCTTCTCAATGATGGCAAGACAGGCTATATCAACTTGAACACGTTCAACGATAAGAGCTACGAGAAGGTTCGTGATGCATTGTTGGACTTGAAATCAAAAGGAATCGAGTCGCTGATACTGGACCTCAGAGGCAATGGTGGAGGTATTCTTGAAGGAGCGGTTCAGATTCTGAGTCTCTTTGTGCCGAAGGGGACCGAAGTACTTAGAACCCGAGGTCGCGGGTTGTTGAACGAAAAAGTCTACAAAACTCCTAACAAACCAATTGACACAGAGTTACCCTTAACAGTTCTGATTGACGGTAACACAGCTTCTTCATCGGAGATAGTAACGGGTGCTATTCAGGATCTCGATCGAGGAGTGATTGTAGGTAACCGGTCATTTGGGAAAGGATTGGTGCAGTCATCGCGTCAATTACCCTATGACGGACTTTTGAAAGTTACAGTGGCACGTTACTATACACCGAGTGGGCGTTGTGTCCAGGCATTGAATTATACCCAAAGGAATTCTGACGGTTCAGCGGGACGCACCCCTGATTCACTGACCACAGTGTTCTACACTTCAACAGGTCGAGAGGTGCGTGACGGTGGTGGGATAACGCCCGATATCAGTGTGACTCTTCCCGAAGGAAACCGTTTGGTTTATAACATTGTTTCCGAAGGATGGGATTTTGACTATGCCACCCGTTTCCGTGCAATGAACGAGAGCATCCCCGCTCCTCAGGACTGGGTGCTGACCGACTCGATATATGAAGATTTCAAGGCTTTCATTGACCCCGAGAAGCTTCATTATGACCGAGTATGTGAGATTATCACCGATGAACTGGAGAAAGCAGCAAAGAGTGAAGGTTATGACACGCCCGAAGTTCAGGAGCAGATTGCAAGTTTAAAGAAACTTTTGAAACATGACCTGAACCATGACCTTGACCAACAGAGAGAGATGATATCAAACTATCTCACTGCCGAAATACTTCAGCGTTATTATTATGACCGGGGGGTAATAATCGAGAGTTTGAACCATGACCCTGATGTTGACGCTGCCATCGAAGTTTTGAATGACCCCAAATGTTACAAGGAGATTCTTGGGCGTTAAAATTGGAAATTTTTCCTATTTTTGTGGATAAATATAGGTAATTTAGGAGAGTTGGCATTGAAAACGAGGCTATTGATTTTGCTTTCGGTTATCTTGACGATAACGTTTCGTTCCTATTCTTTTTCTTTGGTGATCGATCCGGGTCACGGAGGAAAGGACTATGGGGCGAGCGGCGTTTTGACCAACGAGAAAAGCATCAACCTTGCGGTGTCGAAATTAGTTGCGGAGATGTTGTCGAAAGACAACAAGGACGTGGAGATTATAATGACCCGTTCAACCGACAAATACCTTTCTTTGAAAGAACGAGCCGACATTGCGAATGCTTCAGGTGGCGACTTGTTTGTTTCAATCCATGTCAATTCGGTCGACAAGAAAAACAAAAACCGCACGGTAATCAACGGTGCTTCGGTTTATACGCTTGGCCTTCACAAGAGCGATGCAAACTTTGAAGTTGCGAAAAGAGAAAACTCGGTCATATCGCTCGATCCTGATTCCGAAACGAGTTACGAGGGCTTCGATCCATCGTCGGCCGAAAGTTATATCATCTTCGAGCTCAGTCAGAACAAGCACATGGGACAAAGCATAAATGTTGCCCAGCAAATTCAGAAAGAGTTGATAAAAACGGCGGGACGCGGAGACCGTGGAGTTCGTCAAGCAGGCTTTTGGGTGTTGTGGGCCACGAGTATGCCGTCGGTTCTGATTGAATTGGATTTCATATGTAACCCCGACCAAGAAAAATTCATGGCATCGAAAGCTGGTCAGAAGAAAATGGCTAGCGCGATTGCAAAAGCATTAGGCAGTTACATTACATCCCACAGCGAGACGTCGACGACTTCCAGTAAGGTTCTACAGTCAGAAAATTCTATCGAATCGGTCAGTGAGGGAACGGTCGAGGAGATAGTAGAGATAGAGGAAGAGATTATATCCGGAACCGGAGAGATAACCTATCATGTCCAGATTCTGGCATCAATAGAACCGGTGAAAAACGGATCAAAGGAATTAAAGGGTCAAAAACCCGACTTCTATAAGGATGGAGATTGGAACAAATATTACGTTGGGAACTTCACTAGCATAGACGATGCTAAGAAGCTGTTGACGACAATAAGAAAAGATTTTCCTAAAGCCTTTATAATCAAGTTAAGAGACGGGAAAAGGATAACAGAATAAACAACGCAAACCGCTATGATAAAAAAACTCTTCAAGAAGGAAACGATTATCGGATTATGTGCCATTTTGGCAATCATCATTCTGATTTTTGGCATAGACTATCTTAAAGGTATCAACCTGTTCCATCCGGCCAATTACTACTATGTATCCTATACCGATGTCAACGGTTTGTCGGTGTCGGCACCGGTAACAATCAACGGTTATAAAGTGGGGCAGGTCAGAGCAATGGAATATGAATATGACAATCCCGGTCACATATTGGTCGAGTTAAGCCTAAATAAAAGTTTGAAAATTCCCAAAGGGACGAAAGCCATAATCAAATCAGACCTGCTTGGTACGGCAACGATTCACCTTGACATCCCCGACAATACTGACTGGCATGACATTGGATCGAAAATTATAGGGGAAACCGACAAAGGAATGCTTGCGGGCATGGGAGAGAGTCTTTTACCCACGGTCGAAAACATTATGCCCAAGGTAGACTCATTGCTGACATCTCTGAATAGGATTGCTGCCGATCCGGCTCTGATGGCTTCGGTTAAACGTCTCGACGCCATTACCTCAAATCTTGAGAGTACCATGCGGTCGATTAACGCGTCGGTTGCCAAACTACCTTCAACGATGAACAACGTAAATGGCGTGGCTGCCAATTTCGAGGTGATTTCATCCAATTTGGCATCGGTTAGCGGAGAGTTGAAAAATCTTCCTATCCAGCCCATCATGAACGACCTTCAGGCTACAACTTCAAACCTAAAGAGGATTACACAGGAACTTGACAGTCCCAATTCTACCTTAGGACTTTTGATGCATGACAGAGCACTGTATGACAACATCAACAACACGATTGTCAGCCTTGATTCACTTTTTACCGATATAAAAAGGCAGCCCAAGCGTTATATAAGTATAAAACTACTTTAATAACGCTGAGAAAATGATTATAGCCTCTCAAAAAAGAAAAGAGAACATCTCGGAATATCTGCTGTATATGTGGCAGATAGAGGATATTATCCGTGCCAATTCACTTGACATCGAGAAAATCAAGAAGCAGGTTATCGACCCCTACCCTATCAGTGACCAGCAAAAGAAGGAGATGACTGAATGGTATGAATCGCTGATAGAGATGATGCGCAGGGAAGGTGTGGTCGAGAAAGGACATCTGCAGATCAATAAGAATGTACTGGCCTCTATGGTAGAGCTTCACCAGTCATTGCTTCAGGATCCGAAACATTCCGACTACAATGCCGAGTTCTATCGAACACTACCGTACATTGTTGAATTGCGAGCCAAAGCAGGTGAAGAGAAACCGGGGGAAATAGAAGCTTGTTTCAATGCCCTTTATGGGATGTTGTTACTCAGGCTCAAAGGACAGAATATTTCGGCGGAGACACAGAATGCAATAAAACAGATCTCTAAATTCCTTGCACTTCTGACCAAGTTCTATCATCTTGACGAGAAAGGGGAACTGAACAGCTCCGATTAATTGACAATTCTCAGTTCCTCGGCAAGGAATGGAGCTGTTGGAGAATTTGTGGAAGCAATAAATTCAGGAGTCCCCTCTGCTACGATTGTACCACCGTCCTTACCGCCGGCCGGCCCCATGTCGATAACATAGTCGGCCAGTTTGACAACGTCGAGATTATGCTCGATGATTACCACTGTATTTCCTTTGTCGACCAAACGGTTGATTACATTCATGAGAATTTTTATATCTTCAAAATGTAGTCCGGTTGTTGGTTCATCGAGAAGATAAAGTGTTTTTCCGGTGTCTTTTCTTGCAAGTTCGGTAGCCAACTTAACTCTCTGGTTCTCACCGCCCGAAAGGGTTGACGATGGCTGTCCGAGTTTTATGTAGCCGAGTCCTATATCCTGCATAACCTTCAGTTTCTTCAGTATATTCGGTACATTTTCAAAGAATTCCACCGCCTGATTGATAGTCATGTCGAGAACGTCGGCGATTGACTTCCCTTTAAATCTTACCTCAAGGGTTTCTCGGTTATATCTTTTCCCTCCACATTCCTCACAAGGAACGAGCACATCGGGTAGAAAATTCATTTCGATTACCTTGTAGCCGTTTCCTTTACAAGTTTCACAACGGCCTCCGGCGACGTTGAAAGAGAATCTACCGGGCTTGTATCCACGAATCTTAGCCTCGGGCATACTCACAAAAAGATTCCTGATGTCGGTGAATAGTCCGGTATATGTGGCCGGGTTTGATCTGGGTGATTTACCCAGAGGTGATTGGTCCACAGTAACGATCTTGTCAATATTTTCTATACCCTTGATTTCCCGATATGGAAGAGGCTGAGTGAACGATCGGTAGAAATGTTGTGAGAGGATTGGCTGCAAGGTTCCGTTGATGAGGGATGACTTGCCACTGCCCGATACGCCTGCAACACAAATGAGCGTACCCAATGGGAGCCTCAGGTCGACATTCTTGAGATTGTGTCCAGTAGCGCCCATCAGTTCGATGAACTTGCCGTTTCCTTTACGCCGATTCAGAGGTAGTTCAATTTTCTTCTTCCCTTCGAGATACTCAGCCGTCAATGTACCGCTCTCAAGCATTTTCTGAGGTGTTCCTTGGAACACCACTTCTCCACCTTTTCTTCCGGCTTTGGGACCGATGTCGACTATATAGTCGGCTTCGAGCATCATTTCTTTGTCATGTTCGACCACGATGACCGAATTTCCGGCGTCGCGTAAACGTTTCAACGAGTCGATCAGCTTTCGGTTGTCGCTTTGGTGAAGTCCTATGCTAGGCTCGTCGAGAATGTATAATACATTGACTAATTCCGAACCCATTTGAGTGGCCAGTCGTATTCTTTGACTTTCCCCCCCTGAAAGAGTTGCCGAAGCCCGATCGAGTGAAAGATAGTGTAGTCCCACATCCACAAGGAATTTCAGTCGGGTCCTGATTTCTTTCAGCACTTCCGATGCAATTATCTTAGCTTTCTCGTCCAGTTTCTCCGATGCGGTTTCAGTCCATTCATATAGATCGGAGATATCCATCCTTGACAATTGGGCGATGTTCTTGTCTCCGATAAAGAAATTCAATGCTTCTCGGTTCAATCGGTCGCCATGACAAACGGGACAAGTCGACATGGTATAGAATCGGTCACTCCATTTCTTAGAAGACTCGTCGACATCTTCAGCCTGAAGCGTTTCAATATATTTGACAATACCTTCATAGGAAAGGAAATAATTGTTCAGAGCCATCGTCCCGTTGTTAATCACGAGACGCTCGTTGGTACCATGGAGAATTTCCTGAAGGGCATCCTCGGGAAGATCTTTAATTGGAGTGTTTAACGTTGCTCCATGCTTCTCGCAAATAGCCTGGATTTGCCAGAATATCATCGAGTTTGTTTGTTTCCCAAGCGGAGCGATTCCACCCTTAGCTATTGAAAGTTCGGGATTGGGAATCACCTTGTCAATATCAATTATGTTTATGGTGCCCAATCCTTTACATTCGGGACACGCCCCTTGAGGCGAGTTGAACGAGAAATTGTGAGGAGCGGGTTCAGGATAGGAAATCCCCGTGTCGGGGTCCATCAACGACAAACTGTAATGTCCCACAGAATCGTCGTCGACATCGAACACTGCCAGTTCTCTATCACCGGTTCTCAATGCTGTATCAATTGACCGTCGGAGTCGATCCACATCATTGTTGGACACCTTCAGCTTGTCAATCACGACCTCTATAGCATGGTTCTTGTAACGGTCGACTTTCATGCCGGCAGTTATTTCTCTTATTTCACCGTCGACTCTGACGGTGAGATATCCTTTTTTGGCGAGATTTTCAAAAAGTTCCTTATAATGTCCTTTTCGATTCTTAACAACAGGTGCGAGAATATAGATTCTATGTCCGGCATATTTTTCCAACAGAAGATCCAGGATTTTCTCTTCGGTGTACTTCACCATTGGTTTACCCGTAACGTAGCTTCTGGCGGTTGCAGCACGCGCGAAAAGAAGTCGTAGATAATCATATATTTCGGTAGTCGTACCTATCGTACTGCGTGGATTACGATTAACGGTTTTCTGTTCAATTGCAATTACCGGACATAGGCCTTGGATGTTATCCACGTCGGGGCGTTCCAATGCTCCGAGCATGTTACGCGCATACGCCGAAAACGTTTCTATATAACGCCTCTGTCCTTCGGCATAGATAGTGTCGAAAGCGAGTGAAGATTTACCGCTGCCGCTAAGGCCGGTAATAACAGTCAGTTTATCGTGAGGGATCTCAACATCAATATTTTTGAGGTTGTGAACCCTTGCTCCAGTAACATTCAGCATGTGCTTTGGCTATAGTGTTGTTAGTGGATGTGTTACTTTAAAACCTAAAAGCCTAACAACTTAACGATTCTTTGGGATGAGGACCTTATACTTCTTACCAGTTTTATTCGGAAGAGTTTTAGAACGAATCCATTGGTTATGTTCTCTCAACTGGGCATAACTTATATTATATTTTTTCACCCATTCAACCCAATTCTCAACGGGTGAGTCAACGACTACCTCATCATATTCGACAGGTTTATAGAGTTGGTCCTTACGGAGATGGAAACCATATTTTTCAGGGTCTTCCATAATGAGTTTTACAGCCATTATTCTGTAAGGATATCTTGTCGTCTCGGTAACGAGGTAAAGGTCAAGGACATTGTCTTGTTGTTGAGAGGCCCTTTCCTGAGTGATGCGAGCCATTCCTGCGTTATAGGCTGCAGCCACAGCCATCCAGTCGCCATATTTTGCATAGGCATCCTTGAAATATCTGCAAGCCGCTTCAGTAGCCTTTTCAATATTATATCTTTCATCGACATAATCATTGACCTCCAGTCCATATTGTTTGGCAGTCGAGGCCATGAACTGCCAAATTCCGGCAGCTTTGGCAGGTGAAACTGCCCTAGGATCAAGATTACTTTCTATGACCGCCAGATAGAGCATATCACGTGGAATTCCATTCTTTTTCAAGATTGGTTCCAGGACCGGGAAAAGACGATTAGCACGCTTCAGATTAAGAAGAGTCGAACCGTGGAGATAAGAGTTCACCATCAGTTCCCGATCAAAGCGTTCATGGAAATCGCTTCGGGAAAGATCGACATCTTTTCCGAAAATTTTCATTGATGAGGGGACATCGGGACTGGTGTAGTATATAGGATTGTTACCTGCTGTCGGAGCCGCCGGAGAGGTCGATTCACCGGCACATGCCAACAGAGGCAAAGACAAAATAAATCCAAACAATATTCTTTTCATTTCTTCTTCAGTTGCTGAATCAGGTTGTCCAACGGAACGATATAGATTTCAAGACGTCGGTTTAGTTCTCGGTTAGCCCTGGTATTGTTCGGCCTGAGCGGTTCATCACTTGCCATGGCATACCCGATTATTTGATCGTGGAATCGAGCTTTCGAAAGGAAATAATCCATGACCTGGTCCAGTCTTTTCTCCGTCAGTTCCTCCTGATAGGCCTGGGAACCCGTGTCGTCGCTGTGCATAACAACGAGCAGTTTAAACCTGCCTTCAGTCTTCACATAGGATAGAAAAGGTTCTAAGAGTCGGTCGGAGTCTTTAATCAGTTCTGTTTCGTTAGGTTTGAAAAACTGGGTTAAGGGGATTGTAACGACGATTACTTCACCTTTTCTTTCAGTTTCAACCTTATATCCCATTTTGACCAGAGCCTGTGCCTCTTTCCTCATATAGTCAACGACCTTTTGGTGCAACTTTGAGGGAACGGCAGGGACAAGCACATTTTCTCTCTTTGTCAGCTCGAACGCCTCATCATTCTGAGTCTGATTCTGACAATGTAACGAAAAACCGGCTGTCGTTATTGTAAGAAACAGCGATAATATAAAATATTTCATTCCAAAAGCGAATCTTCGTAGTCTAATTCGGCTCTTACGATAGCCGGCACGTCGGCCACATCGACATTTGCCTCTTTATCCCTGGCCAACTGATTTTTGACGTAATCGACAAGTTGTTCTTCAATATCCTCTTCGTAGTCATCCTCGGCATCTATTTCAAGCATTCCGTTGCTTTCGTAGTAGTCCCATATCATGTCGATGACATTCAGGAGTTCGTCGGCAGGATATTTTTTACCATTCAGCCGTTCGTTGATAAAGTCGACGGCTTTACTTTCGTCAAATTCCATAATGTTTTTATTTTTGTCTTGACCTTTTTGAGTAGAGTCGGGTGGTTCGTTATAAAATTCTATAAATCGAGTAAACCTTCCGGCAGACTCATTCCTATAGTTTTAGCGTCGGTATCGATGGAAGTAATCAATTCGTCGGCAATCGGTATGGCAATAAGATTTTTCCTTTCGGTATTGTCGTTCGGTTGTACCATAAAAAGCCAATTTTCAGTAGAGTCGTCGATATACTCGATCTTACCAATTGGGTGGGAGTTGTCAGTGTCGATTACGGTGAACCCGATGAAAGTCTCGGCACCATACCCTTCCTCGTCCTCTTCTATTTCTACATCATTGGCAATTGCGTAGACAGGTCGGTTTGAGAGTTCCGCCGCCTGTTTTTCATCGTCAATGTCGTCCAACAACACTAGCTTCAGCTCATGTCCTTTCGGGCGAATAGATTTAGGAAAGAAAGGAACCATCAATCCGTCAACCTCTGTCATGATGCAATGAAGCTGCATGATGTCCACGTCGGTCGTTGGCATGAATGTCAGTTCTCCTTTGATACCGTGGGGTTTCAGGAAACTGCCGATTTCAACGAGGTCGGTTCGTTGGATCATTTCTTTCTCTTTTTCTTATTCGCCGGCTGTATCACCTTAAAATCATATAGATGATGTTGTTCCGGTGTCATCCTAATCTCGCCGTTGGTCATGTCGGCAATATCCTTAAAGATTCTTGCGTCGTCGACACCATCGGGATTAACAGCCGAAAGTTGTTTTTTCATTTGATTTGCGAGAAGCATGATAATCTCGTCTTTTTCTTCTCCACCAGGGAGGTCCATGGCGTATTCCATCATTCTTTGGATATTCTTGCCATAAATGTGGAATCTCATGGGGCCCTGGGTCATTGGGACCGGATTGGGTTTCATGGTCAGCGCTTCAGCCGCGATTGTCCCTTCGGGCCAGTCGATGTCTAATGAGAATCCGCTCATTATAGCAAGGTGATCCCAGAACTTTGCGTTAGGATTTGACTGTCCGGCTACATTCTCTTTGTTTTCAGGGAACAGTTTGGACATGGTCTTAATGATTGATTGTGCGCAACTGTTACGTTGATCACGGTCGGTTATTGTAGTGCAATAATCAATCATTTGCTGTATGTTACGACCATATTCGGGTAGAATGAGTCTTTTCTTTTTTGTATTGTAAGTTAACATTCTGAATTTCGATGGTTAGAAATGCAAAGATAATGTTTTTAGTTCACAGTTTATAGTTTACAGGTAGCCTTTATCCATTAGCTTTTGTCCGTTAGAAGGCGGTTGCCATCTTGAATTGTGAAGCGTAAACTGTAAACTATAAACACTTTACTGTTGTTATAAGAAAAAAAGAATTATGAGAGCAATATCAACATCAACCTCTTCTGTTAATTGGTCACTCCCCTACAATTCTCCGTTGCACTTCAAGCGAATAACGTTGGAAGACATTCCAGAGATCAACAGGATTCTACGACAGTCCTCTTCATTGACATGCGACTACAGTATCGGAGGAATATACATGTGGATCGATTATTTTCGTTATCGTTATTGTATCTATGACGATACGCTATTTATCATGGGTGTGGAAGAAAACCATGTCGACCGGGTAGCCTTCTCCTGTCCAATTGGAAAAATGCCGTTAGTGAATGCGATTCGTCTTCTGAAAGACTATTGCAAGGAACGGAACATTCCCTTAAGATTTTCGGCAGTACCGGCCGACAGGCTTGTTTGTTTCTCGACGTTCAATTCCGACTGTCAGGTCGAAGAATTGACCGACTGGTCGGATTATGTATATGAAATCACTTCCTTTGCGACGCTTTCGGGCAAAAAGATGTCAAAGAAGCGGAATCATGTCAACCGGTTTATGGCTGATCATCCTGCCGCCCTGTTGGAACCGTTGACGGCTGATAACCTCAATGAAGTCATTAAATCATTCAATGAATGGTGCGAGTCGAAAGAAGAAGAGAACGGTCAGTCGACCCGGGCTGAAGAAAGACGAGAGGTCCTTGACGTTCTGTTTAATCTTGACAAGCTTCCGTTTGAGGGAGCGATATTACGTGAGGAAAAAGGCGGCAAGATAGTTGGTTTCACATTAGCCGAGCCCATAAACGATACCTTGTTCGTTCACATCGAGAAGATGGACCATAGAGTTTCCGGTGCAGGCGAAACACTGGCTCATCTCTTTTCGTCGATGATGTCGGAGCGTCATCCTGAGATAGTCTATTTGAACCGTGAGGAGGATTGTGGAGATGAAGGGCTGCGATATGCCAAGGAATCCTGGCATCCAGCTATGTTGCTAAAAAAATATAATGTTGAGTCGCTTTAAGAATTTTAACATTGTTTATTCCGAGATAACAAAATATAGAGCGAAATTTGAACGTTAAAATTTTATCGTTCAAATAATATGAAAAACAGAATTTCAACAGATGCCGCTCCCGGAGCAATTGGTCCTTACAGTCAAGCTATTGACACCGGTTCATTAGTGTTCATCTCGGGGCAGATTCCCATCAATCCTGCCACCGGAGAGATTGCTGACGGCATTGAGGCTCAGACGGCACAGTCACTTGCCAACGTAAAGGCAATACTTGCAGCTGCCGGGCTGACTACGGATAATGTTGTGAAAACCACAGTGTTCCTGGCTGACATGAATGACTTTGCAGCCATGAACGAAGTATATGCAAAGACTTTCACCGCACCCTATCCGGCCCGCTCGGCTGTAGCAGTCAAGACCCTGCCGAAGAACGTGTCGGTTGAAATAGAAGTCATCGCTGCCCGATAAAAAGATTTCTACATAAATGTTGTCTGTTGTCGGCAATAATCTTGTCGACAACAGGTTTTGTCTTGCGTGCCGAAACACGTGAGACCTATAATATTGCCGACACCCTTTCAAAGGATGTCTGGCTCGAAGAGGTTGTCATAAAGGCGAAAAAACAGAAATACAGTAAGAAGAACAATCCGGCGGTGGATTTTGTCAACCGTCTTCGTAACCAAAGTTCTCAAAACGACCCCAAGAACAGCCACGACTACTACAGTTATGATCGTTATGGTCGCATCACGATGGCTTTATGTCCTTTCGATACTACATGGGCCGGAAAAGGTAACTTTTCGTTTCTGAAAGACTATGCCCAGGTATCCCCTTTATCGGACCGTTTGATTCTTCCTTTTTCAGTTAAAGAGAAAGCCTCGACAGTCTATTGGTTGAACGATGGCAACACAACCAAGGAAGTGATTGAGGCGGTGAGCCGGAATGGAATAGACGAGATAACCGACATGGCAGGAACCGAACGGATTTTGGAGGATGTAATGAGAGAGATCGACCTATATTCCAACGACATCGCGGTATTTCAGAACCGGTTTGTCAGTCCGCTTTCAAAGATTGGTCCCGATTTCTACATGTATTTTCTAACCGACACAATCACAGCTGAGGATGGTTCTCGTTGGATTGAGTTAAGCTTTACTCCGCGTGTGAACACGACGTTTGGTTTCCTGGGCCGTCTTTATGTGGAAGAAGGGGATTCAACCATGTTTGTCAGAAACGTCAAGATGGGCGTTCCCCACAACATCAACCTCAATTTCGTTGACAAAGTCAACATGGAACAGACCTATGAACGTGCGCCCGACGGCTCACGCATAAAGGTCATGGATGATTTTCAAGCCGAGTTAAGCATAATTCCGGGAACACCGGGGATTTACACACGCAGGCTGTCACTTTACGACAATCATTCATTCGAGGAGCCCGATTCGACGACCCTGTCGTTTGTGAAAGGAATAGTGGGTGACACCTACCAGTTTGACGATGCCGAGGAGAAGGGTGATGTGGAGGATTATTGGGTGGCGATGCGCGAAGAAGAGATGACCGAAGCCGAGAAAGACATCAAAGGGTTGATGACACAGCTCAGAGAGCGACGGTCCTATCGTTATCTTGAGCGAACTATAAAGATATTATCGACCGGATACATTTCAACCGGATACAACAGAAAGTCAAAATTCGACATTGGACCGATTTTCTCATTTCTGTCCCACGATGACCTGCAAGGCTGGCGTCTGATGGCCGGGGGGATGACCACCGCGGCTTTCAGCAAAAGATGGTTTTTGAGTGGTGATGTGGCCTATGGTTTCAAGGACCATCGTTGGAAAGGAGGAGGTTCGGTTGAATACTCATTCAACGAGAAAAAGAACCATGCCAAAGAATTTCCGGTTCACTCCCTTAAGCTAAGTGCGAGAGATGACGTCGACTACATGAGTCAGAAAATGACCGGCTACGGCATGCTTTTCGAATCGTGGCAGCGGAGTGGTCACAGTCTGATAAACTACAGCCGTTCGGTCAACCTCACCTATACTCACGAACGGTCCAACCATTTTTCATGGACCCTGTCGGGAGAAATTGCTCGCAAAGAAGCGACTGAACTTTCTCCATTTATCCGGACCGACGGTTTGTTGCTGAATCATTTCTACACTTATGATGCCTTTACCACGCTACGTTGGGCACCGGGAGAGAAATTTTATGAAACCAGGAATCACCGTTTACCCATCAATTATGACAATCTAACCTTTTCTCTGAGTATTGGAGCGGGTCAACTTGACACCCCATGGAAAAACTTCAACCGTCTGACGGTTGGATTGGGTATATCGAAACGTTTCTGGCTTTCTGCATTCGGTACCCTCGACATCGACATCAGTGGCAGCAAGGTATTCGGAGTTGTACCCTATCCTTTCCTTGGAAGCGCTCCGTCGAGCATGTCCTACATCGTCGTACCCGGAGCATTCACCTTGGCCGACCCGATGGAGTTCGTCGGGGACCTCTATGGTCAATGGGAGATTATTTACAAGGCTCGCGGGACGATATTCAACAGAATTCCGTTGATCAAGAAATTGCGTATGCGCGAACTGGTTGGATTCCGCGGTTGGTGGGGACGTTTATCTGACAAGAACAATCCTTTCAAAAACTGGGAGCTGTTCCAATTTCCCTATAACGGAGTGAATCTCGACATGCCTCGTCCCTACATGGAGATCTATGTAGGTCTCGACAACATTCTTCGTTTCCTGCGCATAGATTATGTTTGGCGTTTGACCTATCGTGACACTCCCGGTTGTCACAAAGGAGGGTTGAGAGTGGGTGTTCATTTCTCTTTCTGATTCCAGTGAACCATTCATTCTCATTCAGCGTTAATAATTGAAAAGACACTAAAAACTATAACGATTATGAGTGAGGATAAGAAAAGCTGCGGTTGCAGCTGCAATCGCGATAAAGCGTTGAACGATCTACCCGGTGCAGCCATTAATGAGGCCGACCGCGACAAAGTCAATGAAGAGCTCGTAAAGGAGCGCACCAAGACTTTAAACAACAATCCGCGCAACACTGACGACGAAATGCCGGGCTGACATGGCCGCGTCGACATCGCCTTCCGGTTCCACTCCGGCTCCAATGATTCCTACTAAGAATGATGCCAAGCGGCTTGTTCTTGGGAATCTGTGCATATTGATAGCGACAATTTTCTTCGGTGTCAATATTCCGGCTATTAAATGGCTTATTCCCGACGATATGTCGTCGTTTGACGTCACTGCATGGCGCATGTTGGGTGGATGTGTTCTGTTCTGGGCAGCCTCGATGTTTGTCAAGACCGAGCCTATTCAGAAGGGAGACTGGCTGACGATACTTTTAGGAGGAGGGTTAGGATTGTTCCTGTTCATTTTCCTCTTCAACCTGTCGCTTCAGTTTGGCAACCCAATTGATATTTCGATTATCATGACTTTGCCCCCCATTTTTGTGATACTTCTGGAGATTCTATTCCGTCACTATAAAGTGTCGTTCCTAGAAGTATTAGGGGTTCTGGTGTCGTTCGGTGGAGCCGTTATTGTGATTCTCAACGAACATGGAGGCACGGGCAAAGCCAAACATGAGATAGTCGGAGACCTGATAGCTGTAGCAAGTACTCTTTGTTATGCCTTCTATTTGTTCATATTGGAGAAGCCTACCAAGACCTACCACCCCATCAGCTTATTGCGGTGGGTGTTTTTAGGAGCCGCCGTTCCGTCATTGTTCCTCATTCCCGGTGTTCTGCACAGTAAATTGTTAACGACCCATGCGGGTTGGGAACCTTGGGCGATATTGGCATTTATCGTAACCTGTCCAACCTTCATATCCTATTTGTTGATAAACCCGGCAGTAAGGTTTGTCGGAAGTGAAATCACGTCCCTCTATCAATATCTGTTACCGGTGTTTGCGACCATAGCCATTGTGATAATAGGTATGGCCAAACTTGACTGGATTCAGGTCATCGCCATGGCGGTCATAATCCTTGGGATGATCCTGACCCAAATATCGAAACGTCGCAAAGATAAAAAGGCTGAGGCAGCTCAGGCTGTTTGAGTGTTTTTGTTATCTTTGCAATATCATGAAACTAAAAAATATCCTTTTGGCCGCCGTTGTACTGACAGGGGCCAGCCAGTTATGGGCCGAAAAGCTCGTAATTCTCCACACTAATGATTCCCATTCCCAAATAGATCCCCTTGACAATGGTCAGGGTGGCGTTCTACGTCGTAAAGCCGCCCTCGACAGTATAAGGAGTGTTAATGAGAACGTTTTGCTGATTGATGCGGGTGATGCAGTTCAGGGTACCATGTATTTCACCATTTACAAAGGTGAGGTTGAATATGGTATGCTTGACGAGCTTGGCTACGACATAGCCATTGTGGGCAATCACGACTTCGACAACGGAGTAGGAGAGCTTGAAAAGAACCTTTCCCGTTCGAAGACATCTTGGCTAAGTTCCAACTATGATTTCAGTGGAGCACCCGGACTTGATTCGATATTTCAGCCCTATAAGGTGATGGAATATTCAGGAAAGAATATAGGTTTGATGGGGATAAACCTTGTCCCTGAGGGGATGATCGCCAAAGGGAACTATGACGGAGTTGTCTATGAGGATGCCTATAAAGTGGCAAATGAGACGGCTCGCAAACTGAGACATGATCTGGGAGCTGACTATGTGATAGCGGTGACCCACATCGGATATGACGGGTCGGTAGATCCGAACGACAGTCGTCTTGCAATGCAAAGCGAGGGAATTGACCTGATAATTGGAGGTCACAGTCATTCGGTCATTGATCCGGAGAACGAGACCGAACGTTATTATTGGAAGCATGTGAATGCAAAAGGAGACACGATTGGTGTAGTCCAGGCCGGTTCGCGGGGTGCCTATCTGGGACAGGTCACGTTGGATCTGAAAAATGGTGGAATGGAGTATGAGCTTCTTCCGATAGATTCACGTTTTGATGACCGGATTGACTCTTCGTTGGTTGCCGTTATAGACCGTTATCGTAATTCGGTCGACTCGATCATGTTGATTCCGGTGGGCACTACTGCACGTGTTTTAGGAAAAGAGGATTCCGGACTGATGAACTTCCTTGGTGAATTTGTGGCGAATCGGGGTAAGGAGTTGACGGGACTGACAGCCGACATGTCGATAATCAACTCCGGAGGAGTCAGGCGAGAACTTCCCGAAGGGGAAATCTCCAAAGGGATGATCATCGACATGCTGCCGTTCAATAACCGTGTGGTCGTTCTCGAGATTAAAGGAAGTGACCTTCTTGAAGCCATAAAGAATGTCATCAGGCGTGGTGGTAACGACGGTGTGGCCAAAGGTGTTGAAATCACTTATAACCCTGAGACTAAAGAACCGATAGAAATCAATTTGAATGGCCGTGGATTAAAACCCGATGAGATTTACATTCTTGCCACAATTGACTATCTAGCTAACGGAGGCGATTACATGACATCTCTGCCCAATGCTCGCGAGATAGCACGTTCGAGCCAGGTTCTCTATGATGACCTGATTGATTACATCTCGCTTCAGTGGAAAGATAAGCCATTGGATGGTAGTCCGGTGAAGCGCGTACATCCCGAATAATGCGATGTTGAAACTTTTTGAGCTTTATCGTGATGGATTTGGCAACTCCAAACTTGCCAGGCAATTGTTATGGCTGATCATCATCAAGGTTGCGATACTGTTGTTGGTATTCAAGCTATGGTTGATGCCGAATCGCCTTAGCAAGGATTTTGACAGTGACGCCGAGCGTGCCGATCACGTGAGGAGTGAGCTGATTGATCGACGATAGCTGGGCGAAGCTCCGAGCCTTCATCACGGTGAAAAACGCGCGCCTTCTTTGACAAAATTGCGCCTTCTTTGATGCAATGCGTCAAGTTTCAGTTTTTTTGAGAAGATATAAGTTATAAACAACATCTCAGCTAATCTGCTTCAGCAGATTTGAGCATCCGTTCTCCAAAAGGTCGAGTACCAGCTCAAAACCTTCGGCCCCTTCATAATATGGGTCAGGAATATGATCATATCGAGATGCGATATCAAGAAATTCTCCCATTGAATGAATCTTGGCAAGTTCCTCGGGAGATGATGCCATATCACGAAGGTCTTCGATATTCATTGAGTCCATACCAATAATCATATCGAAATATTCAAAGTCGGAAGATGTAACTTGCCGGCATTTATGATCCAATGTTATGCCACGTCGTGAGGCATGTATTCTCATGCGTTTGTCGGGAAGTTGACCAATGTGCCATCGCCCTGTACCTGCCGAATCAATTACAAATTTATCATTGAGGCCACGCGATTCGATAAGAGACTTCATTATTCCTTCAGCAGCCGGTGATCGACAAATATTACCCAGGCAAACAAAGAGTATTTTTTTCTTTTCCATGGTATTTTCTATAATAGATTTTTCATTTATTTCTCAATTTTTCTTTACGATGTTGGTACATCTGCTCTTTCGCACCTCCATATTTAGAAAAATCAGCTTTTTGTCGTTCAATTAATCTATATAGCATTACATCAGCTTGATGAATTAAAGTAATCGCTATATTCGCTACAGTCTCGGCGCATCTTTCATTGACAGCATTTCTAAAATATTGAGGATCCAAATTATATTGAGCAATCTTTCTTGTTTGAATAGTTCTTGGATCTTCCTTTGTCCATTGAACAAGACCATTCCTTCTAAGGAAATCTTCATAATCCAATAAAAGTTCTTGTAAACTACCCCTTGCCACATTCGTCAATTTGATTTCCAGCTCTTTAGAAGTTGAACCGTTTATACTCCCCTCTGCAATGTTTTGTTTACCACTTCGGGCGGCCTGATTCATTTGATCAACGGTTCTATCATATCTATCTAAGAATTTCGCGGTAAAGATATTAGTTATATCAAATATAACTTCAGCTAATTGGAAAACTCTTAATTTCCTATAATGACCTTTCTGAGGAAGGAATCTATTTTTACACATATAAAATCTATTAAATTGCTGAATTCCACTGCAATTTAATAATTTTTCCTTGAACAATGACTTAGTTCAAGAAATTTTTATCTAACTTTATTATTTAAAGTTTTCTGAGAACTCTGAGAACTCTGAGAACTCTGAGAACTCTGAGAACTCTGAGAACT
>JAFLTL010000008.1:0-18297 GCA_022510505.1 Muribaculaceae bacterium | reverse complement strand
AACTCTGAGAACTCTGAGAACTCTGAGAACTCTGAGAACTCTGAGAACTCTGAGAGCTCTGACGGCTCAACGCTTTGCGTTGATGACGGCTTATTTTGTAACTACTGGCCAGCCTAGGAAACCGCGGGAGAGGGTTAGTTCGACTGACTTGGGTCGTCGGGACGGGATATGGGATGTTGCAGCATATTTGTTATACTCCTCGGTTGATAGCGGATATTTCATTTCCGAGCTGTCGGGTAGAAGTATAACCATATAATGGACCTTATAGGTCTCACCGCTTGCGACGTAGCGCCGGTTGACACGTCGTGAACGCTGTCGTGTTTCGGAATAGATCCCCTTTACCGGCGCCTCGACAGTCATGCTGTCCTCTTTATCTCGTCCAAAATAATTCACCGCCAATATAGTTGTCATGAAAAACCCGGTGGCACCGACAATGTAGAGGAGTAGGGTGATAATCAGTCGGCGCGGAGTCGAACGTTCTCGGCGGAAGTACCAAACCGGGAAAGCGCTCATCAGTGCCAGCGGTAATGAGAAAGCAACAACCAGCCATTTATTCACTAGAGTGTAGGACAGCAATGTCATAGCAATCCCATAAAACATTATCACGGCCAAACAGGCCGTGATAACAATTCCGATATTTTTGGAAGTCTTAATATTATTAGATTGTTATGTTGTTTAAGCCTAAAAGTGAACGGTTCATTCGTTGGCTACAGGACGATTGTAGCCGTCTTTCTTGGCCTTCTCCGACATTTTCTTGATTCGGTCCTTTGTTTCGGGGTGCGAAGAGAACATTTTGCTGATATAACTTTGCTTGGCACCCGAATCACCTTCCATTGACTGTAGTTTCTCGAATGCCATCACCATTCCCCATGGGTTGCGGCCGTTAGCAACAAGGAAATCGTAGCCACATTCGTCGGCTTCTTTTTCCTGTTTCTGAGAGTATTTTGCATTGATAAATGCCAGACTAAGATCCTTCAACTGCGAGTCGGTCAACTGGGCAGCTTTGTTGCTTGTTGAACCGACCGCGTCCATCATCGCTTCCGAGAGAAGTTGCTTTTTGAAAGCCTCTTTCGAGTGACGCTTCATGACGTGTCCGATCTCGTGTCCGATTACGCCCATCAATTCGTCATCGTTCATGATATCCATCAATGACGAGAACACGCGGACACTGCCGTCGGGACATGCGAAGGCGTTGATATCTATTACGTCATAGACCTTAAAGTTCAATGGTATGCCATCGGCATCGGTGATACCGTCGGTGAGCGCATTCAAACGCTGGGTGTAGGGGTTGTCATCTGGCAGCACAGGATTATGTTCGTCCATCCACTGAACCGACTCCTTAACATAATTTGCCATTTGTTGGTCGGTCAAAGTGACAGCCTGAACGGTTTTGGTGGCTGCTCCGATAGCCTTTTTCAGGTTAAACTGCGCATAAGAGACTGTAGAGACTCCAAAAAATGCAACAATTAACAGAGTTTTAAGAAAATTTTTGATCATTTTTTATTAATTTTGTACTTAGAATCTGATGTTATTATGTCGTTTAATACGGTGTAAATTTACACAGATTCCTCAATATGGACAATAGTCCCGGCTTCGTCTATTCAAAGCTTCCACGTATCATTTTGACCGTTAATGTAGATGGAGAGGATATAGTTCCTATAACTAAAAGGAGTAACGATAGCGTTGTATGAACCTAAGATATAGACACTTAATTCCGATGTTAACAAATGATAACAATGACTAGACAATATCGATTAACAAAACATACAGTAATTTGAAACATGGGACCGGGTAATTTTTTACATGACAATTTGTCGGTGAAAAATGATGGTCCTAAATTTGCAGTTACCACTATGGCCAAAGGGCCAGAAACGAGAAAACAACATAAGAAACACAAAATCATTAATTTATCATATATGAAAACAAATTCTTTAACCAAATGGCTTGGCCTGGCAATCCTGCCCGCAGCCTTAGCTTTCACCTCATGTATTGAGGACAAACTTTCAAACGATCCTGTTACTCCAGATTCTCCCAGCACTCCTGGTGTAACTGAAGCACCCATTTCAACAGCGTCTTATAACATTCAGGGTGGCGACCAATCACGTGTCACATATTATGGCACCTATTCTTCTCGTCACATTGACGGCTTTGAAATGCCACAGATTCCAAGTGAGTCAGAAATTCAGGGTAATAACCCCACAGAATTAAGTAATTTCGATTCGAACAAAAGTTATTTCATCGTAACCGACAAATTTGAAGGTTGGGTAAATGCTCCCAATCAACCCTCAACCTTATATGTTAAGGGAGATTTTAAAGGTGGTTTTAACGGCGGCACATGGACAATATACATTTTAGAAGGAGCATCTTTTGAGATCCAACAAGATAATATTGCCTCCGGTATTAAGCTCTATAACTGGGGAGATTTTAGCACTTCCGGTAATTTCAGTTTGAATACAGATCCACTTTTCAGCGCCAATGATGTATATATTAATGGTATGCTGACATGTCCAAGTGGAGCACAATATTATTGTCAAGGTACCACATTTGCGAAAAACATTTACGTAAACAGCGGTGCTTCAGTTGAATCTTGCGCATTTATCGTAGGAGACGGAAACAATATTACTGTTGACCAATGGGGTAGCTTTAGCTGGGGCGCTCCTGGAGTTGTTGAGTTCGCTGGTGGGAATTTGAATTTTCACACAAGTTATCTTAAAGCGGAATATCTCAAATTTAATTCAAACAACAACCTACATTTAACATTAGAAGACAAAGGAAGAATTGAAGTAGCCTATCTTCAAGTTGACCACAAACAAAAAGATCAGAAAATCGTCACTTTAGGTGATAAGGCTGTTGTTACAGCTAACACGGTTATCCTTGGACAGCAGTTCCAACAAAACGAAGAAAAGATTCTACCTAACTTTGGTGAAGGCGTATATCTTCAGGACGTTGAATTTATCAGAGAGAACGGTAATGATAATTCTCCTTCCGGTTATAGAATACCTACCGGTGGTGAAATTAATCGAGAAGACCTATCTATGAAAGGTGCCAACTGTTCACCTGGTTACAACGGAGGTGAAGGAGAAGATGATCCAGAAGATAAACCCGAAGAGCCTAAAGGACCAGAGCTAATTCTAAAATCCGGTATTGCTCCTAATCATGACCACAACAATGACAAAGGACATGGAGTAAGAAAATTGTCGGCTACTTGTATAACTTCTCCTGACGGGACCAATTTCTACGCTTCCTTCCACATGCGTGGTGACAACTATGACCATGATATCTTCAATGATCAAAACGAAGGATGTATTGAAGCATGGGAAGTAAATGATGATGGCGAAGTGGTAATGAAGCAGTGGATGTGGTTAGAAGACTTCGACTTTAATCACCTCATTGTCGATGGAAATAGCCTTGTTACAGTAGGTCATAACTACAAAGATGGTGCTATAATTGGTAGACTTCCAAGATTAGAGTACATTTCAAACTATCCTGACAATAAGGACAATGTTGAAATACATAATGACTTTGAATACGCTAAAGTATATAGCAATGTCAGAATGTTGAATGACAGCAATCAAATGATTGACTATTATAGTGCTGGCGATGCGAATTGTTTAATCAGAGAAGGTCAATATTACTACGTTGCAAGTTCATGGGGTTTCAGTCCTGTGACAGTAGATTCTTTGAAACCTATAAGAGTAGCTGGAGAACCAGGGACCAGAGGAACTCCTTTATTCGTAAATAGTCCTAACGATGGTGGTTCTGTTAAACATGTCATCAAAACAAACAATGGAGTAGCATTCCTTGCATTGGATACACCATTTAATGATATCAAGGAAACCGATTCTTCAGAAGCTCATATCTACTCATACAATACTTCAGGTATTGATCTCTTCTCACAGTCCGTTCCAGCTGGAATCCAGGTAACCGATGGCAACAACATTGTTAATCCGGTTGACGGAAAGAACGTAATTGCAGAAAATAAGGGTTATATTTACTCATGCTTAAGCCATGGAGGCCTTGCTAGAGTTCCTGTAAATGGTGGTAACGTTGAGAGATGGCAGCGGATCCATACCTCTGGAGAAAACAAAGGACAAAAGAGCCATATCCCTGTTAACGGTGTTGCATTTGATAATGACTACATTTATGTAGCCAACGGAAGTTTCTTGAGCGTACTTGATCAAGACCTTAACGAAGTGGCTTATTATCACGACAATGACGAGAACTCTGCAAATTACGTATATGTTGCAGATAATGGACTGATATTCGTTGCTTACGGACAGAGTGGCGTTAAAGTATTCGAACTTAAAAACAGATAAAGATTAGTTTTTATATATGTTCAAGGGGAGCCGGCGTGAGCCGGCTTTTCTTTTTTTTATAAAACTCACAAAAAATAACCTATAATTGGTATCTTTGTTATAAACTCACGAAATTTAAAAATGATAAAATCTAAGACATTTCATTTTCTACTAATCACACTACTATTCTTTTCTTATCAGACCATGGCGTCACAGGTAAATGAGGAGAAATGGCACATTGTTTTCAATACAGGCGTGGCAGTTCCTGTGGAAGAGATTGACTTTATCATCGCAACCGAAAGCGATTTCGACCGATTTACCGTTTTGACGACCGATGGCAAACAATATTCCGAGATTGCCAGCATCCGGTTCGAAATGTTGAAACCAACAGCTATAGCTGGGATAGATGATAATTCCACGGAGATTATTATCCGTGGTAATATCATCAAAATAACCAATGCTGCCTACAAGAACGGAGCAAATGTCGCGGTAGTTGACCTTAACGGCAGGTCGGTTGCCAGTTCAAAAATTGTAAACGGAACTGCAGAGGTCTCAATCGAGAAACTGGCACATGGGGTCTATATTCTAAGTGTTGGAGAAAGAAATTTAAAATTTAGGAAACAATGAAAGGGGGACATATAATTACTGGTGCGGCTATAATTCTGACAGCGTTCATTGCATCAGGAATAGATAAATATCTGATAACGCAAAAAGATGGCAGGGAGACTCTGATGGATGAAGTCGCCATTATCGGTACGCCCGAAACAGGTTACAGCATTGGAGGAATATCTATTGAGGATATCGATAAAATCACCTATTGCCAGATTAACAGTGACGCTCCAGGCACAATAATTTCCTTGCCGGAATCGGAGCAGATTAAGGGTGTGGCAGTGTGGAACAACGAGCTCGACGAAATGAATAACCGGAATGTCTATTCGGCCGAATATATATGTGAGATTGCCGGTGTGCCCTATTTCACTACCACCTCCGTTGAAGAGGCAACAAACAACGCCAATGTGATTCTTATTTCGAGTCCGGTCAGGAACTCCGACATTAGTGAAGATAACTTTGAACTTCTGAAAGAATTCGTTAGAGGCGGCGGAATCATAGTTTCTCCAAAGATTAACAACACCACGCCTAACGATAATGTCAAGAACCTGTTTGGATTTTCATCTTTTTCGGGGGACGGGATGAGTACTAATCGCTATCTTGTTACATGGTTAGATCCATCGATACCGGAATGTAGCTATTTCGACGATGAAAATGAGATCACTTATAGTCTTGGAAGAGGTGTTTATTCAACCGGAACATCGGCTGTGATATCCACACAGTCCTTCAATGTGCCGGAAAACGATGGAGCTGAAGTTCTGGCAAAATATAATAATGGCGGGAATGCTGTCATTAAGAATCAGATTGGCGATGGCTCTGTCTATACCTTCGGGGTAGAATGGAAAAACGTTATCCAACGTTCCCAAAACAACAAGGACCCGGATGCCCAAAGGAAAGCCAGCAATGCGTTCGAACCGTCAGCCGATATCTATCCGTTCTTCCTACGTTCGGTTTTCGTTGACCAAAATGATGTTGCAGCCTGGAAGTTCACGGTACCCGACGGCTACAGTGCGGTTCTCGTTCCAACCCACGACTGTGATTCGGAAACGGCCTACAATGCCATGCATTTCCTTTCGGACTATGAGAAAAGTCTGGGACTCAGCGCACACTATTTCCTTACGGTGCATTATTACCGCGACGCAGGTTATCTGTCGGCGTTCTACAATGACTCTACCAAGAAGAAGGCACTGGAACTCTTTGAAAATGGTCACACAGTGGGAAGTCACTCAATCGGTCATTTCCCGGATTTTGACCGGGGTGACCTGTTTCCAATGACTGTGGTGACAAAAGAAGAATATGCCGAAACTTGTACGCGAGGACTTAGCGGCACAAGGAGCAGGGAGATTGAAGACAATCTCGAGGAGAGTGAGTCGGGAACCCAGGACACTAAAGGAGGCTCGACCTGGGCCGAGGTCATACTGTCACGCGATATAATCAACGAGGACTTTCCGGATTTTGCCGATGTCAGGGCTTTCCGTAGCGGTCACCTCTGTTTTAACGAGAATATACCCACTGCATTAGAAGATGGCGGATTCAAATATTCGTCCTGTCATTCGGCAAGCGATGTTTTGAGTGAGTTCCCCTATTTCCAAAGGTTATGGCCCGACGGGAACGGATATAAGGGAGACCTCACGAATGTGATTCAAATGCCGTTGCATATTTCCGACGTGTTCAATAATCCAGAAACTCCAATCGATGAGGAACATTACAAGGATAGAGTTGAAGACTGGTGGAATGTTTTCAATCGTTTGAAGAACAATTATGCCTCAAGCATTCTGTTGATTCATCCCAATAGGGAATGGAAGATGTGGGCTCAGAGGGAACTGATCGACAAATTTGACCGAGAAGAGGTTGGTCTTTACAATTTTCAGGATTACGGTGATTTTTGGATCAACCGTTTCGGATTCACCTTTGAAACCGCTTATGACAAGGCTAACAAAAAGGTAATTCTTAAGACCACCCGCGAAAATTATGAAAAAAATCCCCATCTTGGCATTATGATTGAGGTCAAAGAGACGCCTGAAATGATATCGCTAATAGATGAGAATGGAACGGTATTGCCTTCGTCAATTAAGAAAATGGATGATAATAAGTTTCTTGTTTTGCTCAAATAAATGATCATCATGATATAAAAAAGGATGCACCCCAACCGGTTGCATCCTTTTTTATTATATATCACTCTAAATAATTTAGATGGAGAGGCGGCGGAGGGTTTCCAGCAGACCGCGGTTGATAGGTTTCTCGTTGCGGATTGCCTTGGTGAAAGGCACATATACGATTTCGTGGTTTTTCACACCTATCATCACGTTGCGCTGGTCGTCCATCAATGCATCGATGGCAGCTGCCCCCATGATAGAAGCCAGCACACGGTCCTGGGCAGTGGGAGAACCACCACGCTGCAAGTGACCCAGAATCGAAACACGTACGTCGTAGTTGGGATATTCCTTCTTCACGCGCTCGGCCAAGCCCATGGCACCACCTGTAACCGGACTTTCGGCCACAAGAACTATAGATGAGTTTTTACTCTTGCGGAAACCGTTCTGTATCAGTTCGGCCAGCTGGTCGACCTCTGTCGAAATCTCCGGTATAATGGCAGCTTCAGCTCCTGAAGCGATGGCTCCGTTCAATGCAAGGAAACCGGCATCGCGACCCATCACCTCAATGAAGAAGAGTCGTTCATGGGAGGTTGCCGTGTCGCGGATCTTGTCGACACACTGCATAATGGTATTCAGAGCCGTGTCGTAACCTATTGTCGTGTCGGTTCCGTACAAATCATTATCTATAGTTCCGGGCAGACCGATTACCGGGAAGTTGAATTCGTTTGCAAAGATTCGTGCGCCCGTCAGGGAACCGTCGCCACCAATAACCACAAGTGCGTCGATTTCATGTCGGCGGGCGTTGTCATAGGCTAACTGGCGACCTTCGGGTGTCATGAATTCCTGGCATCGTGCAGTCTTCAGTATGGTTCCACCCTGCTGGATTATATTCGACACGTTCTGAGTCTTGAAGTCGACTATCTCATCGGTCACAAGTCCTTTGTAACCGCGATAGATACCTTTCACGTTCAGTCCCGCAAAGATACCGGCACGGGTAACGGCACGAATGGCAGCGTTCATACCCGGAGCATCACCCCCGGAGGTCAGGATGCCAATGGTTTTTATTTCAGCCATTATTTTTAAGTTCTTAGTTCCTTAGTTTTTAAGATGTTTTCAAGTCGTCAGGTCGTCAGGTCTTCGAGAGTTTATAACTCGGAGTTCTCCGAGTTCTCCGAAGCTCAACACTCTGCGTTGAAAAATCAGAATTTGACGTTGCGCATGTCGCCGGAAGCTTCAAATTCGGTGTGGAATGCCATTGCCGATTGAAGTGTGTGAGGTGTCTGACCCTTACCTTCAGCAAGTTTCAAATAGTCATGGAGCAACTCGCGATAGTCGGGGTGAGCACAATTGTCAATAATCAATTCTGCACGCTGCAACGGATCTTTTCCACGCAAATCGGCGATACCCTGGTCGGTTATAAGAACATCGACCGAGTGTTCGGAATGGTCGGCATGGGCAACCATTGGAACGATGTTGGAAATCAAGCCACCCTTGGTCACCGAAGGACATGAGAAGATTGAGATATAGGCATTACGGGTGAAGTCGCCTGAACCGCCGATTCCGTTCATCATCTTGGTTCCGAGAACATGGGTCGAGTTAATCGCTCCGAAGATGTCGGCTTCGAGAGCGGTGTTCATAGCAATCACACCGAGACGGCGAATCACTTCGGGATTGTTGGAGATTTCGGCGGGACGCAACAGAATCTTGTCATGGAAGAAATCGAGATTCTTGAAAAGTTCTTCTTCAGTTGCATCGCTGAATGTCATTGAACAGGTGCTTGCAAAAGTGCATTTGCCTTTCTTCATAAGTTCAAGAACCGCATCCTGTATGACCTCGGTGTACATCATGAAAGGAGGAATTTCCTTGCTCTCACCTAAATCGTAGAGAACAGCATTTGCAACATTTCCAACTCCCGACTGAAGCGGAAGGAATTCCTTTGGAATATCTCCTTTGCGATACTGTTCAAGAAGGAATTTAACTACGTTAGAACCGATGTGTTTGCTGACTTCATCGGGTTCGGTAAATGCCTTCACACCGTCAAGACTATAAGTCTCAACAACACCTACAATCTTCTTGGGATCTATTTTCAGGATAGGGGAACCGATTCGGTCGTTGGCATGGAAGATGGGTATTTCACTGCGATAGGGAGGGTCTAAAGGAAGATATATGTCATGCATTCCTTTCAGAGTCTTAGGCAGCTCGGTGTTGTGTTCAATAAGAATCTTGTCGGCAAGCTTTACATAGGTGGGAGCATTTCCGAGACCGGTTCCCAAAACGGCATTTCCTTCTTCGTCGATATCAGTTACCTCAATAATGGCCCAATCAAATTTGCCGTAGAAACCGTAGCGAGCTTCCTGAGCCATTTCCGAGAGGTGACGGTCCATATAGTGGGCATCATGGGAGTTGATGCGTTTGCGTAGATCGGGTGTATTCTGATAAGGTGCACGCATGTTGATGACATTGTTGCGAGAGAGAATACCGTCGACATGGTCGCTGGTCGAGGCGCCAGTGAACAAATTGACACGCAATTCCTTACCTTCGGCGTGTTCCTTCTCGGCTCTTTTACCTAGAGCTTCAGTGATAAATTTCGGAGTTCCAGGGGCAGTGAATCCAGAGAGTCCAATGGTGTCACCGTTCTTGATAAGAGCAGCAGCTTCTTCGGCTGTTAATTTTGTATATGCCATTATTTTAATGAGTTAGCAGCACAAAAGGCAAGTTTGCCCAATAGCTGTCGAATTACTAATTTTGTACAAAATTAGATATTATTAAGTGTTTTTGCAATAAGGATTGCGCTAATCCTGTAATTTTGTGCAAAATCGAACCAGGAGGATATAATGGATAAGACTCTATATATAGAGACCTACGGTTGCCAGATGAACGTGTCGGACTCTGAGGTCGTGGCATCGGTCATGGAAATGGCCGGTTACAAAACCGTGGACTCGGCAGATAATGCTGACGCCGTATTGATCAACACCTGTTCGGTAAGAGATAATGCCGAACAGAAGGTTTTGTCGCGACTACAATTCTTCAACTCACTTAGAAGGAAAAGGTCAAAGGATACTCCGCTGATCATTGGCGTAATAGGTTGCATGGCCGAACGAGTCAAGGAAGATTTGATCAATAACCATGGAGTGGACCTTGTGGCCGGTCCCGATTCTTATCTTGACCTTCCATCGCTTGTGTCGGCAGTTGAAGCCGGTGAGAAAGCCATGAACATCGAGCTTTCAACAACCGAGACCTATCGCGACATAATACCGGCGCGCATCAGCGGTAACCGCGTCAGTGGATTCGTCACAATAATGCGAGGATGCAACAACTTCTGCTCTTATTGCATTGTTCCCTATACGCGGGGAAGAGAAAGGTCCCGTCCAATCGAAAGCATCTTGAAAGAGGTGAATGACCTGCGAGATAAAGGCTTCAAAGAGGTAACCCTGCTCGGACAGAACGTAAACAGTTATAAATACATTACCCCCGACGGTCAGATAACCGATTTTTCATCGTTGCTGGAGGCGGTAGCAAAGTCGGCACCTGACATGAGGATTCGTTTCACCACGTCGCATCCTAAAGACATGGCCAATGATGTGCTGACCGTCATGGCTAACAACAGGAACATTGCACGACACATACATTTACCGGTGCAGAGCGGCAGCGACAAGGTTTTGAAGTCAATGAACAGAAAATACACACGGGAATGGTATCTTGACAGGGTGCAGGCGATCAGACGTATAGTTCCCGACTGTGCCATTACAACCGATGTGTTCACCGGATTTTCGGGCGAAACCGAGGAGGATTTTCAGGAGACTCTGTCGCTGATGAAAGAGGTGGGATTCGATGCAGCCTTTATGTTCCGCTACTCGGTAAGACCAGGTACTCTTGCCTCTCGCACCATGGAGGATGATGTTCCCGAGGAGGTCAAAATTGATAGACTGAATCGAATGATAGCGTTGCAGAATCAATTGTCGCTAGAGGCTAACAGAAAAGAGATTGGTAAACCTCAAGAGGTGTTGATTGAGGGTGTTTCAAAACGAAGCACCAAGCAATGGGTCGGACGAACCTCGGGCAACAAAACCGTTGTTTTTCCCCGGAGCGATGAGCACGTTGGAGAGTTTGTGACGGTCACACCAACGTCGGCTACATCAGCGACGCTGATAGTTGAATAGGCCTTAGTTCCTAGTTCTTAGTTCCTAGTAAGTTTTCAGATTTCAATAAGTGGTCAAGTCGTCAAGTCGTCAAAAAACTTGAAAACTTTATGAAATCTAACAACGCAAAAACATAAAAAATGATAGAATATATTGTTGGGAAAATCGACTCGCTCTCCCCTACCGCCACTGTGATTGAAACATCGGGGGGCATTGGCTACCGACTGGAGATCTCACTGCCGGTCTACTCACAGCTATCGAATCAAAAGGAGGCTCGACTTCTGGTTCATGAAGCCATTCGCGAGGATGCATGGACCCTATACGGTTTCCTGGATGAACAGGAACGAGATCTTTTCCGCAGTTTGATTGGCGTTTCGGGAGTGGGTGTCAACACAGCGAGGGTCATCTTGTCGTCGATACCTGCAAAAGAACTGGAGCGAGTCATCTCTACCGGTGATTACAACCGCTTGAAAACAATCAAAGGAATTGGTGCGAAGACAGCTCAAAGGATTATTGTGGATCTTAAGGATAAAATCAAACCTGCCGATGATAACGAACCGACTAGCGATGTAATAGCATCAATGACCGACAGCGGCTCATTTGAGGAGGCATTGGCAGCCCTTGTCATGCTCGGTTTCAATCGCCAGCAATCGTTCAAGGTTCTTCGGCAACTCTATACAACCGCACCGTCGATTAGTGTGGAAGAAGCTATCAAGCAGGCTTTAGCCCGTTTGTAGCAGAGTGTCGCTTCTCCAATTACTTAGCGCTGACCTCCTGTTCCTTTTGCTCAATTAAGGTGTTCTTCATGAGCTGTTTGGGAGAGGCCTGAATCGAAACCGGGAAAGGGATTCTAACCCACAGAGACCTTGGAATCGATTGCATCAATCGTACAATCAGTTTCCACCGCCAATCAACATAGTTGGCGGTTCTTTTTTTGTTGAGCGATTTTATAATCAATGGTGCGGCATAGCTCAATTTCATCGTGAACGGATATTCGGCGTCGGGGTCGAGAAGCGGAGTTCTGATCCATCCGGGACGAATGTCGGTGAATTTTATTTTGAGCTTCTGCATGTGAGACAGCTGCTGTAGGGCTTCGAGATAGGCCTGTCCGAATTTCTTAGTCGATGAATATGATGCCAGCGGTCCCATGCCACGCGTTCCTGCCACACTTGTAATGGCAGCTATGTGACCCTTTTTCTTATTGTCACGGAAATAGCAATAGGCCGTCGAAATCATCCTTGCAAAACCCACTGCATTAGTCTCGACAGTTGTAATCTCATCATCGAGATTAAGCTGAGGATTATCGTAATAAACTCCCGCAATATGGAAATAGGTATCCATTCCTCCGATTTTCTCAATCAGATGATGGAGTCGTTCGGGTGCGTTCTTTTTTGTTATGTCGATTTCTTCCCACTCAATATTTTCGGGGAATTTCTTTTTGAGTGCGATCAAAATATCAGTACGACGTCCGGCTACACCAACTATGTGTCCACGTTGTGCCAGTTTCAGTGCGACGGCGAGACCTATTCCCGAAGTTGCACCCATTATTACGATACGTTTCATGGGTTATAATGTTCTTAGTTCCTAGTTGCTTGTTAGCTGTCAGACATAACAGCACAACAACATAACAACGTAGCGACTTAACAAGTTCATTTGCAGAGACGGCCAAGCATATAGGTTAATGACGCAGTTCCATCCATAGTGGGTTCGTTGGTGGAATAATCGCTATAGTCGTCATGATAGACTACCCGTTCACTCTGGTAGGATGAAAACCGGTCATCATGGCGAAGATGAACGCCCCGAAGAGAATTGAAAATGGTGGCATAGACCGGACCGTCGACCAAACCGCCAATCAGGAAATCTCGTCCCGGACGCCCTTGCACTTCGATGTTGCTCATTGCCGAATGGGAATCAAGAGGAGAAGATTCAACTGCCCCCTCGGGCATTATTATCATAGTCTGGCCCCAGGGATTTACACCGAAGAGCCAATCTCGTGCCGCAGTTTCCAATTCGAGAAAAGAATCATCTCCTGACATTTGCCGATAAAGCATGGCCTGGGTAACCAACGCTACAGTCAAATTATTTGAACACCACACAAACGGCACACCAAAAAGATAGACGTTATCGGATCCTCTGTCGGCAACACGTTGAAGACCCTTGCGATACAGCTCGGAGAATTCTGTTAATTTGCCATCCTCAGAGGCTTCGAAGTGCCCCAGGTTAATAAAAGGATACCACTGATAATGCCGTGCAGTGTCGGCCCCCATCCAGGGAGTGACTTCTTCTCGCAATGCCATCTTTCGAGCAGTCTCCAAGTCGGAGACGTTTCCTTGTAAACGATATAATGCGGCGGCTGCGAGCTCGACATCATCGACCCAGTTATCCTCCTCGTAGAAATAGGGAGAAACACAACAGGCAGTTTGTGAAGCTCCCGGATTGGCAAGCGCATGATCCAAAGCCTTACGGGAACGCACAGCAAGTTCGGCCGAGAAATCGGGGTCAATGTCGGAGAACACTTCACTTCCAATAGCAAAGGCCGAAGCAAATTTTCCGACCGAAGAGGCCTCACCCGTACTTCGGTTCTTATATTCTCGTAGACCGTAAGGTTTCCCACTGACAGGATAGACCGGTCGGCTTCCACCGGGACCGAAGTCGTAGTCGACCGAGTCATTCTGAGGTACCCCGCTATAACGATGGTCACGGTCGTCGGCGATCTGATTGAAATATATTCCGTCACGAGGATTCATCTTCATCATCCACTCCAGTCCCCAACGTGCCTCGTCGAGGATATCAGGAACACCGTTGGGGCCCATGTCGCCTCTGGCATCAAATTCATCGGCCCATACATCGGGGAACTCCCTATAAGCAAAGAGCATCTGATAGACAGTGTTGGCCGATGTTGGGAGATACTGAAGGTAATCGGAAGCGTCATGCCAGCCACCGGTAACATCGAAATGCTGTCCTTCGAGACTATCGGAAAGGACAACAATTCCGTCATTCAAATGACATTCAGCCAGATGTGCCGGATTGTAGCCGCAACGTTGCTGGCGAAGATAGACCAACGGAAGTTCATTCAAATTCAGACGGCTGTAGGCATCATTGCCGATGTAAAAATCGGCTTTTTCGATCTTGTCACCTTTTTCGTCTACTAACGACAAGGTGTAATTTCCGGTTGATGAGAGAGACGAGAAATAGACGCGACACGCGTTCTGTTCCATTCCTAACGGGCCATAACTGACAACACTGTCGATGGGCAAACTATTGGAATTGGAATCTGACAATTCAAAAGTTAAATTTTCGGGACTATTCTCACCAAAATACACCGCCACTTTGATATCAGAGGGAAGATATCCAACTTGGTTGACACGAATGGTGGCACTGACAGGGAGAAAAACGGCAGTTCCAAGAACTAAAGTCAAAATGAAGTTTTTCAAGGTATTAAAATGTTACAGTTTACAGTTAATAGTTTACAGTTGACAGTGAGGTATAGTGCCGACACGTTTCAGGTTTCGGACTGTTTTCATAATAACATAAAAATTATCATTAGGAACAAAAATAGTTAACTTTGCATAAACAATCGACAAAAGGTTGTGGAATATGATTAAAAGGATAGTATTTTCATTGTTTGTTCTTGTTCTAGCCATCGGAACGGAAGCCCAGATCACGAAAGAACTGAAGAATGATTCGGGCTACGAATGGGTATTGGTAAGAAAAGCCGCTCCTTACGGAGGCTATGCCAGTTATGGCGCAGAGACCCCGGATGGCAAAATACTTTTTCCTGTTGAATATAAGAGCATCAGGATTGACGACGGTTTTTTCATGTGTACTTCAGAGGATGGTTTGGATAACGCCTATGACCTGAATTTGAAGTGTATAATTCCCGAGTCGAGAGGTTACACATTCATTTCTCATCATGAGAAAGAAGGGGAATCCTATTTTAGTGTAAAAAAGGGTCGACAGGCAGGTTTCTGTGATATAAACGGAAAAGAGCTGATCAGTCCAGACCGCGGTTATACATCGATATATCTTCAGAAAGACGATGACGGATTCAGATATTACAGTATTGAAAAAGGGGACTTCGCCGGCATTGTTGACAGCGAGGGCCGAGAAATAATAAGTCCGAGCAGAGGTTACGAACAGATTTACCGTCATGTATCCTCGGAGGATGGCACCGTTTGGTATCAAACTATAAAAGGTGATTTCTATGGAGCTTGTGATGAAAATGGACAAGTGATTGCATCGCCTCGTTACAAAGGAATGGTGTTCTATCATAACGGAAGTTTCAAAGCTGACGTTAACGGGGATGGCAATTATCAGGTTTTGTTCACTCCCGGCAAGTATGTTGAGATAGCCGAATCGGTGTCACAAGAAAACTCCAATAATGTGGGCAAAGGGATCTCCAATAAAAGCAAAAACGGGGCGTTGAGCGAAGAATTCCAAAAAGGATACAAGGCCCTCAAGAATGGCAACTATAGCGAAGCGACAAATTGGTTTAGAAAAGGAATGGAAAAAGGGAATCCTATTTGCACGTCGAGCTTGGCCGAGAGATATGAAAACGGAGATGGAGTTGCACATGACGATGCGATGGCTTTGAAATACTATCTGATGGCTGTTAAGCAATGGGACGGTTACAACAAGAATGAGCTACCCCTGGTGTATAATAAGATTGGAAAACTTTACATTAATGGTGACGGCATAAAAAAAGATTATGACGAGGCCGTCAAATGGTTTAGAAAAGGTGTGGCGGCAGATAACACTCAATCCTATTACTTTCTTGGTGTTTGCATGTACTTCGGACAAGGAACGGCCGAGGATAAAGCAGAGGGCAAGAAACTCATTCGAAAGGCAGCCCAAAGGGGTGAAAAAGCTGCAAAAACCATGATAGGCGCATTGGATCAGCAGTAAAGATAAATTACAGAGAATAGACAGATGGAAAAGGGTTACATTCACGTTTACACCGGCAACGGTAAAGGAAAGACAACTTCTTCGCTGGGCATAGCCCTGCGTTCATTGGCTAACGGTTATAATGTTGCAATAGGACAATTCGTCAAGTCAAAGGAACTGCAATACAGTGAAGTCACGGCATTGAATGCACTCTCATCGTTGGGAGAGCCGTTCGGGAAGGTAACAATCGAGCAATTTGGGAATGGCTGTTGTTGTCACGCCCCAACAGAGACAGCCGTTAAACTTGCGAAGGAAGGACTTGAGAAAGTGAAGGGATGGATTGAATCACGAGAATTTGATGTGATGATTCTCGACGAGTTGAACATAGCTCTCCATTTGGGACTTCTTGACGAAGGAGAAGTGTTGGAGATGTTGAAAAACAAGCCCGAGAATTTGGAAATCATCATCACCGGTAGGCATGCATCGGAGAAAATTATCGAAATAGCCGATTTGGTTTCGGAAATAAAGGAGATCAAGCACTATTATCGAAAAGGTGTTCTTGCCCGTCGTGGCATCGAGGTTTGATCGCGGCAGAGGCACGAACCCTCAGCCTTCAGGAACGATCCCGAGAAATTCAAGGTAGCTGTAAACCTTTTATAACAAACCATATAAATTGAAATTTGTTATAATATTAAAATTCAATGGTTAGAACTTATAAAAGGAAAAGTCATGGATAATTCATTCTTATCGATAAGTCCGAAGGATATAAAGGAGAATCCTATAAAATTGTTCGGAGATGATTGGGCTGTAGTGGCCGCCGGCACTCCTGATGATTTCAATGAACTGACGGTTTCATGGGGAGCATTAGGTGACGCATGGTGGGACAATATGCCGATTGCCATTATTTTTGTCAGTGCTACACGTTACACTCAAAAATATCTGGAGGCCAACGACACATTTTCCATAAATGTCTTTCCTAAAGAATACAGAAAGGCCGTCGCCTACATAGGGTCTCACTCGGGGAGGAACGAGGACAAGGTCGCGGCTACAGGTCTTAAAGTGGAATTTACTGAAGACAACACGCCTATATTCCCTGAATCGAGGCTAATAATTGAATGTCGGAAAGTCTATGCCCACGACTTGGACCGAAGCAAATTTTCGGAGTCTTTGATTGGCAACTATGCTCAGAAGAAATTTCAGGATGTAATTCCTCATACCATATATTTCGGGGAGATTATCAACTGCTGGGTAAAAAAATAAACCTAAACTTGATATATAAATGTTTGTTTTGTGCAGTACTCTACAAAACATACAGAAGAAACAAATTTGAATTTAAAATTTCAGGTTATGGAAGAAAGGAAAATCAAAGTATTGCTAGTTAACGGTTCACCAAGACCTAACCATAATACGGGCAAAGCACTTAAAGCAGCTATGGAAGGTGCAGTTGAAGCCGGGGCTGAGGCAGAACTCATCAATCTTTACGCTATCAAAAACCTAAAAGGTTGTTACAGCTGTTTCCGTTGTCAAAGAAAAGGATTTGACAAAACCGACCCCGTTTGTTGCATCAAGGATGAGACATGGGCTTATCTCGATAAGGCAAGAGAGGCTGATGTAGTGATATTCGGCAGCCCGGTTTATTTCAGTTATCCCACTGGTCTTTTAAGGGCATTTATAGAAAGATTCCTCTTCCCGAAATATTCCTACGATTCAAAGGTGAAATTAGTTAATCCTAAGAATACTGCCTGTATTTTTACCATGAATTGCCCGAGTGAATTTATGGAGCATATCAATTATCCCATATTACTTGGCAATACCACTGATGGCTGTAAGCATGTATATGGATTTGGCGAATCATTATATATCTGTAACACCTATCAATTCGACGACTATTCACAGATGCAGTTTGATATGTTCCGCGAAGAGGATAAACGAGCCTATCGGGATGCCCATTTCGAAGAAGATCTAAATCGTGCCAAAGAGTTAGGGAAACGTCTTGTAGAAGAAGTCAAACAACGAAAAAATTCATAGTAAGTGGAGAGTTCTCATCCCGGTCACAAATAAAGGCAGCTATAAGCTGCCTTTATCTTTGCGGAGTGACCGAGATTCTTTGCGATCTCTTTATTTATAAGGTGCAAAGCGTTTGCATACAAACGATGACGAACTCTTTGGTTCGAATCCCCCTCAGCGGAGTGAGGGGGATTCGAACCCCCGATACGCTTTTGGCGTATACACGCTTTCCAGGCGTGCCTCTTCAACCACTCGAGCATCACTCCA
>JAFLTL010000007.1:30779-95021 GCA_022510505.1 Muribaculaceae bacterium | reverse complement strand
ACAATTAGAGAGATCGAAAATTTCAATAAACAATCACAAACCGTTAAAGCTAACGAAAATGTCAACACTCAGATTCAAAGCTGTGGAAGAAGCCATGGGGCGCAAAGCTGTGCCCGTAGAAGTTCCGGAGGAGCGTCCGGAAACATTGTATGGTAAAAAGGTGTTTAACCGTCAAAAAATGTTTGAATATCTCCCACGGGAAACATTCGACGTTTTAGTAGATTCCATAGACAATAGAAAGCCTCTACCAAGGGAGTATGCCGACAGCGTGGCTGCCGGGATGAAAAAATGGGCAATCGACAATGGGGCCCGACATTACACACACTGGTTTCAACCTCTAACCGACGGAACAGCCGAAAAGCATGATTCATTTATTGAACATGACGGAAAGGGAGGTGTCGTGGAGAAATTCACCGGAAAGATGCTGGTACAGCAAGAACCCGATGCATCCAGCTTCCCAAGCGGAGGTATCAGAAACACTTTTGAGGCACGTGGTTATTCGGCTTGGGACATCTCTTCTCCAGCCTTCTTGATTGGCGAGACCCTCTGTATTCCTACAATCTTTATATCATATACCGGAGAAAGTCTTGACTACAAGACTCCTCTACTTCGCGCGCTTAATGCCGTTGACAAAGCGGGCACACGTGTAGCACGTTTCTTCGACCCAGAAGTTAAACATGTAAATGCTTATCTAGGATGGGAACAGGAATATTTTCTTGTAGATGAGGCATTATATTCGGCACGACCCGATCTTGCCTTGACAGGACGCACACTAATGGGGCACGAGAGTGCTAAAAACCAACAGCTCGAGGACCACTATTTCGGCGCGATACCTTCACGAGTGGAGGCATTCATGTTCGACCTGGAATTGGAAGGACACAAGCTCGGCATCCCTGTTAAAACACGCCATAACGAAGTAGCGCCTAACCAATTCGAGTTAGCACCAATCTTTGAGGAAGTGAACCTTGCCAACGATCACAATCTTTTGATTATGTCGGTTATGAGGGAAGTTGGAAAGCGACACAATTTTCGGGTTCTGTTGCATGAAAAACCATTTGCCGGTATTAATGGATCGGGCAAACATAATAACTGGAGTTTAGGAACCGACAAGGGTGTTCTTTTGTTCAGTCCGGGAAAGACTCAGAAAGATAATTTACAGTTCATCACGTTTGTAGCAAATGTGATGGCAGCAGTTCACAAACATAATGCCTTGATAAAGGCCTCTATTGCTTCGGCCACCAATTCTCATCGCTTGGGAGCTAATGAGGCTCCTCCGGCCATAATATCAATCTTCCTTGGCGAACAGCTCAGCCACATTCTACAAAACATTGTAGACGATAAGGTTAACCTAGAGTTGAGCGACAAGGAAAGTGTGACCGTAGGAGTCAATCAGACTCCGGAGATTCTCATAGACAGTACAGATAGGAACCGCACATCGCCTTTCGCATTTGTTGGAAACCGCTTTGAGTTCCGTGCAATGGGATCATCAACAAATTGTGCAGCCTCGATGCTAGCCCTTAATGCCGCTGTAGCAGACCAGCTGAATATTTTTGCCGATAAAATTGAAGAGAAAGTCAAAACCGGCGAAGATCTCAACGTAGCAATTCTGGATGAAGTGAAATCATTGATAGAAAAATCCAAACCTATTCATTTTGATGGCAACGGATATTCCGATGAATGGAAAGAAGAGGCTGCGAGAAGAGGTTTGGACTGCGAGACATCGGCACCCAAGATTTTTGATGCCTACCTGAGCGATTCATCAAAAGAGATGTTCAGCCGAACCGGTGTTCTGACCGAAGTGGAACTTGAGGCCCGTAATGAGGTCAAATGGGAAATGTACACCAAAAAGATACAGATAGAGGCGAGGGTTTTGGGTGACTTGGCGATCAATCATATTCTACCGGTTGCTAAGCGCTATGAACTGACATTGCTGGACTGCGTAAAAAAGACAACTGATTTGTTCCCTCCCGAAAAGGCTGCCGAACTCTCGGAGGATGACATGGAGACGATAGAAAAAATTGTCGGTCACATTAAAGTCATCAAAAAAGAAGTGAACGAAATGGTAAATGCCCGGAGGATTGCAAATAAAATCTCAAATGAAAGGGAAAAAGCAATAGCCTATCATGATACTGTCTTGCCTCATATGGACACTATACGTTACCATATCGATAAGTTGGAATTGATGGTTGATAATGAAATTTGGCCTTTGCCTAAATATCGGGAACTTCTTTTTATCCGATAGATAAGATGTTAAGAAATTATTTCCACTAGTTATAAATATAAAAATGCATCGGATTATTCCGATGCATTTTTTACGACTATCATTATTAATTTACTCGACTCCAGTCTCAGATTGTGCATCTGTACCATTGTCATCGCCTCGATTTTCGGGTGCTTCACCTTCGTCATCATCGGGTATATTTGAAGCAGGAACGTAAACCGCTCCTTGTGGAAGCTCCTCTTCAGAAGAGACCAGAACAATGTCCCAACGTGCTTCGGCAACTGAAACAGGATAGTCAACTACTGCCAGTGTCATGGCTGCCATCAAGATATTATTACCTTCTCTGAGAACCTCCGAAGGAATCTTAATTTTATAGGGAGCCAACAGAGGATCAGCATATCCGAAACCATTCAGATAATAGGTTGCCTGAGAAATCAGAGCTTCCTTACCTTCAAGACTCTTGACATAGAGGCCGTCGACATATAGTGTTTCACCTTCGACAAGGTATAGACGGGAATCGTTATCAACTTTCCAATACCCTGAAGTCTCAAGATTAATGGAAACCTGGGGTATGTCATTGTCGTCGCTGCACGAAGCTGCAAACAGCAGCGGAAGTGCTAAAAACAGATTGAAAATTTTCTTCATTGGCAATTTTTGTTAAAATTTGATTAGAATTTCATGAGCATAAACTCGATTAGTTATATATTATTTAGTTAGAGAATACAAGATCATCATCCTTGACATCGATCACTATTGGAGTGTCGCGATTAACCTTCTGAGCAAGAATATCCTTCGACAGTGGGTTGAGGACCATACGATGGATGACACGTTTAACGGGACGTGCTCCGAATTCAGGATCATAACCTTCAGTAGCTAAGAACGACATGGCTGCCGGAGTTATCTCGAGAGTGATTCCATTGACACCTAGCATCTTTTGAACCGATTTGATTTGTAATCCAACAATTTCTTCAATCTCTTTCTCGTTAAGAGGAGTGAACATGATGGTTTCATCGATTCTGTTAAGGAATTCAGGACGAATTGTTTGCTTCAACAAGTCAAGCACCTGATTCTTGGTTTTCTCAATTGTTTCTCCTCGGTTCTCAGAAGTCATCTGCGAGAAGTTCTCACGAATTACGGATGAACCCATATTGGAAGTCATTATGATGATGGTGTTTTTGAAATTGACCAATCGGCCTTTGTTATCAGTCAAACGTCCATCATCGAGAACCTGTAGCAGTATGTTAAAAACATCAGGATGGGCTTTTTCAATCTCATCGAAAAGAACTACCGAATAGGGCTTTCTACGAACAGCTTCAGTCAGCTGACCACCTTCATCGTAACCGACATATCCCGGAGGCGCTCCAACGAGACGGCTGACAGTGTGTTTCTCCTGATATTCACTCATGTCGATTCGCGTCATCATGTTTTCGTCATCAAAGAGATATTCAGCCAAAGCTTTGGCAAGTTCGGTTTTACCGACACCGGTTGTTCCGAGAAACAGGAAGGAACCAATAGGACGTCTAGGGTCATTCAACCCTGCACGGCTGCGACGAACTGCATCGGCTATTGCTCTGATTGCATCGTCCTGTCCAATGACACGTTCATGAAGTTCATCCTCCAAATGAAGCAATTTTTCTTTCTCGCTACGAGCCATCTTCTTGACAGGAATACCAGTCCATCGTGAAACAACGTCGGCTATATCATCAGCATCAACCTCTTCCTTGATGAGCGCTTTTTCACCCTGCATCATCTTGAGCTGTTCCTGAATATCGATGTTTTCCTGCTGTTTTTGTTGGATTGTAGAATAGCGTATTTCAGCCACTTTGGCATAGTCACCTTCCCTTTCGGCGCGGTCGGCTTCAAAGTTAAGCTGCTCTATATCAATCTTATTCTGCTGAATCTTATTAATAAGTTCCTTTTCGGCCTTCCATTTAGCAGAATATTCCTTTTCTTCATCGCGAAGTTCGGCCAATTCCTTCTCAATGTCGCGAACCTTTGGTTCGTCACCCTCACGTTTAATGGCTTCGCGTTCGATTTCTTTCTGAGCAATCCTGCGGGAAATATCATCGAGTGCCTGAGGTACCGAATCGATTTCCAATCGGAGTTTGGAAGCTGCCTCATCGACAAGGTCTATAGCTTTGTCAGGAAGGAAACGATCAGTTATATATCGTTCCGATAACTGAACCGCAGCAACTACAGCCTCATCCTTGATTCTCACCTTGTGATGATTCTCATATCTTTCTTTCAAACCACGAAGAATCGCTATTGCAGCCAATTCATCAGGTTCATTTACCATTACCTTCTGGAAACGTCGTTCGAGCGCTTTATCCTTTTCGAAATATTTCTGATATTCGTCGAGAGTGGTGGCTCCAATGCTACGTAGCTCTCCACGAGCCAATGCCGGTTTCAGGATGTTTGCAGCATCCATCGCTCCTTCCCCCTTCCCAGCACCGACGAGAGTGTGAATTTCATCTATGAAAAGAATTATCTCGCCATCACTTTGGATAACCTCATTAACGATTGCTTTAAGACGCTCCTCGAATTCACCCTTATATTTTGCCCCTGCGACAAGCGCGCCCATGTCAAGGGAGAAAATCTGTTTAGTCCTCAAATTCTCAGGGACATCTCCTCGAACAATTCTTTGGGCAAGACCTTCGGCAATAGCTGTCTTTCCTGTTCCAGGTTCACCGATAAGCATCGGATTATTCTTGGTTCTTCGGCTTAGAATCTGGAGCACACGACGAATTTCATCGTCGCGTCCGATTACCGGATCAAGTTTTCCGGATCGGGCCCGCTCATTAAGATTTATAGCATATTTGGAAAGAGCATTATAAGTTTCCTCAGCGCTCTGGTCAGTTGCTTTTTTCCCTTTACGCAGTTCGTCAATGGCTGCTACAAGTTCTTTTTGTCCAAGGCCAGCATCCTTAAGAATGGTGGATGCTGCACTGTTTATTTCAAACAGAGCTTGCAGAAGAGCTTCCAAAGTTACATATTCGTCCCCGTTCTTTTTTGCAATGTCGAGTGCCTTTTGGAGAACATCATTGGATACACGGCTCAAATAAGGTTCTCCTCCTGAAACTTTAGGAAGAGATGCAATCTCGCGATCGGCTTGAGACATGACATTTGCAAGATTTGCACCAATCTTCTGGAAGATGAATTTGACTAAAGATTCGCCTTCAGTCAAGACACCTTTCAGAATGTGGACCGGCTCAATTTGCTGTTCACCCGCTTCACGAGTGAATTCCACAGCCTTTTGGATAGCCTCTTGCGATTTGATTGTGAAACTGTTAAAGTTCATTTTTATCGTGGTTTAATTGTTATCCCTCGTTTTGTTTAACTGTTCTATTAGATTAACAATCTAAGAGATTTATTGTTTTGGGAAATTTTTGTTACTTTTGTCTAAATTTAAACTTTGACAAGGAGTTTTAAGCATTTTTACATTATGAGTGCTTCAGAACTCCCTGTTTGATGTTTTTAAATACATTATCACAACATTCTCATGATAGTCTTTTTCAAGAAAGGTTCTCAGACATTCTATGCTGTCGAAACCTCCCATTCTTTTGATGATTCCGAGATAGAAAAACTAATTTGGCTTTTTGATGGAGCCAAACCCTTGAAATCCAAGAAAATTCAAGGAGTTTTCCGAGGTCCTCGCAAAGAAATGATAACTCCATGGAGTACCAATGCTGTCGAAATCACCCGAAACATGGGAATTGACGGGATAACCCGCATAGAAACCTTTACAAAAATCGGGCCAGACAGCAAAGCAAGCTACGACAAAATGCTCGAGAATCTTTATCACAATTTAGGGCAGAGCACTTTAACCACAAACAAAAAGCCTGACAGCATACAGTATATCAAAGATATTCATGAGTACAACATCAAAGAGGGATTGGCACTGAGTCAAGAAGAAGAGGATTATTTGGGAAGCCTCAGCGAGAAACTCGGCAGAGACCTAACTGACAGTGAAATATTTGGTTTTTCTCAAGTTAATTCGGAACACTGCCGTCACAAAATTTTCAACGGACAATTTGTCATAGACGGGGAGCCGAAACAGCTGACACTTTTCCAGCTAATTAAAAAAACATCAAAAGAGAATCCTAACGATTTGATTTCGGCCTATAAGGATAACGTCGCTTTTGTAAAAGGGCCCAAAATAGATCAGTTCTCCCCCGCCGATCCTACCCAATCGGATTATTTCGAAATAAAAGAGATAGACAGCGTTCTGTCATTAAAAGCAGAAACTCATAATTTCCCCACTACCGTGGAACCTTTCAACGGGGCAGCTACAGGAACCGGCGGCGAGATACGGGACCGACTTGGGGGTGGCAAAGCCAGTCTGCCAATAGCGGGAACCGCTGTTTATATGACCTCTTATCCGCGTATAGGTGAAGAGCACCCATGGGAGAAAGTTCTTGACCCACGGCAATGGCTTTATCAAACTCCTTCGCAAATTCTTATAAAGGCTTCTAACGGAGCATCGGATTTCGGAAATAAATTCGGTCAGCCGTTGGTATGCGGTTCGTTATTAACGTTCGAACATCGCGAAAACAATATAAACTACGGTTATGACAAAGTCATCATGCTCGCGGGGGGAGTCGGATATGCATCAAAACGCGATGCAAAGAAAGGTGAGCCCGGAGTTGACGAGAAGGTTGTCATTCTAGGCGGAGACAACTATCGCATCGGAATGGGAGGAGGTGCGGTTTCTTCAGTCAATACCGGCGAATATGAGGGTACAATTGAGCTGAATGCCGTTCAACGTGCGAATCCCGAGATGCAGAAGCGAGTTGCTAATGTAATCAGAGCTTTGGCAGAAAGCGAAGAAAACCCAATAATCTCTATTCATGACCATGGGGCCGGAGGTCACCTTAACGCTTTGTCGGAACTGGTTGAATCGACCGGTGGAATTATTGACATGGGTGAACTTCCAATAGGCGACAAGACACTATCGGCAAAGGAAATTATAGGCAACGAGAGTCAAGAAAGGATGGGTTTGATTATAAAGGAAGATCACATCGACCTTGTCAAGAAAATTGCCGAAAGAGAAAAATCACCATTATTTGTCGTTGGCAAGACAACCGGTGACAACCGTTTTGTTTTCGTTCAGCCCGATGGCGTCAAGCCGATAGATTTGGAGATGTCGGACATGTTCGGTAATTCTCCGAAAACCACAATGACCGATCACACGGTAAATCGCGAGTTCATCTCTCCAACTCTTTCGTCAAAAGATATAGAGAAATATCTGGAAGAGGTGTTGCTACTTGAAGCTGTAGCATGTAAGGACTGGCTCACTAATAAAGTGGACCGTTCAGTTACCGGCAAGATTGCGCGCCAGCAGTGTCAGGGACAAATCCAGCTACCTGTCAGCGATTGCGCAGTCGTCACCCTTGACTATACCGGAACTAAAGGTATAGCAACATCAATTGGACACGCGCCGCAGGCAGCATTGGCCGACTCGGCTAAAGGTTCGATTCTTGCAATAGCAGAATCATTGACCAATATTTGTTGTGCCAATTTGAAGGATGGCTTGAAGAGTGTTTCATTAAGCGCCAACTGGATGTGGCCATGTCGCAACGAGGGAGAAGATGCGGCACTTTACAATGCTGTTGAGGCGTGCTCAGATTTTGCGGTCGCACTTGGCATTAATATACCGACTGGAAAGGACAGTTTGTCAATGACCCAGAAATATGGTAATGAAAAGGTCCTCTCACCCGGTACTGTCATTATATCGGCAGCTGCACAAGTTAAAGATGTAAAGAAAACTGTAGGACAGGTAATTGTCGACCGCAACTCGACGTTGTATTACATTGATTTTACAGGAAATGTAATGAACGCTGGAGGATCAGCCCTTTACCAATCAATGGGAAAAATCGGAAGCGACGTTCCTTCGATAGTCAGTCCAGAATATTTTTCAAAAGCATTCCATGCCGTTCAGAGATTAGTCTCCAAGAAATTGCTCTTAGCGTCCCATGACGTTTCAGCCGGTGGTCTCATCACGACTTTGTTGGAAATGTGTTTCCCAAACATAAAAGGTGGATTAAATATCGATACATCGGAGTTTGTCAACTGGAATAATGACGATTTGGTGAAAATTCTCTTCTCGGAAAATCCCGCAATCGTTGTACAGGTTGATGAGCGTAAAGTCGAGAATGTAGAAAGACTATTGAAGGACCTAGGTGTCAGATTCATGAAACTTGGCAAACCATCGGCTGAACGACAACTGAAAGTAAAACACAAAGAGAAAGCGCTTGAGCTTGACATAGACAAATATCGTGATATTTGGTTCTACCCTTCTTTCCTGCTCGATAGTTTGCAAAGCGGAATAGATTGTGCATCTGAAAGGGCAAAGAACTATTCTCTTCAGCCGGTTCGTTACCGCATTCCCAGTTCGCTCAAAGGTTCACTTAAATCGAGAAATCTTGATTTAAGAAGAAAAAAACGTAGTGGTGTAAGAGCGGCAATCATTCGTGAAAAAGGGGTCAACGGTGACCGAGAAATGGCATTTGCACTTCATTTGGCTGGTTTTGATGTGAAAGATGTTCACATGACAGATTTAATGACCGGTCGTGAGACTCTCAAAGACATCAACATGATAGTATTCTGCGGGGGATTCTCCAACTCCGATGTTCTGGGTTCGGCAAAAGGTTGGGCGGGAGGATTCATGTGGAACGAAACTGCCCGAGAAACATTGAAAAAATTCTACGAACGCGACGATACTTTATCATTGGGTATATGCAACGGTTGCCAGTTAATGATAGAACTTGGTTTGATTACCCCTGATGACGAAGTCAAACCACGCATGGGACATAACATTTCAGGAAAATTCGAATCGGAATTTATCGGATTGACTATACCGGAGAACAATTCCGTTATGCTGAAAGGCCTATCAGGATATAAACTTGGCATTTGGGTTGCCCATGGCGAAGGACGTTTCATTCTTCCGAAATCTCTGAAGAACTATCATGTCGTTGCAAAATACAATTATTCTTCCTATCCGGGGAATCCAAACGGAAGCGTGGGTAATGTTGCCGCCATTGCCTCGGCCGACGGACGTCATCTTGCAATGATGCCTCATCCCGAGAGAGCTATTTTCCCATGGCAGTGTGCCTACTGGCCCCGTTCCCGGAGAAACGACGAAGTGACACCATGGATTGACGCATTCAAGGCTGCACGCCAATGGATAGAACACAAGATTAACGTTAACTGAATATTTTTTAGTACTTTTGCGGTCGAATTGTTAAAATAGACCAGAATATAAAAACAAAATAAAAATTATGAGCTTAAACATCATTGTGCTCGCCAAGCAGGTACCCGACACCCGCAATGTGGGCAAAGATGCAATGAAAGAAGATGGTACCATTAACCGTGCAGCATTGCCGGCCATCTTTAATCCCGAGGACCTAAATGCCCTCGAGCAAGCCCTACGTCTAAAGGACGCAAATCCGGGCTCAACTGTCACGTTGTTGACAATGGGTTTGCCTCGTGCAGCTGAAATAATCCGTGAGGCCGTTTTTCGTGGCGCCGACTCGGGTATAGTTTTAACCGATCGCGTTTTAGGTGGTGCCGACACATTGGCAACATCCTATTCGCTTGCTCAAGCAGTCAAGAAATTCGGAAACTTTGACATTATAATCGGCGGTCGCCAAGCAATCGACGGTGACACAGCTCAGGTTGGTCCTCAGATAGCTGAAAAATTAGGAATTCCTCAGGTCACTTACGCTGAGGAAATCATAGAACTTAAAGACGGATACGTAACAGTTAAACGTCGATTGGAAAACGGTGTTGAAACAGTTAAATCACCTCTACCCTGCGTAGTTACAGTCAACGGAACCGCTCCTGAATGTCGTCCTCGCAACGCAATGCGCATAATGAAGTATAAGAAAGCGGTAACCCCTTCTGAGAAATCGGCTCTTGATGAAAAATCGAAAGAATTTGTGGAAACGCGCCCCTATCTTAACTTGAATGAATGGAACGCAGCATTTATTGATGCCGATCCGAATCAAATCGGTTTGGCAGGATCACCAACGAAGGTTAAGGCAATCGAGAACGTAGTATTCACAGCCAAAGAGGCAAGAAAACTTGAGAACGTAGACGAACAGATAGAAGATCTTGTAAAAGAACTAATAGCTAACCACACAATCGGCTAACTTGTAATGACAATAAATTATGGCAGACAATAACAACCTCATAGTATATTGCGAGATAGAAGACGGAAAAGTTGCCGACGTTAGTTTGGAGCTTTTGACAAAAGGGCGTCAACTTGCCGACCGTCTCGGTGTGAAACTTGAAGCAATCGCTATCGGTGACAATCTCTCAAAAATAGAAGAACAGGTATTCCCTTATGGAGCTGACACGGTCTACAAGGTTGAAGATAAGAAACTATATCCTTATACCTCGAATCCCCATGCTTCGGTTCTGATTAATCTTTTCAAGGAAATCAAGCCTCAGATTTGTTTGATGGGCGCTACATGTATTGGACGAGACCTTGGTCCTCGAGTTTCTTCGGCATTGCACAGTGGCCTGACAGCCGACTGCACTGCTTTGGAGATTGGCGACCACAAGGATCCCAAGACCGGAAAAGAATATAAGGATTTGTTGTATCAGATTCGTCCTGCATTCGGTGGAAACATCGTTGCAACAATTGTCAACCCGGAGTGTCGGCCCCAGATGGCAACAGTTCGCGAGGGTGTGATGAAGAAAGAAATGATGGACGGATTCAAAAAAGGTGAAGTAATCAATCTTGACCCGAAAAAATATGTTTCGGATACCGATTATATAGTCGAGATACTTGACCGTCACGTTGAAAAATCGAAAGTAAATATAAAGAACTCTCCCATCATAGTTGCGGGGGGATATGGCGTTGGAAGCAAAGAAAATTTCCAGTTGCTGTTTGATCTTGCTAACGTTTTGGGTGCTGAAGTTGGAGCGTCCCGTGCAGCAGTGGATGCTGGCTTTGCTGAACATGATCGTCAAATCGGTCAAACAGGTGTGACTGTGCGTCCCAAACTTTATATTGCATGTGGCATCTCAGGGCAGATTCAGCACATAGCAGGTATGCAGGAGAGCGCGATGGTCATTTCAATTAACAATGACCCGGATGCTCCGATCAATTCAATTGCCGACTATGTCATCACCGGTAATCTCGAAGATGTTATTCCAAAGATTATAAAGTATTATAAGAAAAATTCAAAATAAGCCATGGCTAATTTCTATACAGACAACCCCGATTTACGCAATCATCTTTCTCATCCTCTGATGAAGAAGATTGTGTCGTTGAAGGAACGCAATTTCGAGGAAGCCGACAAATATGATTATGCTCCTCAGGACTTCGAGGATGCGATGGACAACTATGATAAAGTTCTTGAAGTAGTTGGTGACATTTGTGCGAACATAATCGCACCCAATGCTGAATCGGTTGACCATCAGGGTCCGAAAGTTGAAAAGGGTCGCGTCACCTATGCCGATGCGACACAAGAGAATTTAAAGGCTTGTCGCGAAGCAGGTTTGATGGGAATGGCGATGCCCCGTCGTTTCGGTGGTTTGAATTTCCCCATTACGCCCTACATAATGGCGGCCGATATCGTTAGCCGTGCCGACACGGGCTTTGAGAATCTTTGGGGTTTGCAGGACTGTGCCGAGACACTATATGAATTCGGTAACGATGATCAACGTGCCCGCTACATCCCTCGTGTGTGTGAAGGCGAGACAATGTCGATGGACTTGACCGAACCTGATGCTGGTTCCGACCTTCAATCAGTAATGCTCAAGGCTACTGAAGAGCCCGACGGCACATGGCGATTGAACGGTGTAAAACGTTTTATCACCAACGGTGACAGTGACATACATCTGGTCCTTGCTCGTTCGGAAGAGGGGACAAAAGATGGACGTGGTTTATCAATGTTCATCTATGACAAGCGCAATGGAGGTGTTGATGTGCGTCGTATAGAGAACAAGATGGGTATCAAAGGGTCGCCGACATGCGAACTGACCTATAAGAATGCAAAAGCTGAACTTTGCGGTTCACGTCGTTTGGGCTTAATCAAATATGTGATGGCTTTGATGAACGGCGCACGTCTGGGCATTGCAGCCCAATCGGTTGGAGTTAGTGAAATCGCCTATCGTGAGGCATTGGCTTATGCCCGCGATCGCAAACAATTCGGCAAAGCTATCATAGAATTCCCGGCGGTTTACGAGATGCTTTCGGTAATGAAAGCAAAACTTGATGCTTCTCGTGCCCTTCTTTATGAATGCGCTCGCTATGTTGATGTATATAAGGCATATGAAGATATCGCGCGTGAGCGGTCCTTATCTGGAGAAGAACGTGCCGACATGAAGAAATATACTCGTTTAGCCGATGCCTGCACGCCTCTGGTTAAAGGAATGGCCAGCGAATATTGTAACCAGAACGCTTATGACTGCATTCAGATACATGGCGGTTCGGGTTTCATGAAGGATTATGCATGTGAAAGAGTTTATCGCGATGCACGCATCACTTCAATCTATGAAGGAACGACTCAGCTCCAGGTTGTTGCAGCGATTCGTCATGTCACTACCGGTACCTATAAGAATCTGATGGATTCCTATGCTGAGATGCCCGTAAAAGACAGCCTCAAGGAAGCAGCTGAAACACTTAAGACTCTCATGGAGAAATATGTTGCTGCAGTAGATAAAGTCAATGAGATCAATGACCCGACCTTCACAGATTTCATGGCTCGCAGACTGGTTGAAATGGCAGGCAACATTATCATGGCATGGTTGTTGATAACTGACGCGTCGCGTTATTCATCGGAATCGATGGAAAAAAGCGCGAAAGTCTACACTAAGATTGCTCAGGCTGAAGTTGAGAAGCACAGCGATTTCATTGCTAACTTCACACCGGAAGAAGTTGCTCTTTATAAAGAGGCTTGATTAATTAAAATTGCATAAAAATTGGAGTAATATTTAAATTGCTCCAATTTTTTTGTAATTTTGCATTGGGTAAGTCCTACACGACCAGCTCCTCGGGAACTCCGCCAGGCCTTGACCGGAGCAACGGTACCGAGTTGTAGCGGTGCGATGTAGTCAGCTTGCCCTTTTTTTATTTATGGCCGAAGCTATTAAATTGCAACAACTGTTTGAAATCTTCGCTTCTGAGAAATTAAGAGGTGAGATTAAGTTTATTTTGAGTCAATCGAAGAGCCGAAAGGCACAAAGAGTTTCATTTTTATCTTTAGGAGGGTCTTCGGCATCTTTGGCTTTGTCGATTGTATCCCAAAATAAAAAGACCCCACTACTCGTTATAGGTGATTCAGCCGATGACGCCGGATATCTTTATCATGATATAAGCAGAGTATTGGGAGAGGAGCATGTTGCCATTCTCCCGTCGGCCTACAAAAGAGACATTCGATTCGGCCAGATTGACTCGCCGTCACTTATCCTGAGAACCGACGCCCTTTCTCGGTGGAACAGCAAGAATTCAGAGTTAAAGATTGTGATTACCTATCCTGAGGCTATTGCAGAGAAAGTGACCAGGGTAGAAAAAATAGAAAAGAATGTTTTCCACATTGATAAGAACACACGTCTTAATTTGACAGATACCGACAGCTGGCTTATCGACCATGGATTCAAACGTGTCGATTATGTCTATGAGCCGGGACAATATGCTGTGAGGGGGTCAATTATAGACATTTTTGGCTATAATCACGAATTGCCTGTTAGAATAGACCTATTCGGCGATGAGATCGAATCAATGAGGATTTTCAACGTTGAAACCCAGTTATCAGAGGAGAAGATAGAGTCGACCGATATAGTTTCAAATGTTGGAGCGGCGGAGTCTTCGGGCATTTCCATTATGGAATTTATGCCAAAGGGGACTATGGTAGCGATAAGAAACTATGAATCGACATTACAGATTATAAAAGAGACTGCAGAGAAGTCATTCAGTCAGAGCGCAGCAATAGCAGGTGAAGGTGATCAGGATGCGCTGAAAAACCTTATAGACTTCGATAAATTCAAGGAGGATTTGGAAAACTGCAATATCTTGAATTTCACAGGCGGTTCCTATACTCCTGAAATATTTAATAAGTACTCACTTGACTTCGAATGTTCACCACAGGGGATCTATCATAAAAATTTCGACATCATCAGTTCGTCTCTGGAGAATTATCTCAAAGACGACTACAAAGTTTTTATTCTGAGCGATAATGGGAAACAGTTCAAACGTCTTGAAGACATATTCTCTGAACGTGGTGAAAACATTCCTTTCACCCCTGTTGGAGGCACTCTTCACGAAGGATTTATAGACCACAGGTCAAAAATATGTATATTCACGGATCATCAGATATTTGACCGTTTTCATAAGTATACACTCAAGAGCGAAAGAGCTCGTTCGGGGAAACTTGCACTCTCCCTGAAAGAACTTTCTTCAATTGAAAATGGCGATTATATTGTTCATGTAGATCATGGAATAGGTCGTTTCGGAGGCTTGTTACGCACAAATGTCAATGGGAAGACCCAGGAGATGATCAAACTCATTTATCAGAACAATGATGTCATCTTCGTTTCGATTCATTCTCTCCATAAACTTTCAAAATATCGTGGGAAAGAAGGAGATGTGCCTAGAATCAACAAGTTAGGGACCGGAGCCTGGAACAAGATGAAAGAACGAACGAAGTCAAAACTCAAGGACATAGCTCGTGATCTCATCAAGCTCTACGCGGCACGACGTGAAGAACAGGGATTTTCTTTCTCCCCCGACAGCTATCTACAGAACGAACTTGAGGCATCGTTTATATATGAAGACACTCCCGACCAATTGACTACGACGAACGATGTCAAAAGAGACATGGAAAGCCCGCGTCCGATGGACAGGCTGATATGCGGTGATGTTGGATTTGGAAAAACTGAAATTGCAATTCGGGCGGCATTCAAAGCCGCTACCGACGGTAAACAAACCGCGATACTTGTTCCTACTACTGTTTTAGCTTATCAGCATTATAATACGTTCAAAGAGCGTCTTAAGGATTTTCCTGTTAGAGTGGAGTATCTTTCCCGTTCGAAGAGTCCCAAGCAAACCAAAGATCTGTTGAATGATCTTGCCAGCGGTAAGATTGATATTATAATAGGGACTCACAAGCTGATTGGTGCCTCTGTGAAATTTAAGGACCTCGGTCTACTGGTGATAGATGAGGAACAGAAATTCGGAGTCGGAGTCAAGGAGAAACTGAAACAAATGAAAGTGAATGTAGACACCTTGACTATGAGTGCAACGCCAATTCCTAGAACACTCCAATTCTCATTGATGGGAGCCCGCGATCTCTCGGCTATCACCACTCCCCCGCCCAATCGGCATCCGATTGTAACTACAGTTAGTGCATTGACAGATGAACTGATAGCTGAAGCTGTTAATTTCGAACTTTCGCGAAACGGTCAGATTTTCTTTATCAATAACAGGATCGAGGGGCTGTATGATTTAGAGGCTCAATTGAAAAGGATAGTTCCCGACGCACGCACAATAGTAGTCCATGGTCGTTTGACACCAGAGAAGATGGAAGAAGCTATAATAGCTTTCAACAATCACGATTATGATGTTCTATTGGCAACCACCATAATAGAAAGTGGTGTAGACATGCCGAACGTGAACACAATCATCATTAATAATGCCCAAAACTTCGGGCTTTCAGAGCTACATCAACTTCGAGGAAGAGTTGGAAGATCATCGCGCAAAGCTTTTTGTTATTTGACCGTTCCATCCAATGTTCCATTATCGAATGTGGCACGTCGGCGTCTTCAAGCCATAGAGAACTTCAGCGATCTTGGCTCAGGGATCCACATAGCCATGCAGGATCTCGACATTCGCGGAGCAGGTAATTTATTGGGAGCAGAGCAGAGCGGATTCATCGCAGATTTAGGCTATGAAACCTATCAAAAAGTATTACGGGAAGCTGTAATGGAGATTCGCACTCAAGAATTTGCCGAAACATTTGCCAAAGATGAAAATTACAATGAGGAATATGTCAATGATTGCGTCATAGAAAGTGATTTGGAACTGATGTTCCCATTTGATTATGTGCCCCAAGAAAGTGAAAGAATCGTGTTGTATCAGGAATTGGATAATCTTGAGAAAGAGACTGATTTGATTACTTTCATCAAAAACATTGAAGACCGATTCGGAAAAATGCCATGGGTTGCAAAGGAACTTGTCAGGATTCCACGCCTACGACGTTTGGCAAAACAGCTTGGTATCGAGAAAATAAACCTCAAACAAAATAATATGTATCTTTATTTTGTTGACCAAAGCAACGAAGCTTATTATCAGTCACCCATGTTCGGACGATTGGTAAATTATCTTCAGAACAACACAAAAAGGGTTAAAATCAGAGAAAATGCGGGAAGAAGAAGCTTTCTAATATCAGAAGTTACAACTGTAGAAACAGCAGTTTCCATCCTTGAAGAAATAGTTTCCATGGAGTCGATCTGATTACTTCCTTCCAAAGATTTCTTTTAATCCATCTATATCAAAAGTCAAGGTGAATCGTAGGGTTTGATCCAATGGTGAGGTCTGGGCAGTTGCTATCATATAGGCAGCGTCAATTTTTAGGACATTCATTGCGAACCCTGCTCCTATTCCAAAATACTGACGGTTTCCCTTGTATTGACTCTCATGGTAGTAACCTGCACGCAGGAAGAACTGTTGATTATAGCTATATTCGGCTCCAATCGAGTATTGTATCTCTCTAAGCTCTTCCTTAAATCCTCCAGGAGCATCGGAAAAAGACTTGAAAATACCGGTTATCGGAGACATATTTTCCCAATTTTCGAGGGCATCAAGATACTTCGCCTGACCCTCGGGAGTATCCATATCATAATCACTTTCTCTCGGTTTAGCCGGAACCAACAATTTATTTAGGTCTAACGACAGTGCAAGTGTGTGATAATCGGCAAGAGGGAACATGAATGTTGTACCCAAACGAAGATTTGTAGGGAGGAAAGCAGGATCCTCACCGTTATTATAGGAAACTTTGGTTCCGATATTTGATATATTCCAACCCCATGACCACTGACATTCATTTCGACCAATGATTGGATAGGTTGTATAGTATCCTGAAATATCGGCCGAAAAGGCCGAGGCCCCTGACGTTTGATTACCTGCATAAGAATCGGAAAACCCAAGATCAGAATAAATATACCTTAGGACTACTCCCATAGAATATTTACTTGACAATTTTCGAGAATACCCAATGTCAAAAGAAAGCTCATAAGGATGTAGAGATTGGACAGCCGCTCCATAATCGTCGGAGGTTATTACTTCGCCCAATGAGAAATAACGAAGTGAAGCGCTCAAAGCCTGGTTATCATCTCTTCCAATCTTCCAATATCCCATAACATCGGCGAGAAAGATGTCGTTAACAAGTTTCCTCAACCATGGTGTATAGTTGAGTGCTACTGCTCCACTGCTATAGGCAAAAGCATATTTGGAAGGATTCCAGAACTGAGAATTAGCATCGGGATCGGTAGCAGCGCCGATATCTCCAAGTGAAGCTCCACGAGCATCGGGAGCTATGGATAGAGATGTCACACCGGTTGTAATTGGATTGAATTCATTTTTGCCATCCTGAGCCACTAGTGGCTCCGCATAGCACAATCCAACAATTAACATCCCTATTATATATAAACGAGAGCTCATATAAAATATAAACTCTCGTTTATTGGAAAATATTGTATAAAAGAACCGAATAATATCAATTTTTAATGTTTTCTAATATAATCGGCAATCCATTGTCCAACCTCTTCTGTTCCGTAATAGGGAGCCCCTGTAGCCTGAATATCGGGCGTCCTTACTTCATGTTCCAATGATTGGTCAACAGCTTCTCTGATTGCTTTTCCTTCCTTATCCAATCCAAGGTATTCCAGCATCATGGCACCCGAGAGAATTTGCGCAACCGGATTTGCGATGTTTTGCCCCGCAGCTTGGGGCCATGAACCGTGGATTGGTTCGAAAACAGGTGTACTCTCACCGGTTGAAGCTGAAGGAAGAAGCCCCATTGAGCCGGTTATAACGCTAGCTTCGTCGGTCAAAATATCACCGAAAGTGTTTTCAGTCACGATGACATCAAAGAAACGAGGATCTTGAATTATTTTCATTGAAGCGTTGTCTACGAACATGAAATCGGTTGTCACATTGGCATATTCCATAGAAATTTCCATTGCCACTTTTCTCCACAATCGACTGGATGCCAAAACATTCGCCTTGTCAACAACGGTCACATGCTTCTTTCTTTGAAGAGCATATTTATAGGCTACCCTCAAGATTCTTTCTATTTCCTTCCGAGTATAGAAGTTAATGTCATAAGCTTTGTCATCTTCTTCATGTTTCTCACCAAAATACATTCCTCCTGTGAGCTCTCGGATACAAATAAAATCGGCTCCTTTTACAATCTCACTCTTCAAAGGGGATTTATGTAATAAACAATCAAAGGTATCGATAGGTCGAATATTAGCAAATAAACCCAACTGTTTTCTCATAGCTAATAGACCTTGTTCAGGTCGCACCTTGGAATCAGGATTATTGTCATATTTTGGGTCGCCTACTGAAGAGAAAAATACAGCGTCACTTTCCCTACATACCTGCAGAGTATCTTTTGGAAAAGGATTTCCCGTTGCTTCAATGGCGGCTGCTCCCACAAGAGCCGTACTATAGTCAAATTTGTGACCGAATTTCTCGGCAACCGCATCAAGAACCTTAACCCCCTGCCTTGAAATTTCGGGACCTATGCCGTCACCTGGCAAAACTGCAATCTTGAGATTCATTTACTGGCTGATTTTTCAAAGTTTTCTATAGCTTTTTTATTCTTCAGAAGATACTCTATATCATCCAGTCCTTCAATGAGACATTGTTTCTTATAGGAATTAATATCAAATTTTTCTTCTTCTGAAGTAGTCACATTTGTAATTGTTTGATTCGGCAAATCTACTTTGACAATTGCCTTCGGATTGTTTTCGATTGTTTTGAAAAGACGATTTAGAAAACCGTCGCTAACAACTACTGGCAGAACAAAATTATTCAGTTCATTATTTTTATGGATATCGGCAAAAAAACTTGACACGACTACCCGAAAGCCATAGTCGGCAATAGCCCATGCCGCATGCTCACGACTTGAGCCGCAACCGAAATTCTTCCCGGCAACCAATATAGTCCCTGAATACTTCGGGTTATTCAAAACAAAATCAGGTTTAGGATTGCCATTCTCGTCAAAGCGCCAATCGCGGAAAAGATTTTCTCCGAAACCATCACGGGAAGTTGCTTTAAGGAATCGGGCCGGAATAATCTGGTCGGTATCGACGTTTTCAATCGGGAGTGGCACGCATGTAGACTCTATAATGTCAAACTTTCTTTTCATGATCAGATTAATGTTCTGGGATCGGTTATTTTTCCTGTCACTGCTGTAGCTGCTGCTATCAAAGGTCCAGCCAAGATAGTCCTTGCCCCGGGACCTTGTCGTCCTTCAAAATTCCTGTTGGAAGTCGACACGGAAAGTTTTCCTGCCGGCACACGGTCCTCGTTCATGGCAAGACAAGCTGAACATCCGGGTTCACGAATTTCAAAACCGGCATCAGTCAAGATTCTGTCAAGTCCTTCCTCCTTGATTTGTTGCAGAACATTCCTGGAGCCCGGCACCAACCACACTGTGACATTTTCAGCTTTCTTCCGTCCTTTCACAACAGACGCGAATTCACGGAAATCTTCGATTCTTCCGTTGGTGCAGCTTCCCAGAAAAACATAATCGACGGGTTTTCCAATAAGTTTTTCTCCTTCCTCAAAACCCATATACTCCAACGATTTAAGATAGGATACCCTAGCTGAGGGCTCGATTGGAGCATCGGGAACTGTTTCATTTATTCCCATTCCCATGCCTGGATTTGTTCCATAGGTAATGCGTGGTTCTATATCAGCTGCATCGAAAACAATCTCTTTGTCAAAAATCGCATCTTCATCGGATGGTAGAGTCTTCCAATAGGCCAAAGTTTTATTCCAATCCTCTCCTTTCGGAGAATTTGGACGGTCTTTGACATAGGCGAATGTCACATCATCAGGAGCAATCATACCTCCTCTGGCACCCATCTCAATAGAAAGATTACAAAGAGTCATGCGCTCCTCCATGTTCATGTGCCTAACAACTTCTCCGGCATATTCCACAAAATAGCCTGTTGCACCTCCTGTTGTCATTTTAGAAATGATATAAAGTGCCACATCCTTTGCGGTGACGCCAGGTTTCAGTTCCCCATTCACAGTGATTCGCATAGTCTTGGGTCGAGGTTGCAGAATGCATTGAGTGGCTAGAACCATCTCAATCTCACTAGTTCCTATTCCGAATGCAATCGCACCGAAAGCTCCATGGGTGGAGGTGTGACTATCACCACAAACGATGGTATATCCGGGCAAAGTAAATCCTTGTTCGGGACCAATAACATGAATAATTCCATTTCGTGGATCCCCAATAGGATAGTGAGTCAAACCGAATTCCTTAGCATTTTTTTCAAGAGTTTCAACAGGGATTCTTGATTTGGGATCATCGATTGGCTTATCCTGATTCTTTGTTGGGATGTTATGATCGGGAGCACATACCGTCTTTTCTGGTCGAAACACCTTCAGACCTCTTTTTCTCAAACCATCGAATGCCTGCGGACTTGTCACCTCATGACAGTAATGACGATCTATATATAGTTGATCGGGACCATTGTCGATGTGGTCTACCAAATGACTGTCCCAAATTTTGTCAAAAAGAGTTTTTCCCATTATCTGACGAATTTATTTATTGCATCGATAAATGCCTCGGCACTAGCCGCTATGATATCGGTATTGGCCGAGAATCCATAATAACTGTTCCCGTCATATTCCACTGTAATATGGACTTTCCCAACATCGTTACTTCCTTTATTGATTGCTTGGATTAGAAATTCTTTAACAATCATCGTGCGCCTGATGATAAGTTTGATGGCACTAATTGCAGCATCAACAGGTCCGTTGCCGGAAGAACAGGCTTCGAATTTCTCTCCGGCTATATCCAGACCGATGCTCGCCACTGAATGGATCCCAACTCCACTGGTAACCTGAAGAAAGTCAAGTTTGATTCGATGGTTAGCCCGGTGATGCTGTCCTGCCAACATCAGGACATCGTCATCATTGATTTCTTTCTTGCGGTCGGCAAGTTTTAGGAATGATTCATACGCTTTGTCCAATGCTTCCCTATCTAGATCTATACCCAAAACATGAAGTCGATGTTTAAGCGCTGCACGTCCACTCCGGGCAGTCAATACTATTGAGTTTTCATCTATGCCAACATCCTTCGGATCGATGATTTCATAGCTTTCACGGTTTTTAAGAACTCCGTCCTGATGTATACCAGAAGAATGGGCAAAAGCATTTCGTCCAACAATGGCTTTGTTCGGTTGAACAGGCATGTTCATTAAGCTTGAAACCATTCTGCTGACGCCATAAATTTTAGTCGAATTTATGTTAGTCTCGATTTCAAGTTCCTTGTGACTACGACATGCCATCACGACTTCCTCAAGAGAAGTGTTTCCGGCACGTTCCCCTATTCCATTTATGGTTACTTCAGCTTGACGAGCTCCATTTCTAATACCAGAAATTGTGTTGGCGGTGGCCATACCAAGATCATTATGGCAATGGGTGGCGATTGTCACCTTGTCAATACCGTCAACATGCTCCATGAGATATTTGATTTTATCACCAAATTCCCATGGAAGACAATAACCAGTAGTGTCGGGAATATTAATTACCGTAGCTCCGGCTTTTATAACTGTTTCAACCACGCGAGCAAGATATTCATTATCGGTTCGTCCTGCATCCTCGGCATAAAACTGAACGTCCTCTACAAATTTCTTGGCATAGGCCACACAGGCAAATGCGCGCTCTAAAATCTCTTCGCGAGTAGAATTGAATTTATATTTTATGTGATAATCGGAGGTTCCGATACCCGTGTGGATTCGCTTGTGCTTCGCATATTTCAAGGCATCGGCAGCCACTCTGATGTCATTTTCAACTGCCCTTGTCAACGCACATATAGTTGGCCAGGTCACTGCTTTCGAAATCTCAACAACCGAATTGAAATCTCCGGGACTAGAGACTGGGAAACCGGCTTCAATGACATCGACTCCAAGTTCCTCAAGGGCCTTTGCAACTTCAATTTTTTCTACTGTATTGAGCTGGCATCCTGGTACTTGCTCTCCGTCGCGCAACGTGGTGTCAAAAATGTATAATCGATTACTCATCTAAGCAACAAAATAACAATCTATAATAAAAATTCTAATTTCCTTGCAAAGATAATAGTTTTTCAGGGTAGAATATAATAAAAAATCGGCCGTACAATTCATTTTGGTCCGGCCGATTTTATATTGAATATTGAATTCTGGCTATTATTTTGATTTTAGTACTTTTCCATCAAGATTGAAAACTAATTCCTTTAGAGAATTGCCTTTGATTATCTCAATTTCTATCTTAGAGTTTTCTCTATCAATTTTCTCGACTTTCTTTTCGAGTTTCTTATCTTTCAAGTGACGATAGGCTTTAGAGGGGAGCAGTTTTTCAACTATATGACATTCAATTGAGCTTCCATCGGGAGCTTCAAAGTCAATAACCTCGCCTTTCGAGTTGAACTCAATTTCAGTTCCATCAACGAATTTAACCTCATATTTCAAGGGAGTCAAATCTCTTTCAACCGAAGCAACCTGAAGGTCTTTTAGATTCTCCCTAATGAACTTCTTTGCATTTTCAGGCAACTTGTTATAATCATAAGATCCTCCTATAACAGGCCCTACTCCTTGCATTAGCTCCAGCTGTCGAGCTAGTTGTTGTTGATTTTGACCGCTAATTTGAGACATCAACGGGAGTGTCGAGAATGAACTCCCTATTATAAGTGCTATAACAATTTTTTTCATGATTCTTATTTATTTTATTCCACTCTTTAAAATAAAAACATTTGAATCTCAAAATAGTTCGTTGGGTTATAGATCAACCAACAATAACAAAAAGTTACCGCCGAACATCACGCCCGGCGGTAACCTCCCACTAAAATAACTATATACTATACTCAAATTTTCATCATCGATAGCTTAATAGTTCCACTGACAAGCTATTTGCTGCAGGTTGTTGTCACCGATAGTACGAAGATCGGTAATCATGTTGTAACGGCAGTTAATGTAGGTAAGAGCAGGGTCAAATGAAACATCAAGCATGGTCAACTGGTTGTTGTTGCAAAGCAGACGCTGCAGGAATGTCTGATTGCTGAGAACCAACTGCTGCAGGTCGTTATAGGAACAATCAACAAATAGGAGGTTGGGGCAGTTCTCAACGCTCAATGTGGTCAAGTCATTGTAGGAGCAAACCAGGTCAAGAAGAGCATTGCAGTCACGTAGACCAAGAGTTGTCATGTTGTTATCGGAACAGATGAAAGTGCTGAGAGTTGGCAGGCCTGAAAGAATCATTGTTGAAATTTGATTGTCATCAATGTTCAGGTTTGTAAGATTCTCTGTCCCAAAAAGGTTCAATGATGTCAGTTTATTATAACCGCAATAGAGATTTTTGAGGTTTGAACAACCAGATACTGTCAAGCTTTCAAGATGATTACCCTGGCAGTTCAAAGTTTTCAATGCCGGGATACCACTAACGTCGAGAGAAACGAAATAGTTGTTTGAAACATTAAGAGTCTCGATGTTCGGATTTCCGTTCAAGGTAATATCAGAAATACGGTTTTTGTAAAGGTTTACTTTTGTCAAACCAGTGCATCCGTCCAAAGTAACGTTCTGAAGAACATTTCTTTGTGCATTGAGTTCACCTAATGCTGCATCACCCTGCAGGTTCAAACCGGTCAGCTTGTTACGGGATACATCAAGTTTTGTCAAACCTTGGAATCCTGAAAGGTTGAGTGTACCTGCAAGACCTTTGTCTTTCCAATTAATTTCGGTAATCTGACCGTTACTAACTGTGACACCTTCCCATGTTGAAGGGTTCTTAAGATCACTAATGTTCAAGGCCTGAGCATTCGTCGCAGCCTTTTCAGCCGGCTGATTCAGGAAGTTTTGGAGTTGTTGCAATTGGGACTTGCCAATTTGCGCGAAGGCGCTCACACATCCGAGAGCGAGGGCCAGTGTCAAGATAGTTTTTTTCATAATTGTATAGTAGTTAATTTGGGGTTTTTGTTAAATTTGTTAAGTGTTTTGCACTTGTATACTATTTAAACAATCCGGGTTTTAAAAAGTTGTCTCAACAGTTCAAAAATAAATATTTTTTTTGATTTTATTTTGTGCTATAAAACATCAATAACGGTATTACCCTAACGATCAAGACGTTATAGTGAATTATCATGAGCATTCCTCCCATTTAATCTTTTTTAAAGATTTGATATTGAAGAACCAACATATTTTTTCTACCTTTGTATGCCTTTTAATAGGCAATGACAATAAACATATCTAATCATCATGGAATCAACACTCGTTTTAATAAAACCTTCAGGAGTTGAGCGCGCTTTGATTGGCAGAATCATTGCTCGGTTTGAGAGCAAGGGGCTCATTATTGCCGGACTTAAGATGATGCAACTTGATGAAAAGATCCTCAGGGAACACTATTCCCATTTGGTTGACAAGCCCTTCTTCCCTTCGTTGCTTAACGCAATGATGGCTTCTCCGGTTATCGCATTATGTTTGAAGGGCAAAGATGTTGTTGAAGTTGTCAGAGCAATGGCTGGCGTAACCGATGCTTCAAAGGCTCTCCCCGGAACTATACGTGGTGATTTCGGTATGAGCAACCAGGAAAACATCATTCATGCTTCGGATTCTCCTGAGAATGCCACGACTGAAATTAAACGTTTCTTCCATGACAAAGAGATATTCGACTATACGCCTTGTATAATAAAATTCCTCTATTCGCCCGACGGCAAATAATAACTGAGAAAATCATGCCGAGATTTTTCAAATATATTCTGACAGGATTGGCCTTGACAGTTGTTGCGTTTGCAACGGAAGCTCAGACCTATCATCTTCCCGGTGCCCATCAAGAAGAACATTCTCAGCTTATAGCCAAACAACAGATTGTTGGAAATCAAATAAAAGTCGAAGACACACAGCAATTCCTCGATCAGTTGTTTAAAGAAGAAGAGGAGCCCGAAATTGACATTTTCACAGAAGGATGGGACAGTAAGCTTGTCAATCCTTTTAATGAAGCTGACGTTCCTGAAACCGCTGAAATCGACGTCAGTAGATTTGTAATGCCTCATCCGGGATATATTACATCCCCATATGGATATCGTAAACGTTTCCGTCGCATGCACAAAGGTATTGACCTGAAAGTTTACATAGGCGATACTATTCGTGCCGCTTTTGACGGTAAAGTTAGACTGACCAACTACGAACGTCGAGGCTATGGATATTATGTGATTCTGCGACATTCCAACGGATTGGAGACTGTTTATGGCCACCTGTCAAAATTTTTGGTAGAACAGGATCAGGTCGTGAAAGCAGGTGACCCAATTGCATTAGGTGGCAACACTGGACGTTCGACAGGGTCCCATCTCCACTTCGAGACCCGATTTATGGGTTATGCCATAAATCCAGCGGGAATCTTTGACTTCAACAACCAGACAGTTCACACCGACACATATACTTTTGACAAGGGATCCTACCAATTGGCACGAAATTATGATCCCGCGGTCAACAGTGAGTATATGAAAGAATATCTTAAGACCCATCCACAACCGAAAGTGTCGGCCCAGCATTCGGGAGAAGCAAGCTATTATACTGTGAAATCGGGAGATTCACTAAGCAGAATAGCTAGCAAAAACAGAACGACAGTCAAAGCACTTTGTCAATTGAACAATATAAAGACTACTTCGGTGCTTAGACCGGGACAGACACTTCGTTTGCGCTAAAACTCAATTTAATAGTTTAACAGTTGGTACCTACTTTATATCAATGAAGTATTATCAACAAATTCAAATTCAAAAAGGTACTTTAAATGCATGATGATATAACGGATATATTCGTTAGATTGCTTAATGAATGTGGCACGACCGATGTTGCCGAATCGGAATTTAAACGTATGATTTCTGATGATGATGAGCTCAGGAACCGATACAATCAATGGTGTCATGACAACGGAAGCTCTTTCCGCAAAGGTTTCCTTGATTTTTGCGAGGAATATCTTGATAATAAAAACTCCATTTGGGAATCATTGACTGACTATGACGAATAATTCCAAGATAGTTTTTCCGGCGGAATGGGATGATAGAGTAAAATCCATTCTTATCGCTTTTCCCCAAGAAAACATGGATTGGAATTATATGCTTGATGAAATCAGAAATTGCTATATAAAACTCATAAAGGCAATTACTGATATTGCATGTCTCAATGTGACAATACTCGCTTCGGATATTAAAGAAACTTCCCGAATACTTACTGATAACGATGTTGACATGTCCAGGATCAGCCTTTGCTCATGTGAGAATAATGACTCATGGACACGCGACTACGGTCCTATAACAGTGGAGATAGAAGGGGCCCCAGTTCTCCTTGATTTTTGCTTCAACGGCTGGGGAATGAAATTTGCTGCCAACCACGATAACCTCGTCAATTCAGTTTTAGAAAGTCGAAATCTGTGGAAATTCCCGGTTATCAACAATAGAGATTTTATAATCGAAGGAGGAGCTTTAGAAAGTGATGGTAATGGGACAATAATGACCAATATCGGCATTCTTGCTCCCAATCGCAACGATAAAATGACTAAATCAGAAGTTGAAGAAACCTTAAAAAAACGTCTTGGGTGCAAACAGATTCTTTGGGTACATCATGGGAATCTCTTTGGTGACGACACTGACGGTCACATTGACACTAAGGCACGATTTGTGGATCCTTCTACTATCATTTATGTCAAAAGCTATAATCCGGAAGACAAGATACAATACGAGGAACTCCAGCTTATGGAGAAGGAGCTTCAGAGTTTCAGCAACAGAAATGAATTGCCCTATCGTTTAATTCCCCTTCTTTTGCCTTCTCCCCAATATGATAAAGAAGGGAATCGGTTGCCTGCGACATATGCAAATTTCCTGATAACTCCCCGTGCAATCCTTTTTCCCACTTATCGGAATGAACGGGAGGATAATCAAGCCGCTTTGATTCTTTCTCAGGCTTTCCCGGGAAAAATTATAAAAGGAGTCGATTGCGTCCCCTTAATTCAACAGCATGGATCGCTTCATTGCGCAACAATGCAAATTTTTGATAAAATTAATAACGATGAGAACTCTTAATGTTGGTATTATTCAGCAGCGAAACTCCGAAAATATCTTAGAGAACAGTTCACGTATAGCTAACAAGATCCGTGAACTGTCAAAAAAAGGAGCTCAACTCATTGTCAACCAGGAATTGCATGATACTCTGTATTTTTGTCAAACTGAGAGTGTGGATGAATTCGACAAAGCAATTCAGTTAAACGACGAGAGAGTAAAATTCTACCAGGGTCTTGCACGTGAAACTAAAACAGTACTAATCATATCTCTTTTTGAAAAGAGAGCCTCAGGCTTATATCATAACACAGCTATAGTGATAGAAAAAGACGGTTCACTCGCAGGAAAATATCGAAAAATGCATATCCCTGATGACCCGGCTTATTATGAAAAATTTTATTTCACACCAGGTGATTTAGGATTTCATGCGATTGATACTTCTGTCGGACGACTGGGAGTGCTTGTTTGTTGGGATCAATGGTATCCCGAAGCAGCCCGACTGATGGCACTGGATGGAGCGGAAGTCCTTATATATCCTACAGCTATCGGGACAGAAAGCACTGACTCACCAGAAGAGCAACAAAGACAGCTTGAGGCATGGACTGTGGTACAACGAGGACATGCCGTGGCAAATGGGGTTCCTGTTATATCCGTAAACCGAGTTGGTCATGAACCTGACCCATCAAAAGCTACTAATGGGATAACCTTCTGGGGATCAAGTTTTGTAGCAGGTCCTCAAGGAGAAATTTTATATCGGGCCCCATTTGACAAAGAGGCTACTGAAATAGTCAAGATTGACATGAACAGGTCGGATCAGGTTCGCCGTTGGTGGCCGTTTTTTCGCGACCGTAGAATAGATGCATATTCGGGATTAACGAGTCGATACCTTGACTAAATGTTATTGATTTAATAAAGCTATAATTCTTCTATAGAATATACTGTAGGGTCAAGCACCAACTCTTGGGCTTCCCGATATCTTATGGAATTCAGATCCTTAATGTATCTTTCAATAGGTATATTATCACTAATCATCTTGTGGAAATCAGTAAATGAGATTGCGACAATTATAATCTCGGAATTTATCTCTATTATCTGTTTTAACGGCAGTCTGCCAATATAATTCTCTGCTTCATTAAGATTATTGAAACCTTCTATTTCAAGAACTCCTGACGTATCTATAACGTTTTGTATCAAGTCAAAATCTCTTGCCGAAAAGGTAGAGAAGTTATGGCTTGCAACCTCAAAAAGTACCTTGTTGGCTATTTCTTTTTTATTTGGATATATAATAAGAACAATTTGTGGAGCGTGTGATTCAAATAAGAAAACTGGTTCAGTTTTTTCTAAATTTAAATCATCTCCTAACGGCTCATCTCTTTCATTTGAGATCTTATTATAACGTATATCCGTCAAATTGGTCTTCCCCATCATTGGAATCTTTCCATTATCCAGGAGGCCAAGCATATCTGATGCCACTGGAGTCACATCACTTCCAGGATAGTCATTAACAAGCGCATTGATTGTCGCTCGGAACTTCTCCACATGTCCTTGGGCAGCTTCTGACAATGCTGCGAGGAAGATAAATTTTGGTGCAAGTTCATTATTAGGATATAAACTTATAAACTCATTATAGATACTGTCAACCCTGGTCCAATCATTTGACAAATAGGATTGATATGCTTTTATATACATTGAATCAATAAGTTCCCGACTATGCTTAAGATAGGCGATGTAATTTCTTTTGCTCATCTCCAAACCCAATTTACTTTGGGGGAATTCAGTGACAATCAAATTTCTGTAATGTTCAGCCAGTGAGTCATCATTATTCTGGCATGCCATCAAAAATAAATTATGATAAACATCTTCGGTGTAACCGCTTCCTGGAAATCTTTTGAGAAGTGATTCAAATTCACTTGTAGCCGCTTTGAAATTTTTCAGATCATTTTTTAATAATAGAGCTATATTATACATTCCATACTCTATATCTTCCTCAAGTTTGTTTCTCTCCTCAGGCGTATTGGGAATGCCCCTCATATAATACTCGACATCGCCTTGATCAATTTCTTTCGATTCGTTTCCAGAAACGTTTCCTTCATCTTCCTCATTTTCATAAATTCCTAAATCTTCTTCCGACAATGAGAAATAGAACGGTGTCTTATCGGCTCGTCGCCAGTCATCCTCAAGACGTCGGTCGCCCCAAATTTGAGAGAAGATGCTCCGACCGGCATTGACTAGGGTCGGATTATAAAAATACCATTCATCATTGGAATTGAGCTTGGACGGTTGAGGAATCATTAGGTCTGATAAAGTGTTATTAAAACTTTTTTCCATAGATGTATTTGACCGTGCCAATCGCCTATACTCTCTTGCTAGTTTTTGACAAACAGCCAGTTGCTCCAGCTCTGGTAAATAGGAAATTCTCAACAACGAATCGTTCCTCTCTATCATTGATGACCAACCTTCTATTTTGTTCAAAACGATCGAAGTCCATAGAATCTTGTCATATCCTTCAAAAGTTCGTGGCAGTAAACCAATGGCTTCTGAATAGGCATTCGCCGCTTTGGAATATTTACCTTGGTCAAAATAAATTTTTCCAATCGATAACTGTGCCATGCCATAGTCACGGCCGATGTGTACACTTTTATCAATAGCGTTCCGATATGCCATTAAAGCCGATGCTGTGTCTCCTTCTTCAAGACATAAGGATCCAATTGCATTGTAAATTTTATCAAGAACATTGGTGTTGGAGCCAAAAGTAGTTGCTCTGTATAAGGATTTCAACTCCTTCTCTATATACTGAGGAGGCGTCACATGAGCTGCAGCAAGGCGTGCGCTGAGGCGAACCAAATGGGAGTTGGTTATATTTCCGGCTATCTTCTTGAAAATTTCATAGGCTTTCAATCGCTCTCCTATAATTACATATAATTGTCCCAAAAGGTAACGTAACCGGGTTTTCTGGTGTCCTTTGCTAAGACTGACAGCTAAGTTCAATGCCTCGCAAGCTTCCACATATTCTCCTTGCTTTATCAACAATGATGATTTGGTTGCCCAATACTGATACTTTACTTCTCTTGATTTAATTTCATCTAAATTCACTGTTGACAATATATCAAGTCCTTCGTACAACCACCCCATCGCACTATAGCATCTTGCCTCCCATATTTTAGCTTCTTGTACTGTTTGTGGCAACCAATTGAAATGATGGATAATATAAAGGAACAATGAGGCAGCATCACGAAAATTCCCATTCATATATTGAGACTTTGCCATCAACATCCATGAATTATGTAGATAGGGATTGTATTCCGAACGTCTCCTCCATTCTCTCTCTGCTTTGCTTATGGCTTTTCCCCCCGGGGTCTTCTTAATTGAATGAAGTTCGATAGCTTTTTGGGCTTTCTCTATTGAACGTGTAAAATCACCAATAGGTTGGGGGTACTCCTCGTCACCTCGGGAATCGGCGGGATGAACAGGCAGTAAGCTTGAATGGTCGTCCTCATAGGAATTCTCCAAATCTTCTAAAGTTTCCCTATAATATTTATCACCATTATACTCTATGTTATATCGAGTAAGAAACGCCTGATAATTGCGTGTAGCAGCATTATTTTTCGATGGATTACATCCAAAAAAGGCTGTGGCAACGAAAACTATGCCACAGAACAGAACCAATATATTTAAGGTCCTTTTCAGTTGCTATCTTTTTTATCAGAGGGTGAAATAGCCCTTTCCTCCATAACTGCTGCTCGTTTGATTTCTGTTGGATAGGCAATCCTTGAATGATACATAGTTAACAGCCGGTTAATGAAGGTTTGCTTGATTAGACTAACGTCACGGAACGACAACGGAGAATCTGCATGAAGTCCGTCGGCGATCTGAGAATCGATCAGTCGGTTGACAAGTTGGGTTGTTTCTTCGGGAGTATGTTCTGAGAGAGACCGACTTGCTGCTTCTACTGCATCGGCCATCATAATCAAAGAAGCCTCCAAAGTCTTGGGATTGGGTCCAGGATAGGTATATTTACTCGCATCCACATTCTCTTCCCCCATTTTCTTACATTCAGTGATGTAGAAATATTTAGCCTTGCCAGCACCGTGGTGCTGACTAATCATATCCTTTATAACTTCAGGTAATTTTGCCTTATCGGCTCTTTTTAAGCCTTCATTGATGTGATCAATGATTATTTTCGCACTCTGTTCAGGTGTCAGTGCATCATGTGGATTAACACCATGCTGATTTTCAGTGAAGAAAGCAGGGTTTGCAAGTTTTCCTATATCGTGATAAAGTGCCCCGGTTCTGACTAGCTGAACATTGGCACCCAATTTGCGAGCTGCATCGGCCGCTAGATTACTGACTGCCATTGAATGTTGAAAAGTTCCGGGACATTCTTCAGAAAGTTCCTGAAGTATGGGGTTGTTTATATCCGACAGTTCGACAAGAGTAACCATTGAGGTAAATCCAAAAACCTTCTCGACTATAAAGATCATGATGTAGGCAAACGAAATAAGCACTGCATTAATCAAGAAGAATCCCATCAACCGCCATGAAAATACATTGAATGTTCCAGTAGTCATCAGCTCTATAGCTACGTAAGAAACTGCATAGGCGATCAGGACGTAGAATGCCGTTCTCAACAGGTCACTTCTTTTTGAAAGTTCCTTCATTGAGAAAATAGCGGTTATTCCTGCCATGAACTCTACGAATATAAATTCCAATGGAAAATTCGACAAATTGACCGCCAACAATATACTGACCATGAACATAAACAATGAAGTTCGTGCGTCATAGAACACCATTACCAAAACTGAAATAATAGTAAAGGGTATCAAAAATAGTCCTCCCCTGAACATTTGTGAGAAGATAACCGCCAAAATATATGAACCCAGAAGCAAAGCAAGTACACAAAGGATCCTTCTGTCATCTTGCCACCATTCCCGTCGGTAAAGGAAAAAATAACCGTAGACCGAACCAAACAAAAGAGCAGCAAAGAGCACAGCACCAAGATCAATGTAAAACTCCTCGGTCGTGTCGGTCAGTTCACGTGCTTGCATCATCTCTTCATAAGTTTGAAGCACCTGATAAAGCTGTGGATTCACAATATCACCACGATCTATTATCCTTTCGCCCTTTTGAATCACCCCTATTGCGACAGTCGCAGGCTGAAGTGCTTCCTGAAGAAACTTTTCATTTTCTGCAGCGTCGGGCAATATATTAGGAAGTAGCAATGAAGAGATGTCAATCTTTCTCAGTTCCTCTCTTTGCACCGGACTACTGAAAAGACTATCAATGATAATGTAAGCATCTCTTTGTGATCTCATCAAATGGGTACTGACAGTTCGAACTTCATTGTCAGAGATTATTCTAATTTGAGGCAATTCTCCCTGGGTTATCTGAGAAGAGGTAGCATTATCCACTATTCCATTGGCATACAAGCGGTCAATTACAGCACGAAGACGAGAAAAATCAAGACCGTCGCGTTCTTCAACATTAGGAAGTTTTCTGATTGATGCACTTCCAATCTCTGAATCCTTTCTGTAAATAGGAATAAAATTCTCTCGGATACTGTCGGTCAGAATCCTGACTGTCACTGAGTCCCGAAAAACAGGAATATCAAATGGGGCTGTCAGCAACGAATGGTTCCAAGGTCGGTTTTCAACATAGGTGAATTGTTGCTGAGTCTTTCCCGGCAACAATAACAGTACCGTCACTACCGAAATAATGAAATAAATGGAACGAGCTATTATTTTCTGTACAGGAAGTTTCATCGTCTCATTGTATTCTTGTGGCTACTTTTACACCATCAATTTTTTTAATCCTCGCACAAAGAGAATTTACTGTGTCGGCATTGGCAACTCTAACTGCAAGATTAGCATGAAAAACCTCCTCGTTTGCCTCAATATCCAATTTCCTTATATCCAGACCCAGATGGGAAGAAATCATGGAAGTCAGTTCCTGGAGAATGCCATGACGATCTATTCCCTCTATCCTAACATTAACCAGATAACTTCCACCAGTAACATTCCAAACTGTCGTGACAATTCGTGGACCATAGCTTGCCTTCAGCGCCATCGCTTTTGGACAGCTAATTGAATGGACTTCCACATCTCCTGAATTCTTTATGAATCCCAATGTTTCGTCACCTGGAATGGGGGAACAGCAAGATGCAAGAATGAAATTCGGACCGTTCTCATCAATTTTCAGCTCATAGTCTTTTTTAGGATCTATTCGTTTCCATTCTTCTTTGTTCTTTAAAGAATCAACGCTATGATCCACTGAAGAATCATCGTCTCTTTTCAACCTGAAAATTCGTGAAAATAGGCCCTTTTCGCTTTTTTTGATGGCATGACGAAGCATTTTCGGCGCATTATCATCGATAATAACACTTCCATCACCCAAAGCCGAAAACAGTTTTTCGCGATTGTCAACATGAAAATACCCAAATATTTTCGTTATCACGTCGTTATTAAGCGATTCTTCAGTTAAATTATTATCACTTAAGAATTTTTCGAAAATCTCTCTTCCCTTGTTAATTATAGGTTGCTGTTCTTTCTTCAGTGCACTTTTGAGACGTGTCTTTCCTTTGGCTGTTACTAAATATTCCATCCATTCTGCTTTTGGTGTCTGGGATTGGGAAGTCAGTACCTCAATCTGGTCACCACTATTCAGTTTGTAGGACAACGGCACTAATTTATGATTTACTTTTCCAGCAATACATTTACATCCAAGTTCGGTGTGAAGTTCAAATGCAACATCTAGAACTGAAGATCCCTTAGGCATCGTTATCAATTCGCCTTTGGGAGTGAACACAACGATTTCAGAGGCAAACAAATTTAATTTTAATGTATCAAGGAAATCTATTGCATTCGGCTCTGGATTCTCAAGAATATCTTGTATGGTTCTCAACCAATCGCTGAGTTCGTTTTCTTCGTCGGTATCTCCTATTTTGTATTTCCAATGGGCTGCAAAACCCTTTTCGGCAATTTCGTCCATTCGTTTAGACCTGATCTGGACTTCAATCCAATTCCCATCAGGGCCCATAACTGTCAGATGCAATGCTTGGTAACCGTTGGCTTTTGGTGTTACAATCCAGTCACGAGTGCGTTCAGGATGAACTCTATATAAATCGGTAATTATTGAATAGATGTTCCAGCAAATCGCTTTTTCCTTGGAAATGTCGTCACAATCAAAGATAATTCTCATTGCGTAGAGGTCATAGACCTCTTCAAAAGGGATTTTCTTATTCTCCATCTTTTTCCAGATGGAATAGACCGATTTCAAACGCGCTTTGGCATCGAATTTTATACCAGCCTCTTCGAGTTTCTTTGCAATTGGCTCGGCGAAATTTGTATAAACATCATTACGTTTCTGCGCAGTTTGAGCAATCTTACGTTCGATTTCCTCATAGGTTACAGGATGTTCATACTTGAAACTTAAATCTTCCAGCTCGGTCTTTATAGCGAAAAGGCCGAGACGGTGAGCCAACGGCGCGTATATATAGAGAGTTTCACCGGCTATCTTAAACTGTTTGTTGGGAGCCATGGACCCCAAAGTCCTCATGTTGTGAAGACGGTCGGCCATCTTGATGATAATCACCCTGATGTCCTCGGACATGGTAAGGAGCAGTTTCCTGAAATTTTCAGCTTGTTCCGAGGCCTTGTCACCGAATATACCTCCCGATATCTTGGTTAGTCCATCAACAAGTTGAGCTATTTTCTTTCCGAAATGCTGTTCAATGTCTTCAACAGTGTATTCGGTATCTTCCACAACATCATGTAACAGTGCGGCACATATTGAAGTCGAACCTAATCCTATCTCCTGACTAACAATACGCGCAACTTCTATGGGATGAAGAATGTAGGGTTCACCCGAACGACGTCTTATTCCATGATGGGCATGTTTTGCAAACCGGAAGGCCTTTTCAATCAGTTCGGCTTTCTTTCGGTGTTTTGATCCCAGATAACCCTCAAGAAGTTCCTTGAATGCTTTGTCAATCCGGGTTTCTTCTTCTTCGGTAAAGTATTTTTCGTTATCCGATGTCATCACATGATCCCCCGCTCGCGAAGAGCACATTGCCAAGCCCATGCCGATTTCATGGTGTCGTCAATAGGTGTTTCGGCTTTCCAACCTAACACATCATTGGCATGTTTAGGATTAGCCCACACTTTTTCTATGTCACCTGCACGACGTCCCACAATCTTTCTTGGAACTTTGACTCCAGTTGACCTTTCAAAGGAATCAATTAATTCAAGAACTGATAGTCCCACCCCGGTTCCAAGATTAAATATCTCAACAGGAGCCTCGCTCTTGTCTTCTAACATACGCTCTACTGCTATTACATGAGCTTTTGCAAGATCTACAACATTTATATAATCTCTGATACATGACCCGTCGGGAGTGTTGTAATCATTTCCGAAAACACTAAGTTCTTTACGGATTCCCATTGCAGTTTGAGTAACAAAAGGGATAAGATTCTGAGGTACCCCGTTGGGTAGTTCTCCTATCAATGCGCTGGGATGAGCGCCAACAGGATTAAAATATCTTAAAATAACACTCTTGAATGGGGCACCTGCTCTTATGACGTCCTCTATTATCTCTTCTGATATCTGCTTAGTGTTACCATAAGGAGAAGTTGCTTTCTTGATGGGAGCCGATTCGGTGACCGGATTCTCATCGGGTTCTCCATAAACTGTGCATGACGACGAAAATACTATTCCTTTAGTACCATATTTCGCCATCATGTCAAGAAGATTCATCAAAGTATTAAGATTGTTGCGATAGTAAAGTATCGGTTTTTGCATAGATTCACCAACTGCTTTACTGGCGGCAAAATTAATTATCCCTTTAATATCAGGGTAATCGGAAAATAGTTTCTCCATGGCTGCAAGATCGGTGCAGTCGGCTTCAACAAAATCAGGGCGAATACCGGTTATCTTTTCAATTCCGTCAACAACGTCACGGTTACTATTTGAAAGATTATCGACAATTACCACAGGATAACCTGCCTCTTGAAGTTCTACGACAGTGTGGCTACCTATGTATCCTGTGCCACCTGTAACAAGTATACGGTCCTTTTTCATTCTTAAAAATATTTTTTACAAAGATAATCTAAAAAAATATGTTAAGCCATCGTTTTCAATTAAATTTGCCCTCATGAACAGAACTGGCAAACTATATTTCCGCTATGGTACAATGGGCTCGGCTAAAACAGCCATGCTGTTGACTACCGCTTACAATTTCGAAGAGCGTGGACTTCGATATCTTCTGATGAAACCAGAAATTGATACACGCGAAAAAAATAATGTTATTCGTTCCAGGATTGGAATTCAACGCGAATGTGAATGGATTCGTCATGATACCGACCTTTATACTACTCTTTCCACCCGGTTTCATCGTGAGGGAGAGATCATGGACTGGATTCTAATTGACGAAAGCCAGTTCCTTCAACCCGAACAAGTCGACCAGCTTTCCCGACTCGTCGACGATTATGGGGTGAATGTGGTTTGTTATGGACTAAGAACCGATTTCAAATCAAAACTTTTTGCAGGATCTCGACGACTTTTTGAAATTGCCGATACGATTGACGAAATAAAATCCACTTGCACTTGTGGTCACAAAACAATTGTCAATGCACGTTTCGATGAGAATGGGGACTTTGTTGAAGACGGTGCACAAGTTGAAATCGGGGGAAACGAACGCTACATGGCTGTTTGTAGGAAATGTTGGCGTAACAAAAAAATAGAGCAGGCCACAAGATTAAGCCTGCCCTTTGGCGATCTAAAGCCTGCTGTCGAAGACGACGGACTTTAATGATTCACATCATATCCTTGACTCTTCAGATAGTCGAGCAACTGATATTTTAATGCCTCGCGATAATACCCGATAATGTGACCACACCAGTCATTGTTTGTAGTTCCTCCTGAGCGCGTTGCATTGTAATGTTGAACCGTCAAATCATATTCTTCCAGTTCCCTTACCATCGCATCATTGTCATTCCGGTAATGATTCTTATGGAACACTAAAGAAGTTTGCTGTTTTGGCTTCAAATCGGGATGTTCGCGGGGAACTCCTAATGCAAGTCCGCACACTACGAAAACACCTTTCGGCAAACGCAAAATTTCTGCTACTTTCGCCGGATCCGCTGTACGCAAATAGCCTATGCAATTGCTACCCAGGCCCTCGGCTTCCGCTGCAACTACGGCACTCATCATTGCCAATGAGGCATCGATTAAACCCAAAATCACACCATCCATCGTGTTGGTGATCTCAGGCATCTCTATTCCTTTTTTCTCAGCCAATAGTCCGATCTTATGAAAATCGGAACAGAAAACTAGCAAACGGTTACATGTCTTGAGTTGTTTTTGACCGGTCAGCTCATAGAGTGCCTCCTTAACCGATTGGTCATCAATGTCTATCACACTGAACTGTTGACCGTTATAACTCGTTGGAGTGTTTTCCACTGCCTTCATGATGAAATCCATAGATTCAACCGGAATAGCATCACGCTCATAACGACGAATCGATGTACGATCCAACATGGTTGCCTTTACATCTTTCATTTCTATTGAATATTTAAATTTTGTATCAATTGCATGTGATCCATAATTACTCCGGCAAACGGACGGTCGCCAACATTTTGGAATCCAACTCTTTCATAGAGCCTTCTTCCTGAATGGTTTTCCTTATCAACAAGAAGCCCGATTGGCTTGCCATTGATTAAACCTTTGATAGAAGCAGCCCTAAGGAGTTTTTCTCCAATTCCTTTACAACGATATTCAGGCCATACAGCCAAAGTATCGAGATACCATTCATCGGGGGAAGTTTCGTCGGCTATTCCACGATAGCTCTTGCCGACTGTTTTCTCTACCTCATCAAAAAAAACTTCTCTTAACTTGTGTAAATCTGCCCCATCATATCCGATTATATAACCGGCTGAGTTGCCGTCACTCAGAACAGCCTTCAGCGTGTTTTTATAACTGTATTGCGAATCATCTCTTTGAGCAAGATTAGTGAAAACCTTTTTCCAAAGCTCCAATTCCTCGGGAGAACAGTCGATTGCCGCATCAATTTCACCCATGTGGAGAGCTACCGTGATTGCCCTAGCAATCTCAGGAGCATCCTCAGGAACCGCATTTACAATTTCATAATCCATATCAACTTCAAAGATAATAACACCCTTCACAAATAACAAATATTCTTTGATACTTTGATCATGAAACTCAGCCTATGGGAACTAATGTCAGAATTAATTGTATCTTTGTGACTTATTAACAATAAATCACCTAAACACGTGGAAAAATTACATTTCGACAGCGACTATATGCGCGGAGCCCACCCATTGATCATGCATAATCTGACCGCCACAAATATGGAACAGACGCCGGGATATGGTTCTGACCAATATTCCGAGAAAGCTCGTCAGCTAATTAAAGAAGCTTGTCAGTGTCCCGAAGCACGTGTTTACTTTCTTATTGGAGGAACTCAGACGAATTCGACTGTTATAGATGCAATATTAAAGAACCATGAAGGAGTGATTGCTGCAACTACAGGTCACATTAATGTTCATGAATCGGGTGCCATTGAGGCTACCGGACACAAAGTTCTTGCACTGCCTTCTCATGAAGGGAAACTGAGAGTCTGTGACCTTGAGAATTTCATCGACGATTTTTATGCCGATGAAAGCTACGAACACATGGTTGCTCCTGGAGCTGTCTATATATCCTATCCAACAGAACTTGGTACTTTATATACCAAAGAGGAGCTTTGTGAAATATCGAAATGTTGCCGTAAAAAAAATATTCCACTCTTTCTCGATGGAGCGCGGCTTGGTTATGCTCTTGCTGCAAATCCCGAAATTTCTCTCTCCGATATCGCGTCACTTTGTGACGTTTTCTATATCGGAGGAACAAAAGTGGGTGCTCTATTCGGAGAAGCCGTAGTAGTAACTAACCCTGAAATTCTCCATCATTTCGTTCCTTTGGTTAAACAACATGGAGCACTGTTGGCAAAAGGACGCATACTTGGAATACAATTCATGACACTTTTCACGGATCGATTATATGAAATAATATCTCGAAACGCGATAATTCAAGCCATGAAACTAAAGAAAATTTTTATGGATCATGGCTATTCGCTATATATCGACTCTCCGACCAATCAGCAATTTTTTCTTTTGCCGAATTCTTTCATTGACAAGTTGAGAGAATTGGTAACATTCGAACTTTGGGGAAGCAAAGGAGCAGAAGTTACACCAGTCCGTTTTGTAACCGACTGGGCCACCTCCGATGCCGAAATAAACCTTCTCGAACAAATAATCGATAATATCCAACAGGAATCATGAAAGTTCTTAAAATAATCTGGCTACTGTTTTTTTCCTTAAATTCACTGACAATGAATTCCCAAACCAATTATCCCATAGTCAAACTAACAACAAAAGATGGGAAAGAGATTGACATCACTCTTTTCAAACATGCTTCTCTCGCTATCAATTTTGACGGGACCGACATCTACATTGACCCGGTCACAAGTGTTGCGGGTACCGATATCGACTATGATTCTATGGCCAAAGCCGACTATGTGCTGATTACCCATGAACATTGGGACCATCTTGATTCAGCGGCAATTAAGGAATTGTCCAAACCTTCCACACAGATAATTCTTAACCAGACATCACGAAACATCCTGGGATACGGAACAGTCATGCATAACAACGAGACGATGAAACTTAAGGATGACATTGTGCTTCAAAGTGTTGCCGCCTACAACACTACTCCGGGGCGTGAGAAATTCCATCCAAAAGGAAACGGAAATGGCTATATCCTTAATTTGGACAATATTCGAATCTATATTGCAGGCGATACAGAAAACATTCCCGAAATGGCTAACATAAAAAACATCGACGTGGCATTTCTTCCCGTAAATCAACCCTACACAATGACTGTTGACCAGGCTGTCGAGGCGGCTCTTACAATAAATCCGAAAATTCTTATCCCTTATCATTTTGGCGACACTCCGGTTCAAGAAATCAAACAGAAACTTGATAAAATGAACTCGGGCATAGACGTTCAAATCTATCCTATGGAATAAAAATACTCATTAATGGGTATATTGGCCTTTAGGATAGTTTAGTAATTTTGTGAGTCAATTCTCAATGGAATGAGACTCTCGGAACTTAAAAACGGAGAAAAAGCCATCATAGTCAAGATTCTTGGCTATGGTGCTTTTCGTAAGCGTGTCATGGAAATGGGCTTCACAAAAGGAAGGGAGATTGAAGCTATTCTCTCGGCACCGTTAAAAGATCCTGTCAAATATAGCCTAATGGGCTATGAAGTTTCGCTTAGAAGAAGTGAGGCCCGGATGATAGAAGTGATAAAAATTGAAGAGAATTCCGAGCTTGAAAAAGAAAATTTTCATGGACATTCGCTGATTCGCGAAGCTCCTTCCCGCCCCCCGGGGACTTTCCATACCGAGTCCAAGACAATTAATGTCGTTCTTATTGGAAATCCCAATTGCGGCAAAACTTCCCTCTTCAACGTGGCTTCCGGTGCCAAAGAACACACTGGTAACTACGGAGGAGTGACAGTTGACTCCAAAACAGGTCATTTCTATCATAACGGTTATCGATTCAACATTGTGGACCTTCCCGGCACCTATTCTCTCACAGCCTATTCGCCAGAAGAACTATACGTAAGGAAATATCTGAGGGAAAACAATCCCGATGTTATAGTTAATGTTGTGGAGGCATCTAATCTCGAAAGAAGCCTCTACCTGACGACTGAATTGATAGACATGGATCATAGTATGGTCATCGCTCTTAATATGTATGATGAACTGCGTCGACGAGGTGACCGACTTGACTATGAACTTCTTGGCAAAATGATTGGAGTTCCGATTGTGCCCACTGTATCACGAACCGGAGAAGGTGTCAACAATTTGTTTGACACTGTTATAAAAGTATACGAACAAACCAGTCCCGAAGTACGACACATTCATGTAAATCTAGGCCTGGAACTTGAAAAAGCAGTTAGGGAAATTCGAGAGGTTCTTAAAAAAGATCCCTATCTTAACCAACATTTCTCACCTCGTTATGTAGCTATAAAACTACTTGAGGAGGATTCAGACATAGAATCACTAATTGGGGAGAATGCAAGAGATAAAATCGCTGCGGTTATAAATAAATATAAGGAAAGATTGATGTCTTCACCTGAATCTGACGACATTCCAACCAGAATTGCCGATGAGAAATATGGTTTTATAACCGGAGCTCTTGCCGAGGTTATGGAAAGATCGGGGAAGAAAGATGTCAATAACACAAAGGTTATAGATGCTTTTGTGACCAATCGACTTTTTGGTTTCCCTATTTTCATTATCATTCTTTTGCTGATATTCTGGGCTACTTTTGTCATTGGGGCCTACCCTCAAGCATGGATTGAGGACTTTGTTGCATGGACTAGTCAACTGGTGAATGATTTTATGCCTGACGGACCTCTGAAGGATCTTATTGCCGAAGGTATAATAGGAGGAGTTGGAGGTGTTATTGTTTTTCTTCCGAATATAATGATTCTCTATTTTTTCATTTCTTTTATGGAGGACTCGGGATATATGGCTCGGGCTGCATTCATTATGGACCGTATAATGCATCGAATTGGACTTCACGGAAAATCGTTTATTCCGTTGCTCATGGGATTCGGATGCAACGTACCAGCAATTATGGCATCCCGATCCATAGAAAGTCGCAGTTCCAGAATCGTTACCATACTTATAAATCCGTTCATGTCATGCTCGGCACGTTTACCAGTATATGTCCTACTTATAGGAACTTTTTTCGAACCTCATGCCGCGCTGATATTCCTTCTTGTTTACGGAATTGGAGTTGTTGTTGCAGTTTTTACAGCTCGAATGTTCCAGCGAACCCATTTCCTAAAAGAAGAAACACCATTTGTAATGGAACTTCCCCCCTATCGAATTCCAACCTTTAAATCCACAATGCGCCATATGTGGTGGAAAGGTAAACAATACCTGCAGAAAATGGGAGGAATTATCCTGTTAGCGAGTATCGTAATCTGGGCCCTCAATTATTTCCCTCTTAGAAGTCAAGACTCCTCTACACCTGAAATGCAGAGTAAACTCGAAGCAGGGCTTCCTAATAATCAAATCGACACCGGTCATGACTCTTATCTCGAAATGCTTGGTAAGATTGTCAATCCGGTCATGGAACCATTAGGTTTCACATGGCGTTCAACAGTCGCAGCTTTGGCAGGACTTCCAGCTAAAGAGGTAATTGTTTCAACCCTAGGTGTTCTTTACACTGGCGACGAAGAGGTCTCGGAAAGTCGTCTTGGCTCTAAATTGATGGCTGAAAATCCGGTAACAGGCCATCCCGATTTCACTTCTCCCGAGGCTCTTGCCTTTATCGTATTCGTACTTTTATATTGTCCATGCATTGCCACATTAACAGCAATCATCCGAGAAACAGGATCATTGAAATATGGATTATTCTCTGTCCTTTACAATACTTCGATTGCCTGGTTGGTCGGATGGATTGTCTATCAAATAGCTATTCTATTCTAAAAATTTGTTAAAACATCACTCTACTTGTATCTTTATGTTAACTTTGTAAATCTAAAACAATGTTTTAAAACATGAATGACACAAGCAGAAGAGCTTTAGAAAAAGTAGTTTCTGAAGATTTAGCCGAAATTTGGTCAATTCTTGACGGTGAAGAAAAACGGCGAATTCTCGACACTTTTGTCCTACATAATTTTAAAAAGAACCAAATCATATATGCCGAGAAAGAGGAACCTGAATATATTTGGTGTCTCATCAAGGGCAAAGTGAAATTGTATAAGGACGGCATTGGTGGAAGAGCACAGATACTTAGATTAATTCGACCTGTACAATATTTCGGATATCGCGCTTTTTTTGCAAAAGAGCCTTATGTCAGCAGCGCCGCAGCCTTTGAGCAGTCGGTTGTTGGTTCCATTCCGATGTCATTGGTTTGCGAACTGATCCAAAACAACATCAATCTTGCGTGGTTCTTTATCCATGAACTTTCCCGCAATTTAGGGGGTTCAGATACTCGGATAGTCAATTTGACACAAAAACACATCCGTGGACGTTTGGCCGAGGCACTTATTGCATTAAAAGATAGTTATGGGCTAGAGGACGACGGTTCAACCCTAAGAATCTACATGGCTAGAGAAGATTTAGCAAATCTATCCAACATGACTACCTCCAATGCCATCAGAACCTTATCTGCCTTTGTTTCTGAAAAGATTATAGTCGTCGATGGTCGTAGAATCAAGATAGTTAACGAACCGGCTCTTAGGAAAATTTCCAAATTCGGGTAGAACTTCAGCTCAAAAATCTTTATTTAATATATCATGAAAAAACTTTTTTTGATTTCCTTGTTAACACTAATGTCGGTGCCGACATTTAGTTACACCTATATTAACCCGATTATTCCTGGTTTCTACCCCGATCCCAGCATTTGCAGGGTCGACAGCGACTACTATATAGTCAACAGCACTTTCCAATATTTCCCTGGTTTGCCGGTATGGCATTCACGCGACTTAATCAACTGGGAGCAGATTGGAAATGCCATTGACCGGGAATCTCAGATGGATCTGAGCGGAGCTAACGGTTGGGGTGGACTTTACGCACCAACAATTCGCTATAATGATGGCATCTTCTATATTATCAATACAAATGTTTCCCACGGACAGAATTTTTTCATAACTGCAACCGACCCGAAAGGACCGTGGAGCGATCCAATTTGGTTGAAACAGGGGGGTATCGATCCGTCGTTCTATTTTGAAGACGGCAAGTGCTATTTTGTCAGTAATCCCGACGCCGGAATATGGCTGTGTGAAATAGATCCTGTAACAGGTGAACAGCTGACCGAGTCCAAACTCTTATGGAGAGGAACAGGCGGACGACATCCCGAAGGCCCTCACATCTATAAAAAAGACGGATGGTACTATCTACTTATTTCGGAAGGTGGAACTGAACATGCCCATATGATTACAATTGCTCGTTCCAAGGATATCTACGGTCCCTATGAGTCAAATCCCGACAATCCAATTCTAACCCACTGCAATTTCCTCGGACAGTCAAGCCCCATTCAGGGAACAGGGCATGCCGATATTGTTCAGGCACCCGATGGGTCATGGTGGCTCGTTTGCCTCGCTTTCCGTCCTCAATCAGGAATGAACCATCTGACAGGCCGTGAAACCTATCTAGCACCGGTCAGCTGGGACGAAGGGCAATGGCCAATAGTCAATGATAACGGAACAATACAACCTGTTATGGAAGTTAAACTTCCCGTGTCAGGTGATATTCCGCCACAAAGAACGTGGGATGTAAGTTACGATTTCACCAAAGATCAAAATCTTGGTTTCGAATGGGTCTACCTGCGCAAAAAAATTTCTGAAAACTACACCTTATCGGAAAAGGGTCTAGTCCTCAAAGGTAATCAATGGGACCTCAACTCAATACAATATCCCACCTTTGTAGCTCGCCGTCAACAACACATCAACTTCGAGACCACATCATCCATGGTTCTCGAGGCGAAGGAACCAGGTGACAAAGGGGGAATGACAGTATTTATGGATGGAGGTTTTCATTATGATTTATATCTCGAAAAGACAACTGATGGTTACGAAATTAAACTTGAATATTGGCTAGGTTCTATACATCATGTTCAGCCCGTAGTGGCAACATCACAAAACCATGTCGATTTCAAGATAACTGGATCAACCTATCCATATAATTTCTACTATTCTCTTGATGGAGGAAAAACGTATCAGCATATGGGTGTTGCCGAGACCCGTTTTCTTAGTTCAGAAACTGCAGGAGGATTCACAGGGATAATGCTTGGACTTTTTGCTACAGGAAAAGGTAAGCCCGAGGCTATATTTAAATCGTTCACCTACACAGGAAACGACAGGTATTAAAAAATTTTCTCTATAGGTACAATAAAAGAATGAACCCTATCAATCATGATGATAGGGTTCATTCTTTTGTATTGTAAATGCCCGATAAACCTGTTCCAGAAACAAAACTCTGATAAGTTCATGAGGGAAAGTCAGTTTCGACATTGAGATCTTACCGTCGGCACGTTTATACACTTCATCAGAAAAGCCATAGGGACCCCCTATCACAAAAACCAGTCGCTTTATCCCGGAAACCATAAATTTATCCAGATAGGCTGAGAATTCTCGTGACTTCATTTCTTGGCCATTCTCGTCAAGCAGAATCACCCGGTCTCCGGTCAACAATCTCGTGATAATGGATTCACCTTCTAATTTTTTTTGAACGACTTGTTCAATTTTCTTTTGTGTTCTAATGTCTGGAATAATCTCAGTATCGAATTTTATATATCGATTTATGCGGTTAAGATATTCCTTCTCACCTAATTTAACCCAATCTGTACGGGTCTCTCCCACCATCATCAACGTAATCCTCATATCCACAAAGCTTTCCAAAGATTATCATCGGGGCAGTCTACTTTAAAATGCATGGCTTGTTTTGAGACCGGATGAATAAAGTCAAGCTGATGTGAAAGTAGAGAGATGGAACCATCGTGATTGCTACGTTTGTCACCATATTTTAAATCCCCTCTAATTGGTACTCCTATTGATGACAACTGGACTCTGATTTGATGCTTTCTTCCCGTCAGCAGTTCAATTTCTAATAGATAATAATTGTCACTGGAGTTAACCAGTTTATATATGAGACGAGCCTCTTTTGCATCGGAGTTCTCTTGTGTAGAAAGATAAGTTTTGTTATTCTTCTCCCTTGATACCAGATAACTGACCAATTCATCAGTCTCTTTAGGGGGACGGTTACGAGTAATAGCGTAATATTTCTTTTTGATTTCCCCCTTTCTTAGCATCTCGTTCAAACGTGATAAAGCTTTTGAAGTCTTAGCAAATATTACCAGACCACCCACAGGACGATCTAGACGGTGAACAAGACCGAGAAAGACATTTCCAGGCTTATTATACTTTTCTTTAAGATAATCTTTCAGAGTTTCCAATAAGGGTTTATCCCCAGTCTTATCGCCTTGAACTATCTCACCGGGAGATTTATCTACGACCAGTAGATGATTGTCCTCATAAACAATCTTCATACCGTCAATTCTTGTCGATCCACATCTTCAAACGTGACTTCAGAACGTCAACCGTTGTTGGAAGAAGGATAAAATCGTTTGCCCCTGCGTTCAGTCCGTTCACAATGGCTGAGTCGTTGTTCTCATCCGTGCAAAGAAGAATCGGAATGGGGAAAGTTACGCTTCGTGATTTTAAATTGTCGATAATCCCTTCGGCTACTCCAGGATCACCTTGATTCGGATCGATTATTATTAAAGCCGTGTTGTCAAAATTCTGATTGGCAAGGTTTGATTTCATTTCATGAAATTCTATATCGTAACCCAGCGGCTTGATAATAGTCGTTATTTGTTCGATAATTTTCGGATCTTTAAGTATAACTTTGATACTTTTCATGAGCACAAATATATAATTAACAATAGTTAAATTCCAACACCTATAATAATTTGTAATTAATTTGTCGTTAATAAATATTATTTTTTTAACAAATACCTAAAACTGTAACATTTCATTAATAATCTAATGTCTCTCTCGCGGACATATATAAACGAACTTTTCCATTTATTATATGTTATAAAAGTATAAAATATTTTAAAATGAAAAAAATCGAAATAATCTTTCAGGCTCTTCTATTTTTTCTCCCTATTGTTTCATTATGCGGTTGCTCGGGGGAGTCTAATGATGAAACATGGGATGAAATGCCCGAAAAAATATCGAGCTTTCTTATTCAATATTTTCCCGGGGAATGTCAAAGTTTCGATAAACTTTCAAATGGAGAATATGTTGCAAAAATGAAAAATAGTGTAACCGTCATCTTTAATTCCGAATGCCAGTGGATATCTGTCGATGGAAACGGTGGCACAATTTCTTCCTATTTTCTCTACGACTGCCTCAATGAAAAACTCTATAACTATATTGATGGTCTCGGTATGCTTGATAATGTTTATAAGGCATTCATTGACAAAGGAATATATTACGTAGAACTCCTTGACACCGACATAGAATACGATTCCATGACTGGAACAATCACCGAAACTTAGACCAAATTAAAAAACTCCTCAAACTTCAACGATATGATAATGATTTCACATTCTGATGTGAAATCATTATTTTTGTTTTATATAAGACTTATCCATGGAAAATAGAATCATCGAATGTGTCCCCAATTTCAGTGAGGGCGTTGACAAGAATGTCATTGAAAAAATTGCCGAAAAAATTCGTTCGGTTGAAAGTGTCAAACTATTGGATATAGACCCGGGTATAGCTACTAACCGAACGGTCATGACATTCGTCGGAGAACCAGAACGGGTTGTCGAAGCCGCATTCCAAGCGGTTAAAAGTGCAGCTGAACTAATCGACATGCGTCATCACAAGGGAGCCCATCCTCGACTCGGGGCAACCGACGTGCTTCCGCTTATTCCAATATCGGGAGTGACGCTCGAAGAATGTGCTCTAATGGCTCAAAGACTTGCCGAACGAATCGCTGATGAACTTAACATCCCAACCTATTGCTATGAGGCCGCGGCACTAAAACCTGAAAGAAAGAATCTAGCTGTTGTACGCGAAGGTGAGTACGAAGCATTACCGAAGAAATTGTCAGACCCGACTACAGCTCCCGACTTCGGATGCCGACCCTATGACGTGGATATCGCTCGAACAGGAGCCACCATTGTAGGAGCAAGAGATTTTCTCATTGCAGTCAACTTCAATCTTAATACTACATCAACACGACGAGCTAATGCAGTGGCTTTCGATGTCAGGGAAAAAGGAAGACCTCTTCGTGAAGGAAATCCAATTACGGGCAAAATTGTCAAAGACTCAAACGGACAACCCGTAATGAAACCCGGAACATTAAAGGCATGCAAGGCAATCGGATGGTTCATCGATGAATATGGAATAGCTCAAGTCTCCATGAACCTTACCGACATTTCTGTAACACCACTACACATAGCCTTTGAAGAAGTGTGTCGTGCAGCTGCCGAAAGAGGATTAAGGGTTACGGGAACCGAGATTGTCGGACTGATACCGAAAAAGGCACTTTTAGAAGCGGGAAAATATTTCCTAAAAAAGCAACATCGATCTCTTGGATTGTCCGATAAAGAAATCATAAGAATTGCAATTAAATCATTGGGATTAGATGATCTCAAGGAATTTAAACCTGAAGAAAAAATAATAGAAGAAATAATAGCTGATCATTCAGGCCGTAATCTGATCGACATGACGTGTCGTGGTTTCGCCGAAGAGACAGCCAGCGAATCACCGGCCCCCGGTGGAGGTTCCATATCAGCCTATATGGGAGCTTTGGGAGCAGCCCTTGCAACTATGGTAGCAAATCTGTCGGCCCACAAGCCAGGATGGGATGATCAATGGGAAACATTCTCACAGGTTGCCGAAAAAGGTCATCTAATTATGGAGGAACTTCTTAATTTAGTTGATGAGGATACTGTTGCTTTCAACAAAATAATGGAAGTTTTCTCAATGCCTAAGTCAACTCCTGAGGAGAAAGAGAACCGTTCAAAAAAATTACAGGAAGCGACCTTATATGCCACTCAGGTGCCGCTTAAGACAATAAAAACATCCTTTAAAGCATTTGAATTGCTCAGAATGATGGCCGAAACCGGTAACCCGAATTCGGTCAGCGATGCTGGAGTTGGTGCACTCGCTGCAAGAAGTGCGGTAATCGGCGCCTACCTGAATGTAAAGATTAATGCCGCCGGTCTTTCAGATCGTCCGATTGCCCAGTCGCTCGTAGATGAGGCGACTTCTTTAAAGAACAAGGCCGAAAAACTAGAGAAAGAGATTCTTGAAATAGTGGAAAATAAGATTGACAACCCCTCAAAATGAACTTGAAACAATTTAGACAGGAAGTGAGGGCAGGAATTCCCGATGAACTGCCAGAACCGAAACCTTATGACATCTCGGTCAATCATGCTCCAAAAAGAAAAGATTTACTTTCCCATAAGGAAAAAGTACTAGCCATAAAGAATGCTTTAAGATATTTTCCACCTGAACATCACAAAATTCTCGCTAAGGAATTCGCCGAGGAGCTTGAAAAGTATGGTCGAATCTATATGTATCGATTTCGGCCCGACTATGAGATGAAAGCACGTCCCATTGATGAATATCCTACAAAGTCACGCTCAGCCGCTGCCATAATGTTGATGATTCAAAACAATCTCGACAAAGCTGTCGCGCAGCATCCACACGAGCTCATAACCTATGGGGGTAACGGTGCTGTGTTCCAAAATTGGGCCCAGTATCTTCTGACAATGAAGTATCTGTCGGAAATGACTGATGACCAAACTCTTGTCATGTATTCAGGACACCCCATGGGACTTTTTCCGTCTCACCCTGGAGCACCTCGAGTAGTAGTTACAAATGGCATGGTGATTCCGAACTATTCGAAACCAGATGATTGGGAACGAATGAATGCCATAGGGGTGTCACAATATGGACAAATGACAGCGGGATCCTATATGTATATAGGACCGCAAGGAATCGTCCACGGTACAACCATTACAGTCCTTAATGCGGCAAGAAAAAAAGCTGAGGAAACCGATCGTGACACAAAAGGTATGCTCTTTGTCTCTTCAGGTCTCGGAGGTATGTCAGGCGCACAACCGAAGGCTGCTAACATTTCTGGGCTAATCAGCATCGTAGCTGAGATAAATCCCAAGGCAGTTGAAAAAAGACATCAACAGGGATGGGTCGATGAAGTCTACACTTCACTTGATGAACTGATAAAACGCCTTAGGGAGGCAAAATCAAATAATGAAACTGTTTCTATGGCCTATAACGGCAATGTGGTAGACTTGTGGGAGAGGCTTGCCAATGAAAACATTCAGGTCGATTTGGGGTCAGATCAAACATCTCTTCATAATCCGTGGGCCGGAGGATACTATCCGGTTGGAATGTCTCTAGAAGAATCCAATCAGATGATGGCCGAGAATCCTGAACGTTTCAGGGAAAAGGTTCGCGAATCATTGCGTAGACAAGTAACTGCCATAAACCAATTGACTACCAAAGGAATGTATTTCTTTGACTATGGCAACGCATTTCTCCTTGAAGCTTCTCGCGCCGGCGCAGATGTAACTGATTCTGATGGGCAGTTCCGATACCCTTCATATGTTCAGGATATAATGGGTCCCAGATTCTTTGATTTTGGATTCGGACCATTCCGGTGGGTTTGTACTTCCGGCAAGGAAGAAGACCTTTTAGAAAGTGACCGCATAGCCGGAGATGTACTCGAAGAATTGCTAACGGTAGCGCCTGAAGATATCAAGGGACAATTGGCCGATAATCTTCATTGGATTAGGGAAGCTGGGAAGAACAATCTGGTGGTAGGCAGCCAAGCCAGAATACTGTATGCCGATTGCGAGGGTAGAATCAAGATAGCTCTTGCACTGAATCAAGCAATTGCCCAAGGGAAGATCTCGGCACCGATTGTTCTTGGTCGCGACCATCACGATGTATCAGGAACCGATTCCCCCTATCGTGAAACATCTAACATTAACGATGGCTCCAGCAGAACGGCCGACATGGCTATCCAGAATGTAATTGGTGACTCCTTCAGGGGAGCAACTTGGGTTTCAATTCACAATGGTGGCGGAGTAGGTTGGGGTGAGGTTATCAACGGCGGTTTCGGAATGGTCATCGATGGATCTGAAGAAGCGGCCGAAAGAATACGTCGAATGCTCCTATGGGATGTCGATAATGGTATTGCACGACGGAGTTGGGCTCGAAATTCCGGGGCTATAGATACTATCCGTCGTGAAATGGTGCGAAATGAAAAACTTCAGGTTACCCTGCCTTTCATTGCTGATGATGATTTGATAGAAAATGTTTTGAAATAAGTTAATCCCTGAAATTTGCAATGGAAATATATAAAATAGACTCCTCTCCTGTATCCCTGGAAAACATTCGGGATATTATGGTAAATAGGATACCTATCGCTTTAAGTGATGAGGCTAAGAAAAAAATCAAGGAATGTAGAGAATTTCTCGACAAGACAATTGACGAAAGTCCTACACCTATTTACGGCATAACAACAGGCTTCGGATCCTTATGTAATGTCTATATCGATAAAGAGAGTGTTTCCCAACTTCAGAAAAATCTGGTTTGTTCCCATGCATGCGGAACCGGAGATCCTGTCCCACAAGAAATCGTGATGCTTATACTTCTGTTGAAGATTATTTCATTGTCAAAAGGATTCTCCGGGGTGCAGGTAGAAACCGTCCAACGTCTCATCGATTTCTTCAACAACGACGTCTGTCCGGTTGTCTTTCAGCAGGGTTCACTTGGAGCTTCCGGCGACCTCTCCCCTTTGGCTCATCTGAGTTTGCCGCTTCTCGGACTTGGACAAGTCTACTACAACGGAAAGATTCACGATTCAAAAAGTGTTCTTGACGAATTTGGGTGGAAACCAATAGAACTGAAGTCGAAGGAAGGTCTGGCTCTTCTCAACGGAACGCAGTTTATGAGCGCCTATGGGGTATGGTCGGTAATGTCGGCCGAAAGGTTGCTGAATTGGGCCGACCTGATCGGGGCAATGTCGCTTGACGCCTTTGACGGTCGCATCGAACCGTTCTCGAAAATAGTGAATGATATTCGTCCCTATAAAGGACAAATCCACACTGCGTCTAATTTCCGTCGTTTGCTCAAGGGAAGCGAACTGATCAAACAGGACAAAAAAAATGTTCAAGACCCCTATTCTTTCCGTTGCATACCACAGGTTCACGGAGCTTCAAGAGATGCTGTGTCATATGCAAAAGGAATAATGACAATCGAAGTCAATGCAGTCACGGATAATCCCACAATCTTTGTCAAGGAAGGCCAAATAATTTCGGCAGGAAATTTCCATGGTGAACCCCTTGCCATAACCATGGACTTCATGGCTATGGCACTTGCCGAGCTAGGAAACATTGCCGAACGGAGAATCTATCAACTTATTTCCGGAGAAAGAGGCCTTCCCAAATTCCTCGTTGCCAAGCCGGGTTTGAACAGCGGATTCATGATTCCTCAATATACGGCCGCTTCAATTGTAAGTCAGTCAAAACAACTCTCCACTCCTGCCTCAGTAGATTCTATACCCTCCTCACAGGGCCAGGAAGACCATGTGAGCATGGGGGCCAATGCTGCCACTAAACTCTATCGTGTTGTGATAAATACCGAGCGAATTCTGGCTATAGAACTCTTTAATGCAGCCCAGGCACTTGAATTCCGTCGGCCATTAAAATCATCGAAGAAAATTGAAGAGGTCTGGAACAGGTTTCGCGACATTGTCCCCTTTATCGAGGACGACACAGTAATGTATCCGTTCATAGAGAAATCCATAGAATTCATCCGAACTCCATGTCAGTTCTGATTACAGGCATCAAATACTTGGCGTGTATTCAACCTAATGGGAAATTACGTCTGGATGGTCCTTCAATGGAACGTCTACGGGTCCTTGAGGATGCATGGCTCCTTGTTGAAAACGGTCTGATAGCCGCCTTCGGTCCTAAAGGGACAGAGCCAGGGGGAGAATCGGTTCTCGATGCTGAAGGTGGAACCGTTCTACCCTCTTTTTGTGATTCCCACACCCACCTCGTCTTTGCAGGAAGTCGTGAACGCGAATTCGTCGACAAAATCGCAGGAAAGACCTATGAGCAGATTGCGGAAAACGGAGGCGGTATATTGAATTCGGCCGATCGACTCCGCTCCATCAGTGAGGATGAGCTTTATGAAACTTCTATGAAAAAAATCAGGGAAGTCATCTCTAAAGGGACCGGAGCCATTGAGATAAAAAGCGGCTACGGCCTTTCCACTGAGTCTGAAATTAAAATGCTTCGGGTAATCAGAAGAATCAAGGCAAACTCCCCATTGTTAGTCCGTTCAACCTTTCTGGGAGCCCATGCTGTTGCTCGCGAATACCGTGGTCGACAAAATGACTATGTAAAGATGTTATGTGAAGAAATGTTGCCGGCTGTCGCCAATGAAGGACTGGCCGACTATATCGATGTTTTCTGCGATAAGGGATTTTTCACCGAACAGGAGACTGAAACTCTTCTGGAAAAGGGAAAGCAATTTGGCCTACGTGGAAAAATACATGGTGACGAACTCGCCTCCACCGGTGGCACACGTGTCGCAATCCGAATGGAAGCTCTCTCTGTAGATCATCTTGAAAGAATTTCCGATGAGGATATAGAATTGTTGCGGGAGTCTGAAGTCATGCCGACATTATTACCCGGGGCTTCATTCTTTTTAGGAATGCCCTATGCTCCCGCAAAAAAAATAATCTCAAGAGGAATTGGCATCGCACTAGCATCAGATTTCAATCCTGGCTCTTCTCCATCTGGTGATATGAAATTCATTCTATCTCTCGGATGCATCAAGATGAAATTGACGCCTACACAGGCTCTCAATGCGTGCACTATCAATGGAGCTTACGCCATGGGAGTTTCCGGAGAAGTCGGTTCAATCACGGTTGGTAAACGTGCCAATCTGATAATAACTCAGCCTATCCCTTCCATCGACTATATTCCTTACGCCTATACGACCCCCATCATTCGCTACCATCTACTCAACGGAGTTCTTGTTAGTGATTGATTTACAGTTTATAGCTTTTATAGAGGTTATATTTGGTAGCCATCAGTCATCAGTGTAGACAGGTGCGACCATATCACTCCTCAAACATCTGCCAACAAGGCGGAGCAACCACATTCTCTCACTACGATTCATATACATAAAAGGTTACTTAAGCGTTGTGACATAATATACATAACAAGAGATGGCAGAGCTTAGGCTCCGCCATCTCTTTTGTTTTGGTTGTCAAATCTTATCAATAAGAAACAACTCCTGGAAGTTCTTTGGCAAGTTCAATCATCTTTTGAACTTCCTTAACAGTTGGAACGCGACGAACACGATGTTCCTTTTCGTTGACTTCTGTCATTTTCGCTACAAGGTTCTCAGCTTTGCGATGGGCAAATTCCTTGACCGTGTCAACGCCCGATGCTTCCAGAAGTTCAGCGAACTGCGGTCCTACTCCCTTTACTCGGAAAAGGTCGGCATGGTTTACCCAGGTCAAGATGAGGTCGTGACGTATGCCGGTTGAATCTTCAAGTTCTTTACGTCCCTTAGCGGTCTTCCCTTTTTCGAGAAGTTCAGAAACTTTTTTGATTCCGGCGCCTTGGAGTTTCTCAGCGTAGACTGGGCCGATGCCCTGGATGTCGATAATTTTGTAGTCCATGGTTATAATATTAAAGGTAAGTCATTTCACAAAGATAAGATAAAAAATTTATAGATTATAGTTTACAGTTGCCCTTAATTTAAGTCGTTAGCTTTTAGGCTGATCAATATAGACTTTTACAGGACTCCTTGAGCCATCATAGCACGTGCAACCTTCATAAAGCCGGCGATGTTGGCTCCTTTAACGTAGTTGATATAACCATCGGCCGACTTTCCATATTTAACACACTGGCTATGTATGTCTTTCATGATATCGCGAAGTTTCATGTCAACCTCTTCCCTACTCCATGAAAGCATCTGGGAGTTCTGGGCCATTTCCAAACCAGATACGGAAACTCCTCCGGCATTAGCTGCCTTACCTGGTGCATATAATATGCGAGCATTCAGGAATTCCTTGATGGCCTCGGGAGTTGAGGGCATGTTGGCACCCTCACTGACAGCAAAGCAGCCACCTTCAATAAGAGCACGGGCATCTTCGCCGTCTATCTCGTTCTGTGTGGCCGAAGGCATTGCAATGTCGCACTTGAAAAGTCTCCATGGACGCTGACCAGGGAAATATTCATATCCGAATTCCTCTGCGAACTCACTTATTCTTCCGCGGTAGATGTTCTTCAATTCAAAGATATAATCAAGCTCTTTAGAGGTTAATCCCTCGGGTACAAAGACGGTACCGTCGCTATCGCTCATTGAAATGACTTTTGCTCCCAGTTCGAGAAGTTTTTGCGCTGTATAAGTAGCAACATTACCTGATCCGGAAATTGCTACTTTCTTTCCTCGAATATCTATTCCACGGGTAGACATCATTTCAAGTAGGAAATAGACATTTCCATAGCCTGTTGCTTCGGGACGAATCAACGAACCGCCAAATTCCAGTCCCTTTCCGGTAAAGGTGCCGTTATAACGACGGGTCATTTTCTTATATTCGCCAAACATGTATCCTACCTCTCGTCCACCAACGCCAATATCACCTGCAGGGACATCAGTATCAGGCCCGATGTTACGCCACAACTCCTGGACGAAAGCCTGGCAGAATCTCATAACCTCCATGTCGCTTTTGCCACGGGGAGAGAAATCGCTGCCTCCTTTTGCACCTCCCATTGATAAGGTGGTCAAAGAGTTCTTGAAGGTCTGTTCAAAAGCGAGAAATTTAAGAATCGAAAGATTTACTGAAGAATGGAACCGAATACCACCTTTATAGGGACCTATAGCATTATTATGCTGAACTCGATATCCCATGTTGGTGTGAACCTTTCCCTTGTCATCTACCCAGGACACCCGGAAGGATATAATCCTGTCGGGGATGCACAATCTTTCGATCAGATTGTAGCGATCGAAAGCCGGATACTCGTTATACACATCCTGAATTGAGGTCAAAACTTCTTCGACTGCCTGAAGATATTCCGGTTCATGCGGAAATCGGCGCCGAAGATCAAATAATACATCTTGTGCCTTCATAATTAATTGTAACTATATAAGTTGAAACCGTTGCAAATTTACAAAATTCTCATAAATATACTTACAATTTGAAAATAAATATGTTTTATAACATATTTTTAGAAAACATTTTTAACTAATGTCTTGTTTAAGAGTTTAAAGAGGTGTAACTTTGCACCCGTTTTTAACGTCAAAGAGTTGACGAAAGCCGAAACTTGGCAAGACGCGTGAGCGTCTCATGTCTAACAAAAATTTATTCACATGAATAAATATCTTACGGGAATAATTCTGGCGGGAACAGTGTTTGTTGGTGCAACTGCATTCAGCGGCAGAACCGGAGCTGTTGTCGGCAAATTTGCCCCTGAACTGGACATCTGTCTTGTTGGTCAAAAGTCAAATGATTCCGTTGATTTCAGAAACACCGGCGAGGGATACAAACTGATAAACTTTTGGACCGCATCAGATGTAGATTCTCGGCTGAAAGGAAAGATCTACACCAAATGGCTTGAGAACAGTGAATTTCAAAACAATAAGCTTAATTACCTGTCGGTGAATCTCGACGAGGACGAACGGTTGTTCAGAGAAATAATAAAAATTGACCGTTTGAAGGAGGATTCCCAGTATGCCTGCGGCAACTCCTCTAGGAAAATCATCAAGGAATACGACCTGCAGAACGGCATGAAAACTTTTTTGGTTGACAGCAAGGGCGAAATAGTAATGATAAACCCCTCGACCGAAGATATTGAAAAACTTTTATAAAAAAATCGGGGCGATTGAAATCGTCCCGATTTTTTATATACCAAATTAATTGTTAATCTTCTTCATTAAGAATTTCAAGCATCTTGATTGCCGATTCAGGGATCCTGGTGCCGGGACCAAAGATAGCGGCTACTCCTGCTTTATAAAGGAAATCATAATCCTGTGCAGGAATTACACCTCCGGCTGTAACAAGGATATCCTCACGACCCAATTTCTTGAGTTCTTCAATTACCTGAGGTATCAAAGTCTTGTGACCTGCTGCCAATGAGCTTACGCCTAGAATGTGAACATCATTCTCAACTGCCTGACGAGCGGCTTCGGCTGGAGTTTGGAACAGAGGACCCATGTCAACATCGAAACCACAATCGGCATAACCGGTTGCAACAACTTTAGCACCACGGTCATGACCGTCCTGACCCATCTTCGCAATCATGATGCGGGGCTGACGACCCTCTTTCTTGGCAAACTCCTCGGTCATCTTCTGAGCTTTGACAAAGTCGGGATCCTGTTTTGTTTCTGAAGAATACACGCCTGAAATTGTTCTGATTACTGCTTTATAACGTCCTACAACATCCTCGCAGGCATCGGAAATTTCACCGAGAGTTGCTCTCAGTCCGGCTGCCTTAACAGCGAGATCTAGAAGGTTACCTTCACCTGTCTTAACACATTCGGTGATAGCTTTCAAGGCTTCCTTGACGGCCTTTTCATCTCGTTTGCCCTTGACCTCGTTGAGGCGTTCGATTTGTTCCTTACGAACCTCAGTGTTGTCGATTTCCAAGATATCGATAGGATCTTCATGATCAAGACGATACTTATTGATTCCTACGATAGTTTGCCTTCCCGAATCGATTCGGGCCTGAGTGCGAGCTGCAGCCTCTTCGATGCGTAGCTTGGGTAGTCCAGTCTCGATTGCCTTTGCCATACCGCCAAGTTTCTCGATTTCCTGAATGTGTTCCCATGCTCGATGGGCAATCTCATTGGTCAGTGATTCTACATAGTAAGACCCGGCCCAAGGATCGATCTCTTTCGTGATGTAGGTTTCTTCCTGGATGTAGATTTGAGTATTACGCGCTATACGAGCCGAAAAATCGGTAGGAAGAGCAATTGCCTCGTCGAGAGCGTTGGTGTGGAGTGACTGAGTATGACCCAGTGCTGCGCCCATAGCCTCAATACATGTGCGACCCACATTATTAAATGGATCTTGCTCGGTCAACGACCAACCCGATGTCTGAGAGTGTGTTCTCAATGCCAGGCTCTTTGGATTCTTGGGGTTGAACTGTTTGACAATCTTTGCCCAAAGCATTCGAGCTGCGCGCATTTTGGCAATTTCCATGAAGAAATTCATGCCAATAGCCCAGAAGAAAGACAAGCGAGGAGCAAAAGAGTCGATGTCCATCCCGGCATTCACACCGGCACGAAGATATTCAAGACCATCGGCAAGAGTGTAGGCTAATTCGATGTCGCATGTTGCACCGGCTTCCTGCATGTGGTAGCCTGAGATGGATATCGAGTTAAATTTTGGCATATTCTTTGAAGTGTATTCAAAGATATCGGCAATGATTCTCATCGAGAATTCCGGTGGATAGATATAGGTGTTACGCACCATGAATTCCTTCAGAATATCATTCTGTATAGTACCGGCCATTTCCTCAAGCTTAGCACCCTGTTCTAGCCCTGCGTTGATATAGAAAGCGAGAACAGGAAGAACGGCACCATTCATGGTCATCGAGACAGACATTTTGTTCAAAGGTATACCGTCGAAGAGTACCTTCATGTCGTCGAGCGAACAGATTGATACACCTGCTTTACCAACATCGCCCACTACTCTTTCGTGGTCGGCGTCATAGCCACGGTGGGTTGCAAGGTCGAATGCAACTGAAAGACCTTTCTGACCCGAGGCCAAATTACGACGATAGAATGCGTTTGATTCGGCAGCTGTAGAGAAACCGGCATACTGACGAATGGTCCAGGGACGCATTGCATACATTCCGCTGTACGGACCACGAAGGAAAGGAGGAATACCAGCAACATAATTTAGGTGTTCCATTCCCTCAAGATCTTGTTTGGTGTAGACGCTCTTTACAGGAATCAGTTCAGGCGTCATCCATTCTTCTTCATTAATTTTTGGAGCCGGCATTGCTGAGCAAACACCGGGAGCTGTAATGTCTATATTCTTAAAATCGGGTTTCATTATCGAATGCGATTTTATATTAATGTTTTAAAAGACGCTTGTTGAATTCCTGCAACGTTTCGAGAACATTGCTTCTAACGTGAATAAAGTTTTCGATTCCCTGTTCTTTCAAGGCATCCATGCATGCTGGTGCACCGGCCACAACAAACTCAGCCTTACCGGCCAGAGACTTATATGCTTCCGGGGCCAATGTTTCATATTCCTCATCGCTCGAACAAAGGACAACAACATCAGCTTTTTTGTCTAGCGCAACATTGATACCGTCCTGAACTGTATCAAAACCGATATTGTCAATTATCTCATAACCGGCGCAACCAAAGAAATTGCTTGAGAATTGAGCACGTGCTAGTCTCATGGCGAGATTACCGATAGTCAGCATAAATACTTTGGGTCGGTTCAATGCCTTCTCGGTGTCAAGACGCAAAGTCTCGAAATCACTTGCCATTCGGGTTTTGGGCAAAGAATGTTCAGCATCGGCTCCTTCCGGAGAACATCCGCAGTCACACGCGGTTGTCTCGATCTTATCAAGAGCCTTCTCGTTGAAGTTAGGATATTGATTGGTACCAAGAAGAATTTCCTTGCGACGAGCCGCATCGTCATGACGTTTTTTGGAAGCAGCTTGGATTTCCTCCTGGACTTTTCCGTCGCTGACAAGAGCGAAAAAACCACCGTTTTCAACAGTAGCCAGGAATAACTTCCAAGCCTCCTTAGCGATGGAAACCGTAAGAGTCTCAACGTAATAGGAACCACCTGCGGGGTCAACGACCTTGTCAAGATGGCTTTCTTCTTTCAGAAGGAACTGCTGGTTACGAGCTATTCTTTCAGAAAAATCATCGGGAGTCTTGTAGGTAACATCAAACGGAGTGACTGTAATTGAATCCACTCCTGCAAGAGCGGCCGACATTGATTCGGTTTGGCTACGGAGCAAATTAACATGAGCATCGTAGATGGTCATATTGAATCGCGAAGTTATCGCATGAGCTACCATTTTTGCAGCACAACAACATTCGGGATTGTATTGTTTTACGATCTCGGCCCAGAGCATACGAGCTGCACGGAATTTAGCAAGTTCCATGAAATAGTTGCTCGAAACGCCCATATTGAACTTGATTCGTTTTGCGACTTCATCAGCTGAAAGACCTGCGTCGGTTAACTTAGTCATGAATTCGGCACCCCAGGCGAGAGCGTAGCCGAGTTCCTGATAGATGTAGGCCCCTGCATTGTTCAGCATGATCGAGTCGACAGCAAGAACCTTTACACCCGGAACATTCTTCACTGTTTCAACAATTGCCTTCGATTCGGCCACTACGACTTCCATGTCGAGTTTGACACCGAACTTCAATGCTTTACGAAGAGGATTGAAATCAATCGAACCTTTGAAAACATCAGTTTTACCATTCTTTTCAAGGAATTCTACCAAAGATTTTGCTAGTCCAACAGCTTTAGTTGGGCAACAATTGAAATTAACCTCTACTTTCTCCAGGTCGATACCCTTGAGTAAAGCCTCAATGTTCTCTACCGAAGGAACCGCAACCGTGAATCCTAATGAATTGACACCCTTTGTCAAAACCTCCAGTGCTTTGCTATTGGCTTCAACAGGATCGCTTTCAAGGATTTCCTGGCGAGTTAACCAATCATTGTCAGTTTTAGTTCCTCTGACAAACGGAAATTCACCGGGTAGAGATGATGTGGTTTTCAGATCGGCAATATCCTCGGCCCGGTACATGGGTTGGACATTAAAGCCTTCATTGGTTCTCCAAACCAGTTTCTTTTCAAAAGGAGCACCTTTAAGGTCGGCATCAACTTTTGCACGCCACTCCTCGGTGCTGACGGGAGGGAACTGGTCAAAGAGTTTCTCTTTTTTTTCAGCCATTGATTTATGTATTAGTAGTATAGGTTTTTCTAGGGATGTTCCCATTGCTTGTATAACCTTACAAAATTAACTAAAATCCCATAATCCTTAAAAAATTAGAGTTTTTTTATAAAAAGGTTTAAATTTGCAGTTGTCATGGAAAAGGTTCGTCAATTAAAGAGTCTGTTTAAGAAACATACAGGTTTCGATGCTGAGAGAATCGAGGAGTTGCCACCTTCTGGGTCTAACCGTCGTTACTTCAGGCTGACCGATGCCGATGAAAAACATTCCCTCATCGGTGCAGCGGGAACGTGCAAGGAAGAGAACCATGCTTTCATTAAACTTGCCCAGCATTTTGCATCGAAAGACCTCCCAACGCCGAAAGTGCTTGGAGTTTCAACAGACGAAACTGTTTACCTTCAGGAGGATCTAGGCAACGACACGCTTTTCAATTTGATAGAGCGGGGACGCTCCACGAGATCGTTCAGCAATGAGGAGAAAGAATTGCTGGCAAAGACTATCAGGCTTCTTCCCGACGTGCAGTTCAACGGAGCGGTTGGCATGGATTTCTCTGTTTGCTATCCCTCAGCGGAATTCGACCATCGGTCCATCATGTGGGACCTGAACTATTTCAAATATTGCTTCCTCAAGGCTACAGGGTTAGACTTTCAGGAGGACCTGCTTGAAAATGATTTTCAGGCGCTTGCTGAAATCTTGATGAGGAGTATGTCGAGCACTTTCATGCTCCGCGATTTCCAGTCGCGTAATGTCATGATAAAAGATGGTCAGCCCTATTTCATAGATTTCCAAGGAGGCAGGAAAGGTCCGTTCTACTATGATGTCGCGTCGTTCCTGTGGCAGGCCAAAGCAAATTTCCCCGAAAGTTTGCGCGAGGAGCTTTTAAAAGAATACATTGAAGCTTTAAGAAAATATAAGCCAGTTGACGAGAAATATTTTCATGAACAACTTAGACACTTTGTCTTGTTCAGGACATTGCAAGTATTGGGAGCCTATGGTTTCAGGGGGTATTTCGAGAAGAAGCCCCATTTCATGCAGAGTGTTCCTTATGCACTCTCGAATCTGAGGGATTTGCTCTCGGAACCATTCCCGGAATATCCTTATCTCAGCAAACTCTTAAAGGAACTTATCGAGATGAAACAGTTCAGTGACGAGCATCAGAAGCGCCAACTGACAGTCAGAGTTATGAGTTTCGCCTATAAGAAAGGGATTCCAAACGATCCCACAGGCAATGGAGGCGGTTTTGTCTTTGATTGTCGTGCGGTCAACAATCCGGGAAAATATGAACGTTATCAGCAGTTCACCGGCTTGGATAAAGAGGTCATAAAGTTTATCGAGGATGACGGAGAAATGATGCATTTCCTTGAGAACGTGTATGAATTGGTTGACTCAAGTGTGAAACGTTACATGGAGCGTGGTTTCACCAGTTTGATGGTATCGTTGGGGTGTACGGGAGGCCAACATCGATCGGTCTACGGAGCCCAACATCTAGCCGAACACATCCACAAAAAATTCAACGTAAAGGTGGAACTTGTCCATCGCGAACAAAATATCGAGCAATTATTCCTTCCTAGATGAAAGCCATGATTTTCGCAGCAGGAGTGGGTTCACGCCTAAAGCCATGGACTGACAGCCATCCAAAAGCGCTAGCCCCGGTCCAGGGAAACCCTGTGATAAATCATGTGATAAATCAAATAAGACGAACCACCGGAATTAACGACTTCGTGGTTAATGTTCACCATTTTGCAAAAGAGCTTGAGGATTGGCTGAAGAATAAGAGAGAAGAAGATAATATCAATGTAGACATCAGCGACGAGCAGGACACATTGCTTGAAACTGGTGGTGGTCTGCTAAAAGCTAAGAAATTCTTTGAAGATGAAGACTGTGTGCTTGTTCACAACGCGGATATCCTGACAGATATCAATCTCCAAAGAGTAATAGATAAACATAACCAAGAGAAAAACGACGTAACGTTGTTGTGCAGAGACAGAGACAGCAGTAGAAAATTGATCTTCAACAAGGATGGCAGACTCAAAGGATGGAAAAATTATAAGAACGGAGAGATTCTGCCCGATGGTTTACAACACGCGAAGGGAGACAAAGAATTAGCCTTCAACGGAATTCATGTAATCGGAAGTAAAATGATTGAGGCATTAAGAGAATATGCCGAGAAAACCGGTGAGAGCAGATTTTCCCTTATTCCATTCTATCTTGACAACATAAAAAACCTTAAAATCTCGTGTTTCAACCCCAACGACAATTATCGTTGGATTGACATTGGGAAAAGTGAGACACTCCAAGAAGCTAACAAACTTTTCAAAGACCATGAATAATAAAGATTTCATTACCCGAATTGCAAAGAAGACCGGTAGAACCGACAAAGAGGTCAGCCATCTAATAACAGCACTCAAGATGGTTATAGCGGATGCGGCTGAAAACGGCAGTGAGGTCGCATTGCCGGGATTGGGTACATTCAAGACTGAAATTAAAGAGGAGTATGTCAGAAATGATAAGGAAAACGGTAAAAATTATCTTGTTCCACCGAAAGCACAGACTGTATTTGAAGTTGCTCAGACATTGTTAACCAAAATCAAGAATTCCTACCATGACTAACACAACCTGGTCCTTTGATGAGATTGCAGCGAAGATTGCCGAGCTGACACAATGTGACATTGCAACGGCGAATGACTTTCTAAATTCCTTTGTCTCGATATTAACGAAAGCGTTGATCAGGCATCAGGATGTTGAAATAACAGAGATCGGATCGTTCCAAGTTGGGGAAGAAATTGATGGATTTGTTCGATTCACTTCTTCCAACAAATTAAATGAGATTTCCAATCGGGCTTTTTCATCCTTTCAAGAGACCGAACTTGCTCCGGGCTATAACGGAGAAGTTGCTCTGCAGCATGTAGCTGATTCTATCCAAGAGCCTACACCGCAGGCAGTTCCTCAGCCTGAAACTGTAGTTGCACCCGAACCCGTGGTTGCTCCAGAACCAGAACCTGTTGTTCCAGAACCAGAACCCGTGGTTGTTACTGAACCAGAGCCTGTAGTTATTCCTGAACCCGAGCCGGTGGTTGCTCCCGAACCCGAACCCGTGGTTGCTCCGGAACCAGAACCTGTAGTTGTTCCTGAACCAGAGCCTGTGGTTGCTCCCGAGCCAGAAC
>JAFLTL010000007.1:0-30679 GCA_022510505.1 Muribaculaceae bacterium | reverse complement strand
GAACCTGTAGTTGTTCCTGAACCAGAGCCTGTGGTTGCTCCCGAGCCAGAACCTGAACCCGTGGTTGTTCCTGAACCCGAACCTGTGGTTGCTCCCGAGCCCGAACCAGAAGTAGCACCGGAGCCCGAGGATGTGACAGAACCTTCGATTTCGGAAGTTCCGACAGGTAATAAAGTATCTGATCAAATTTCTCCTCTTAATGAACTTCATGTTGATGAAGACGAAGACGAAAAATTCTGGCGGGAGTTGGAAGAAGCATCTAGAGAACAATTAATCTTGCCTCATGATTCGCATATAAGAAGTGAAACACATCAACCGGAACCTCCGCAAGAAGAGGACCATGAAGACAAATTCTGGAAAGAGTTGGAGGAGGCATCACAGGAAAGACTAATAATAAACCAAAGTGAAGAGAAAAAAACCGAAACCTTGGTACAACCGCAGAGAAATGAGGAATCAGAAATTCCTGTTAGTCCTACCACTCCGATAGCATCGACACTCACGCCTGAGCTTGGTACATCAGCAGCCAGAAAAGAACCTTTGGCACCAACGAACACTCTTCATGATTTCGACTTCGATGATGAGGTTGAAAAAGAGAAAGCGTCAAAAGGAATCAATATTTGGCTGTTCATAGGGGGCATAGTCATTGGAATATGCATAGGATTTGTTATCGGATATTTTTTGAGACCGGTGATTTCACCTTACAATGACTCTGACAAGACCCCGGTTCCCGTAACGGTAGAGTCGGTACCGGCTGAAACTGCCGTGGAAACTGCGCATAGTGACTTGATAGAACCTCAAACGCCACCCGCTGGCTCCAATGTCGAGAAAGAAGTCTCTCAAGAAACACCAACTACACCTTCAACAACCGCGCCACCGGCAAAGGGTTTTGACGATTTGAAACAGAAAGTTGTGTTGGACACTGTTCGTCCAGGCCGTTATCTAACCACAATGTCACGAGCACATTATGGTGGAAGATATGAATTCTGGATCTATATCTACGAGGAGAATAAAAGCAAAATTGGCAATCCCGACAATATCCCGGTTGGAACTGTTCTTGTTATTCCTCCTCGAGAAAAATATGACATCAATCCTTCGTCGCCACAATCCATAGAAAAAGCGAAGGAACAGGCTGCAAAATTGTCATTTTAGAAAATCGACGAGATAGATTAAGGGGACTATTTAACAAGAATTGTTAAAAGTCCCCTTAATTTTAACATTTAGAAAAAATTCAATCATTTACGATTTTCTAATTTTGCATTATAAACTACAAAAAACAACAAAACACCTTCAATAATATCAATCACTTATGAGTGAAATAGTTAATATTAGAGAACTCAATGATTTGGTAGCCTCTAAAAATGACTTTGTAAAACTTATCACAAGAGGGATGGACCAAACGATCGTTGGTCAGAAACATTTGGTAGAATCCCTTTTGATAGCACTTCTTTCCAATGGCCATGTCCTTCTCGAAGGAGTACCAGGTTTGGCGAAAACTTTAGCGATAAAAACATTGGCCCAGTTAATTGATGCCAAGTACAGCCGCATACAATTTACTCCTGACCTTCTTCCGGCCGACGTCATCGGCACGATGGTTTATAGCGTGAAGACCGAACAGTTCCAAGTGAAGAAAGGTCCGATTTTTGCGAACTTCATACTTGCCGATGAAATAAACCGTGCTCCGGCCAAAGTTCAGAGTGCATTGCTTGAAGCAATGCAGGAGCGTCAGGTTACTATAGGTGACAACACCTTCGCACTTGACGAGCCATTCCTGGTGATGGCAACTCAAAACCCCATCGAACAGGAAGGCACCTATCCGCTCCCGGAAGCACAGGTAGACCGTTTCCTTTTGAAAGTCATCATCGGTTATCCCTCGAAAGATGAAGAGAAAATCATCATACGTCAGAATATCAAGAGCGAATCGAAACCGATCATTCCTCTTTTAAAACCGTCGGAAGTCCTTGAAGCTCAAAAAATAGTCGAACAAATTTATATCGACGAAAAAATAGAGCGCTACATCGTGGATATCGTATTTGCGACACGATTCCCTTCGCAGTATGATTTGAACGATCTGACGAGCATAATTTCATTCGGTGCATCTCCACGTGCTTCAATATCGCTGGCTAAAGCTGCACGGTCCTATGCATTCCTTCATGAGAGGGGCTATGTCATCCCTGAAGATGTTAGAGCGGTTTGTCATGATGTTCTTCGTCACAGAATTGGACTTTCCTACGAAGCTGAAGCCAACTCGATAACCACCGATGAAGTCATTTCATCGATACTGGATAAGGTTGAAGTGCCCTGATAATTAAAATTAAGCATCGAATTCCATTTCATGGACGCAAAAGAGCTTCTTAAAAAAGTTCGAAGAATTGAAATAAAGACCCGCGGTCTCTCCAACAATATTTTTTCGGGAGAATACCATTCAGCGTTCAAAGGGCGAGGCATGACATTTTCCGAGGTTCGCGAGTATCAATATGGAGACGACATACGTGACATCGACTGGAATGTGACAGCTCGTCACAACCGTCCTTATGTCAAAGTCTACGAAGAAGAACGCGAATTGACGGTCATGCTCTTGATTGACGTTTCGGCGAGTCGTCTGTTTGGGGCTATCGGAGAGGAAAAAAGAGAAATGATTGCCGAGATTTCCGCTACGATTGCCTTTTCAGCCATTAACAACAACGACAAAGTTGGGGTGATTTTTTTCTCGGATAAAATAGAGAAATTCATTCCTCCCAAAAAGGGTCGTAAGCACATACTGGCGATTATCAGTCAATTGCTCGACTTCACACCCGAAAACAAAGGAACCGACATATCGGTTGCACTTAGTTATTTCACCGACGCGATGAAGAAAAGGTGCACGACGGTGTTGATATCGGACTTTATTGATTCTCATGATTACTCAAGGGCATTGACTGTAGCTTCGGGCAAACATGATCTTCTTGCGATTCAGGTATTTGATAAAAGAGATTCACAGTTACCCGACGTTGGTCTAATGAGGGTCACAGATTTAGAGACAGGACTGTCGCAATGGATCGACACCTCTATGGCTAAGACGCGTAAGGCATACAATAAGTGGTGGTATGACCGACAGACCAGAATGATGGAGCAACTAAAACGAAACGGTATAGATTTCACTTCGGTTGCAACCGACGATGACTTTGTTAAATCTCTGATGTCGTTGTTTAAAAGAAGAGGAGTTAGATAAACACTTATAATTCATCAGGATGAAAATCTCATTCCTTAGAACAACATTTGCAATATTTCTGACTGCAATATTATTTCCTGTTGCAGTCAAGTCTCAGGATAATATTTCATTGAAGGTCAGCCTCGACTCGGCCTACATATTGATGGGAAAGCAGACATCCCTGCACGTAGAAATATTTCAACCGGGCGATGCTCCTCAAGGTTATCTTCTTTTGCCTGCCGACACATTGGTCAAAGAGGTAGAAATTTCTTCAATCGGCTATCCCGACACGATCAAGGGAGCTACACGCGACCAACTGATGCAAATAAGACAGGACATAATCATCCAGTCATTTGATTCAGGCCTATATTCGCTCCCACCGTTGGCATATTTGCTGGAAAACGGCGACACAATATTTTCAAACGCTACTACCTTGAAGGTAGTGCCTGTCAATGTCGACACACTTTCGACTATACATTCCTTCGCTCCCGTCTCATCTATCGGAAGCAAATGGTGGGATTTTCTCCCTGACATTCTCATCGAATACTGGATTTATTGCATAATCATCATTCTGATAGTTCTTGGAGGAATAGCCGCATGGCTTTTACTCAAGAAGAAAGTCAACGTTCCATTCATGCCCAAGACGAAGCCTGTCTCTCCTTATGATGCAGCCATTTCATCATTGGCACGCCTCAAAGAGGAACATCTTTGTGAGAATGGCAGGGAAAAGGAATATTATACCCGCTTGACCGATATTTTAAGACAATATCTTGAGGGTCGTTTTGGCATAAACGCTATGGAAATGACTTCGACCCAGATTCTTGATGAGTTGAAGAACCGTTCCGACATATCGGAGCATCACGGTTTGATGAAACGGATTCTGGAGATTGCCGACTTTGTTAAATTTGCCAAGGTTCGTCCGCTTCCCGATGATAATGTGGCATCATGGAGCCGTGCACAGAAGTTCGTCGAAGACACCAAACCGGCTCCCGAACCCGAGGAGAAAGAAGAAGATCAAAACGGAGAAAAGGAGGTTAAGAAATGATTCAGTTTGCCCATCCAGGTCTCTTGTGGCTTTTCATGTCATTCCTACCGTTGATCGGATGGTATATATGGAAAAGACGAAATGCCTATTCTTCGATTGAGATATCCACAACAAGTCCTTTCTCAGAAATGGGACGACCCTGGAAAGAATTCGGTCTTGACGGCTTGTTTCTGTTACGTCTGGCTGCACTGGGTTGCGTGATAATCATGTTGGCACGCCCTCAAACCCGTGATAGCTGGCGGACTTCCCACACCGAAGGTACAGATATCATTCTTGCTCTCGACATATCTTCGTCGATGCTTGCACGCGACTTTAAACCCGACCGTCTTGAAGCGGCAAAAGACGTGGCTTCGAAATTCGTGTCGGGTCGTGAAGCCGACAACATGGGACTTGTGATTTTTGCAGGTGAAAGTTTCACTGGTGTACCCATGACAACCGATCGTACAACTTTGACCAACTACATTTCATCACTCGAGATGGGATTGCTTGAAGACGGAACCGCAATAGGTGACGGTCTTGCAACTGCAATAAATCGAATCAAAGACGGAAAAGCGAAAAGTAAAAGTATCATATTGCTGACCGATGGTTCGAACAATACAGGCAATGTGGCTCCTGTGACAGCTGCTGAGATTGCCAAGAAACTTGGTATCAAGGTTTACACAATCGGCATAGGAAGGAACGGCACGGCGCCCTATCCCACTCAAAACATGTTCGGCCGAATAGAATATGTCAACATGCCTGTGGTTATTGACGAGGCTACATTGAAGGAAATAGCATCCATCACAGGGGGCAAATATTTCCGTGCCACAGGGAATAATGTCCTAAGTGAAATATTCGAGGAGATTGACAGTTTGGAGAAGACAGAAATGGACATTCGTCATTTCAGTCACACCGAGGACAATTACATGCCTTGGGCTTGGCTCGCACTTAGCTTTTTCCTTCTGGAGATGCTTTTGAGATACACGATATTCAGAAAGATTCCATAACAGTATATGTTTAGTTTTGCTCATACACATCTTCTTTGGCTGTTGTTGCTTTTACCCGTATTCTTCGGGTTCTTCTATCTCGCCCGAATGGCACGGAGGAGAAACCTTAGTCGATATGGTCATTTGAAGGTACTCGAGACATTGATGCCAGAGGTTTCTAAATATCATCCTTGGGTCAGATTGTCTTTACAGTTAGTTGCATTGGCCGCTCTAATCATAGCGATAGCTCGTCCGCGTGCCGGAGAAAAAGAAGAGATGGAAAGGACCGAAGGTATTGAAGTTATGATTGCTCTTGACGTTTCCCGTTCAATGTTGGCTTCCTCGACCGATGATCCACAAGGGATTTCACGTCTTGAACGTGCAAAATATCTACTGTCGCGTCTTATTGACCGTTTGAACAATGACAAAGTTGGTCTGATAGTGTTTGCGGGCGAGGCCTATACTCAATTGCCCATAACCACCGATTTCGTATCGGCCAAGATGTACCTCGACGACATCAACACTGAGATGGTTCCTTCACAAGGAACCGCCATTGGCACTGCAATCGGTATGGCTTTGAATGCATTCTCACCCGACAACACCGTTGGCAAAGCCATCATTGTCATCACCGATGGCGAGAATCACGAGGGTGATGCAATCGAGATGGCAAAGGAAGCCCGTAGGTTAGGTGTCCAAGTAGATGTTATAGGAATCGGTTCTACCAAAGGTTCACCAATTCCATTGAATCGTTCAAGGAACGAATTCCTGAAAGATAACACGGGGACACCGGTCACCACAGCTCTCAATGAAACAATGGCAAAGGAGATTGCCGAAGCCGGTGATGGAATCTATATTTCAGGTGCTTCATCATCTGCGTTGGGGGAATTGACTGACCAGCTTGATCATTTGGAGAAGGACGAGGTCAGTCACGTGTCCTACAAGGCTAGCGCCGAACAATTCCCAGTGTTTGCATGGATTGCCTTTGGATTCCTCATCCTTGACATTTTCGTCTTGGACCGTAAAAACGGTTGGCTGAAACGAATCAATTTCTTTACTCGAGAAAATTAAGACATGCGCAATATCTTCATAATTTTTCTGCTATTATGCTCCCTTGGCGTTGGACGCGTTTCGGCTCAGCAGTCGAATGTCTCGGCCAAGCATGAGAGAAATTATATTAAGGAAGGAAACAATCTCTACAATGAGAAGCGTTATTCCGAGGCAGAAGTTGCCTACAGGAAAGCATTACAGGAGAATGAGAATTCCGAAGTGGCCCAGTTCAATCTTGCGTCAGCTTTGCTTCGACAAATGAGTCTGGCATCGGGACAAGAAGACATTCAAGGTTCAAATCCGGTTCAAGAGGCTCAGAACCTGCTTCAGAACCTGGCGATGAATGCTTCGAATCAATCGATTTCCGAAAAGTCGCTATATAATTTGGGCAATATGGCTTTTAATCAGGGGCAATATCAACAAAGCATCGACCTCTATAAAAAAACTCTTAGAAAGAATCCCGACAACGACCAAGCTCGAGAGAATCTTCGACTCGCCCAGCTGAAGTTGGAGGAGCAACAAAATCAGGATCAGCAACAGGATCAAGATCAGCAGCAGCAACAGGACCAGCAACAACAGAATCAGGACCAACAGAACCAGGACCAAAACCAGCAGGACCAGGACCAGAATCAGGATCAGCAACAGGACCAGCAACAACAGCAGCAGGATCAACAGCAGCAGCAACAAGAGCAACAAAATGGTATTAGCGACCGAAATGCCGAGCAGATTCTGAAGGCTATGGAAAACCAAGAGAACGCTACCCGAAGAAAGATAGAGGCCCAGCGTCAAAAAGAAGAACAGAATAACGCAAGGAAACGGAACACCGACAAACCTTGGTAGCTCAAATAATTCAAAACATCCAACGGAAATCATGAACCGACTTTTATACACATTCCTCGCTCTACTGTCACTTATTCTGCCTGTTACAGCAGGAGCCGAGGCAAAATTCTCGGTTATTCCACCCCGGCAAGTGATCGCCGGCAATAAATTCTCAGTTACTTTCAGGCTTGAGAACGGAGAAGGCAACGGCATAAAAGTTTCCGAAATCAACGGATGTACGTTCCTATATGGTCCGTCGACATCAACATCGAGTTCTTTCCAGGTAATAAACGGTCGCACATCCTCGAGCACCACTGTCGATTATTCCTATATATATAGAGCCGACTCGGAAGGCACTTTCACTATACCATCGGCATCGATCCAAGTAGATGGTAAAACCTTGAGGACCGAACCTGTCAGTTTTAAAGTATTGCCTCCCGACCAAAGTTCGGCCGGTTCCCAGGGAGTCAGAGTTGATGATTTGTCGACTCAGACTTCGGACAAGCAGGTTGGCAGAGACGAGGTATTCGTCAGAATGATACCGTCGCGCACTTCCGTCTATGAACAGGAACCTGTAGAATGTACTATCAAACTTTACACTAAATATCAAATCAACCGTTTCTCGGCTGTTTCCCAGCCAAATTTTGACGGTTGTTTGATAGAGGAAATTCCCATTCAGAGTGCATTGAACGAAATAGAGCATTATAATGGTGAAAACTACATGACGGCCATTCTGAAAAAGGTCATTCTATTTCCTCAAAAATCGGGCAAACTGACATTCAATTCGGGAAAATATGACATCTCGGTCGTTCAGTATGAGAAGGTCAACAGGGGGTTTTTCACTTCTAGTCTTCCTGTTGAAAAAGAGATTCATGTCAATCCCGGCGATCTTTCCATAACAGTCCAACCTCTCCCCTTCCCTCAACCAGAGGGCTTCACCGGTGCTGTGGGAACATTCTCCATTTCGAGTAAACTCTCAAACGATAATCTGAGAACAAACGAAGCTGCATCTTTGACTTATACGATATCTGGTACCGGCAACATCCGATATATAAAAGAGCCGAAGCCTGAATTCCCCGATGAGTTCGAGCAATATTCACCACGTTCCGAGACCGACGCACATGTTGCAGGGAACAATGTCACGGGACGAATGACGATTGAGTACACATTTGTTCCGCAGGCTCCCGGAGAGTATACCATTCCGGCTGAAGACTTCGTTTATTTTGATCCGTCGAAGAAGGAATATATTACACTTCCTCTACCTTCGAGGAAAATAAATGTGGCCCGTGGTGCCGGTGTAACCACTACGGTTACAGCTGAGAAACGCGACATCAACGCAGGTATGACCGACATTCTCCACATCAAACCTAATGTAAATGATATGTCGGCGTCCCATAGTTTGATTGTCTATTCCTGGATATATTGGATTATCTGGCTTGCTCTGGCATTGGCTTTGATTTATATTATCATTTGGAGAAATCATTTGGAGAAGAGGAATGCCGACGTTGCAGGCCTTCGTTTGGCACGTGCCGGGAAGTTAGCCCGCAAACGTCTGAAAGCAGCACGGGAGGCATTGGTTCAGCCAACAGGCTCCGACAAATTCTATGAAGAGATTCTTAAGGCTTTGTGGGGATATCTGAGTGACAAACTGGGTATTCCATCATCGCAGTTGACACGAGATAATATTGCTGCCCGGCTGAATGAAAAAGGTATTTCGGAATCCTTGAAAGACAAAGTAATCGAAATACTTGACGAATGTGAGATGGCAAGGTACACTCCTCAGGCGTCATCACGCGAGAATATGGACCGTGTGTTGGATGATACGGAAAAACTGATGAATGGCATAGAAAGATCAAAATAATTGAGCTGATGAAAATGAAAAACTTATTGACCCTTCTTGTTGCATTGACATTCACCTTTGGTCTTTCAGCCCAAACTGAAAATTTGATTCAGCAGGCCGACGAAGCCTACATGAACGACAAATTTGAGGAAGCCCTTGAACTATATCTTCGAGTAGCCGATGAGAACGGAAGCTCTTCGCAATTATATTACAACATCGGCAATACTTATTACCGGATGGGTGAACTTGGAAAATCCATTCTGTATTATCGCAGGGCATTGAAGTTGGATCCGACCAATCAAGACGCACGTGCCAATTTGACATTTGTCGAAGAGAAAACGATAGATCGTCAGGATGAAAACAAAACACTTTCACAGAAAGTTGCCGAGAGTGTCATATTCAGTATGACTCCGAATGGCTGGAGCGTCACAGCTCTGATTCTTTTCGTAGTTCTGTTGGGATGTATAGGAGCCTATGTTTTGATAGACGATGTAAAATTCCGTAAGTTGAGTTTCTTTGGTGGTATAGTGGTCTTGGTTCTCGATGTTCTGGTCTTAATAGTGGCGTTCAAATCCTCGGCGCTGGTCAGAGACAACCGAGAGGCGATAGTGATCGAACCGATGGTGCAGTTATCGACAGTTCCGCGATTACCCAAGGACAAATCGGAACAAGCCTTCACTTTGCATGAGGGTGCTCATTTGGAAATCATTGATTCACTGTCGGTTCCAAGCGATTCATTGAATCCTAAATGGTTGGAAATAAAAGTTGACGATGTCCATCGGGCGTGGCTTCCGGCCAAGACTGTTGAGCGCATCTAAGGAAATACGGGATTAACATTTTGTCATGAGAACTGACAAAATGTTAATGAAACCTTTTTGGCACAATATTTGTTTATTTATTGTATGAATCCTCGTAAGAAGATTCATGGAATGATAATAATTAAAAAAAACAATAAATAAACAACTTAAAATTATGGGAAAGATTATTGGAATTGACCTTGGAACTACCAATTCTTGTGTGTCGGTTCTTGAAGGAAATGACCCCGTGGTTATTCCTAACAGCGAGGGAAGAAACACAACCCCGTCAATCGTAGCCTTTGTTGACGGTGGCGAAAGGAAAGTTGGCGACCCTGCAAAACGTCAGGCAATCACTAACCCCACCCGCACAATCTATTCTATCAAACGTTTCATGGGTGAAACCTGTCAGCAGGTAGCCGATGAAATCAAACGCGTGCCCTACAAAGTTACTTGTGGTGCCAACGATCGCCCGCGTGTTGACATCGACGGACGTGAATACACCCCGCAAGAGATTTCGGCAATGATTCTTCAAAAGATGAAGAAGACAGCCGAGGATTATCTGGGACAAACAGTAACTGAAGCCGTTATTACAGTACCTGCCTATTTCAACGATTCTCAACGTCAAGCAACCAAGGAAGCCGGTGAAATTGCCGGTTTGACTGTCAAGAGAATTGTGAACGAACCTACGGCAGCCGCACTTGCCTATGGTTTGGACAAGAGCAATAAAGACCAGAAGATAGCAGTTTTCGACCTTGGAGGCGGAACTTTCGATATCTCAATACTTGAACTTGGCGACGGCGTGTTTGAAGTTAAGTCAACCAACGGTGACACTCACCTCGGTGGTGATGATTTCGACCAGGTTATCATTGACTGGCTGGCCGACGAGTTCCTGAAGGACGAAGGAATAGACCTTCGCAAGGATCCGATGGCATTGCAGCGTCTTAAAGAAGCCGCAGAAAAAGCTAAGATTGAACTTTCATCGACCACATCGACTGAAATCAATCTTCCTTATATAATGCCTGTAAACGGTATTCCAAAGCACCTTGTAAAGACCTTGACTCGTGCGAAATTCGAACAGCTTGCCGATAATCTTATTCAGGCGACTCTTCGTCCTTGCGAACAGGCTTTGAAGGATGCAGGAATGACAGCAAAAGATATTAACGAAGTAATTCTCGTTGGTGGATCAACACGTATCCCTGCAATCCAGCAGGTAGTTGAGAAATTCTTTGGGAAAGCTCCTTCTAAAGGTGTCAACCCCGACGAAGTTGTAGCAGTTGGTGCAGCAATTCAAGGTGGTGTCCTTTCGGGAGATGTAAAAGATGTTCTTCTTCTTGACGTTGTTCCTCTTTCGGTTGGTATCGAGACTCTTGGTGGAGTGATGACAAAGCTTATTGAAGCTAATACCACTATTCCTACCCGTAAGAGCGAGGTGTTCTCAACCGCAGCCGACAACCAGCCTTCAGTTGAAATTCATGTTCTTCAAGGCGAACGTCCAATGGCTAAAGATGACAAGACTCTTGGTCGCTTCCACCTTGATGGAATTGCTCCTGCTCCGCGTGGCATTCCTCAAATTGAAGTTACTTTCGAAGTTGATGCTAACGGTATTCTAAATGTATCAGCTAAGGATAAAGCAACCGGTAAGGAACAGAGCATAAGAATCGAAGCTTCGAGTGGTTTGACCGATGCTGAAATCCAGCGTATGAAGGACGAAGCAGCAGCAAATGCAGCAGCTGATGCCAAGGAAAAAGAACGCATTGATAAGCTCAATCAGGCCGATGCGATTATTTTCCAGACTGAAAAGCAGCTCAACGAACTTGGCGACAAGATTCCGGCCGACAAGAAGGCAACCATTGAATCGGCATTGACACGCCTGAAAGATGCTCACAAGTCACAGAACATTGATGCTATTGACTCGGCGATCAAGGAAATCGAGACAGCCTTCGGTGCAGCCCAGCAGGATATCCTGAACGCACAGGCTCAGGCTCAGGGTGGTGCCCAAGCTGGCCCCAATCCCGGCGCAACTCCGAACAACGGAGGTGACGACCAGGTAACCGACGTCGATTTCGAAGAAGTAAAATAAGCGCAGCTTATTCGAGGAAATCATTTAGAGAATGTCGGCGGCTTTTGCAAAGCGAAGCGACGTGAAAAGCCACGCCGGGTCTCGATGCCAAAGGCAAAATGATTGACTCAACTAAGCGCACCAACGATAATCATCAACAAACAAATAGAGTGTAGTTCAATGAATTACACTCTATTTTGTTTACGTTTTTATTGATTTCTTTGCTTGCTTATGGGATTTTTATCGTATATTTTACCAAATATGTAACCATTCTTAAAGATGGATAATTCATGAATTATTTCTCCATTAATTCTATAATATCAGAGGGGTAAAATATTCTGATAAGATTCCAATTGTCATAAATATCTTTTGGCTTATTTTTTAAAAACAACACAGGAATAACTTCCTTACCTTTACAAAATGGCAAGTAAGAAAGTTTTACTTTCAGCTCGTTGATTAAAACTGAAGCTATTTCAGGATTTGTCCATTTACATTCTCCAACCAATATTGATTTGCCGTCTAAAGATTCAGCCACCACATCAAGTTCCATCTGTTTGAATCCTTCTTTGGTTCTAACTGTTCCCCACCATCTTGAGGCCTTTCCATATAATCTTCCATCGATTTCATTACCCGTGACCGCCTCTCTACAGGTCTTCTCCCAAAAAGAACCGATAAATTCTTCAAGTCCGGATTGTAATTCTATCTCTATCGGCTTTCTTCTATCAAGATTTACAAAAGATATATTCGGGACGACAAAACGGAAATAAAAGGCTAAAAATTGATCTGAGATTTTATAGAGAGTTTTCTTGGAATTCTTCTCATCAGCTCCATAAGGGATTTCTTTTTCTATTAATCCTAATTCAATCAATTTACTTATAGGGCGTGAAAGGTTTGTCGCAACTTCTCCGGATCTTGAAGCAATCTCTGAAATCCTGTGGGCTCCTGATGCAATGAATGACAATATTGTTGAAGCCTTCACAATATCTTTCATATCATCCTGAAGCAATTGATTAGGTTCATCGTATAAAATGCCGTCTATTGAAAATATATTATGCCATAAAGCGTCTTCAAAGGTCTTGCACGCTTCTCTCAATTCCCAGTATCTGGGTATGCCTCCCCAGACTGCATATTCCTTTATTGCGTTGACTCCATCAATATCTAAAGCCTCCTCAATAAAGGGAAGTTTTAAAGGCGTGAGTTTTACTATTTCCTTTGTTCTTCCATAGAGTGGAGATTTTTTGTCAAACACTAATCCATACATCATATTCTGGGAGGAACCGCAAATAAGAAGATTGTATTTTAAAATTTTTTCATCCAATAGTTTTTGCAGAATCGACGGCAGTTCTGGAGTCTGTTCCACAAGATAAGGAAACTCATCAAGACAAAGACAGAAAGAGTCCGTGACCCTATGGTTCAATGAAGTCAATAGTATTTCCCAATCCGGATATTTAACCTTATCAAAATCCGCTATCTTTTCGGAGATAATTTTAGAGCAAACTTCCCTTTGATGAGAAGCTTCCGATCGGTCGGCCAAAAAATATATATCTTTTTTCCCGACTATCCTTCTTAAAAGGGTAGATTTACCCACTCTGCGTCTGCCATAAAGCACTGTGAGCCCTATTGGCAGAGATGAAATTGCATCTTCTAATTTCTTTTTTTCTTTTATCCGGTCAACAAATTTCATAAACAAGAATATTATGCACTGCAAACATAATGTTTTCAATGCATAATTCCAAATTAAATTGTAGATAATGGATCTCAAAATCAGTCAATAGATTTTACACCTCTAAGAATTGAACGCAGTGAAATCGCAGTGAGTGTTTAGCAGATGTCTGACGGCTTTGGGAGTGAAGCGAGGTAAAAGCCTGTCAGGTATGCGGTGCCATAGCAAAACAACTCACCTCAATGCAATTCCCATTAATCCCTATGACAGACTATAAGGAACTTTGGTCATTAAGAGAAGAGAACTAAAGACTATCAGAAACAAATCAAATTCTCATAGATGAACTGATAATTGTCTAATCGAGAGTCGGCATTTAGAGAATCGTCAGGCGGCTTTTGTGAAGCGAAGCGACGTAAAAAGCCATGCTGGTACTCGGTGCCGAAGGAAAATGACCGACCTCAAACATATTTGATAAGTTGGTGGATCCTGAGACTCGGAATAAAATCTTTACTATGGCTGACACATTAATAGGAGGTAAACTAGTTATAACTTCCGGTGGAGGGAATGGCTATGATTCAGGTTTCTCTTGGATAGTAGAATGACTATTTAAATTTATGGATATAAGGACTGTACCAATAATTGAGACATATATGATTTAATTTTGCATTTTATCATTTCTTAATTTTTAAACCGCAGATTAAAATGGACTGTATAAAGAAATCATTTAAAAATATGGAGGAAATATACAATGGGAAGATAAAAACATTAACAGATCCTCATTCACTGAATAATGAATATGAAATCAGACCGGAATTAAAGGACGCTCTAGAAATTATGGAACAGATGTTTCCTTTAATGGAAAATGACCTTTCAAATATTTGTTCCTATTCCTTCTCTAATTTACCTATAATAGCCTATAGAACCATGTCTTCTTTAGAAATACAATTTGTTCTAAAGAAGATTAATGGTTGGATTGAATCTGGATTTAAAGAGGCCAAAAGACAATTGGTTACTTTAGCACTTTTAGATTTGAAAGATGCCAATAGAAAAAACAAAAAATTAACTTTAAATGATGAGGAATTAGTTTCTATTGTAGTTAAACGTGATCCAAATTATATTGAACGCCTTAGCCAATATCTCTATAATGATGCCGTAAGAGAGTTCTTTTTACTAAAGTGTAAAGAACAATACCATAATGAAAAATGTGCCTATTATTTAGGAAAATATTATTATGAACAAAAAGAGTATTCGGATTCTTTTAATTTCTTAAAAAATATTGGAGGAGAAAACTTTTATAAGGAAAAGTGTTATTACCTTGGTCTAATGTATTATAATGGGAAAGGGGTAAAAAAGAACTGGTCTACAGCGAAACATTTTCTCGAAGAAGTGGTTGAAGGCGCTTATTATTATGACGATGAAATAGTTTGTGCGTTGGGGGAAATATATGAACAAAAAGAGAGTATTGTTAAAGCTCAAGAATTATATGAAAAAGTTTTGAGAAATTCTAATTATAATGAGAAAAAACATTTCCCCAACCTTATCAAAAGATATATGGGTTTAAAGGAAATGACTACTTTACCTGACAGTATCACAATTAGGGTAAATATCTCTTCTAAAAATCTTAACTGTGAGTTTTCCGTTGAACTTCCACCACATTCTCATGCTTTAGTCAATTGGGGAGAAAATAAAAACAAATTGTCCGGGGCTCTATCAAATAACGAAAATAAAATAATAACATTTCGACATAGATATCATAAGCCCGGAATTTACAGAATTAAAATTGAAACAATTTGCGGGAGGTCTTTAGAAGGATTAGAATTTTCACGCTATAAAAACCAACTCGTATCCATTAAATTTGAACGAACTCCCGGAATACAAAAAATATCAATAATTAACCAGAGACTTAAAAGCCTAAAACTTCCTAAAAGTAAGTTCTTAAAGTGTTTGGTATGTAGAAATAACCGAATTGAGAAATTGGATTTAAGTACTCATCGTCAATTAACTCGTCTTGATTGCTCATTAAATCCATTGATTGAATTGCGCCTTGCTCCTATAAATGCTATTACTGATATATGTTTGAGAAGAACGAAGTTATCTCCAAATGATTTTATTGAGATTTTAAAATTGAACGGAGGAGGAGTCGTAAATTCTATTTCTTATAATGATTTAGGAAGCGCCGATATGCCACTTGAATACTATTTCAAACTTACAAATTGGAGAAAGGTAAAAGGATATCTGAAAAAAGATCATTCTTTCGATTATTATAGAGTAGAGTTCAATTATAAAGAATTGGAATCTGTATTTAATCACTTAATGCAATTGTCAAACAACAGTAATCAGACACCATATAAAAAAGGATACTTGGATGTTTACGATTCTTTTGTTTGTGACAACACTGTAATCGGCGCAGAAGAATTCTTTATAATGGAAAAAGAATGGACAGTATGTTTGGCAACAAAAGTCAGGAATTATAAGCTTTGTGAACCATGGTTGGGAATTGATCCCCCTCAGCCTGAATATTTTGTAGCTAATTGTCTGATTAATATGATAAACAATAAATCCGAAATGAAGAAATATATTTATAAAGCAAAATTATAAATTTCTAATAAGTGTCTCATAAAATGAGACACTTATTTTATAATTTTGTACCAAATTCGAAAATATGACACAGTACAACAAATATATATGGCTTATTGATACTATCCGTCGCACAGGGAAAATATCCTTTAAGGAATTATCAAAACGGTGGGAGGAAAATAAGAACATAAGCGATTATCATCCGCTTCATAGGGGGACTTTCAATCGTTGGCGTGATTCGATAGAAAAATTATTCGGAATAAAGATTGAATGTCGAAAGGCAGACGGATTTGTTTATTATATCAAGAATCTTGAGGATATAGAGGAAGATAAACTTAAACAATGGATGTATGATACCCTTAGTTTAGGAAACCTTATCAGTGAAAACCTATATTTGAAAGACAGAATACTTGTAAGTGAAGTTATATCCGGACACAATCATTTGCAAGAACTGCTAAAGGCTATGAAAGAAAATCTCAAGGTTAAAATCCTTTATAAATCTTTTAAAACTAATGAAAAATCAAAATTGTTGATGGAGCCATATTCCGTAAAGCTGTTCGATAATCGTTGGTATGTTATGGGTAAGACTTCTGAAGGAGATTTACAGGTTTTCGGACTAGATAGAGTTGTAACCCTTGAAATTTCTCAAGATACGTATAAACTTCCAAAAAATTTTGATGCATCAGAGTATTTTTCTAATTACTATGGGATAGTGGTAGATGAAAGCGTTAAGCCCCAGAAAATTATCTTACAGGCAAATAAACAAAGTAAGGAATACATTAAATCGTTGCCCTTACACCATTCACAAAAACTCATTGAGGAAAGTGAGGATTATGCTGATTTTGAGTTATATTTAGCTCCTACTTATGATTTTGTGATGAAACTTCTTCAACATGGAGCAATGATAGAAGTCTTGAAACCGGAATCTTTACGGCAGACTCTTAAAGGATGGATTAAAGATTTACAGGAATTATATGAAAATTAAAAATATGGAAGTACAATCTATAATATTAGGACTTAGTTTCAAACTGAGGGATTTCATAAATAACTGTCCGATTCGTCCTCCTAGAGAATGCAATCTTTTGGAAATAATTGATCCCGAAGAATCAATAGTGATAGGTGAAACAAAAATAAGCAGGATGCTAAAAAAACTTTTTGAATATAAAAATGATTTTGGCAATTATCCGATATTGGCTGGTTTCATAAAACGCTTTCTTTCCCATAAAGGATTAAATGTATCTCTAATTTCTCAACCATTGATTGAGAGAGAAAAATTCAATATTGATATCTTAATCAGAGAACCGAATAAGTATGCCATTATAATAGAAAATAAGATAAAGGATGCTATATTTCAACCCAATCAACTTGCTCGATATATTCAAACGGCAAAGGGTTTAGGTTATCGAGACGACCAAATATATGTGGTTGTCCTACCTAAAAATAAAATAGATACCAATTATATCTCTGAAGATGTAATGTTGGAACCTGTAACTAAATATAATTTTAAGAAAGAATTTTCTAACAGGACTATTTTCCCTCAAAGTGAGTTTTCTGAATGGCTTGAAAAGGAAGAAAGAGAAATACCATTAAGAGAAACAAACATTAGGTCAGCATTACTTCAATTGTCAGACTATCTGAATGGCTTATATGGTAACAAAATAAATAAACGATTTATAATGAAAAAAACAGAATTCTTACAAAACGAATTACAAATAAATTTGGATTTAGCAGGTAGAGAAAAACTGGATGAAGTTCTATTTAATCTAGATGAAACAAAAAAGGTAGTTGAAGATTTGCAGATCAGAATTTCTCATGCACTAATAGACCAATGGTATAATTCTCTCAAAGAAGATTGGCCTATGATGGTTTATGAGCCATCAATCTCGTTTGGATTAAACCTAAAAGATAATCTTTGGATTGGTTGTAGGTTTAATAAAGATGGTGATGGGGATTCGGGAGAAAACCTTTTGCCTTACTGGGGATTTAGATTGCAAAAGGTGCAAGACAAATTATCTGATGAACAAAAAAATATGATAAAAAATATATTGGACTACTCAGGTTTAGATGCTCAAACAAATATAATTCTCGAAAACGGCAATTTAGCATATTGGGAAACCACAAAACAAGGTGACTTAGATTGTAAAATTCTTTTTAGTTCTGCACGGAATTTAGGTTATATAGAATCATAATACTATTATCGAATATTATTACGATGAAAATCTTTGAGCTAAAATAAAAATGGAAAATAAAGATAGATCTTATACTGAAAAAGAGTTTGAAAATCTTTTTAAACAGTCGGGAATTGATGTAATCGCAAAAGATTATTGTCGGGAAGAGTTGAGAGAATGGATGGACTCTCTTAGAGATAATACATTGAAAGAATTTAATACCTTGCGAGAAGCGGCTTGGCATAATTTACTAAGATTTTCACATCCGAATATCTATGCTGAGCAAAGAAAAAATGGTCAGAGCCATGAATGGTCAAAAGCATTTGCAGAAGCTGCTGAATCTTATGATGGGAGGCCTGATAAATTATATATGTGCATACAGGAGTCTTTTCATTCCGTTGATGAATCGGAACGTGATAAGGAACTTTCAATATTCTTTGATAGTTTTAGCGACGATCCCATTCTTAATAGAATTAGTAAACAATATTTTTATGAAGCTGCTGACGATTGGTTGACACTTTCGCAAAAATACACTGAAGAATATCATAGATGTATTGGAGAAGGCAAAAGTGATATATATGCTGATGCCTATGCAGATGCATACACGAGTGATTATACGGAAAAATATTGTAGTGCTTTTGCCGAAATTAAGGAAAATGCTATAAAAAATGGTTTAAATGAGGACGATTCTGATTATTTTGCACAATTTTGTGCAGGAAATTATGGAAATGAAACTCTTTTTACGGGCATAAGAGACTTTAATAAGTATTTTAAAGAACCTTGGGAAAAAGAGATTTATTATAACTTGATCCTGAAAGAGGAGCAGGAGAACGGGGGGACTATCACTGATTCCTTTAGAAAAGCGATGCGTGAGGAACTTGGATTGCCATGAAATGACAATGCCATTCTTCAGAAGATTAAAAACCTAAATTAAAAATTGTGTCGTGAAAAAACAAACTATTATAGCTATCGGTAATGGAGGATTCAACATAGCTCAGGATTTAATTTCTGCAGAAATATTTCCTGAGCATACCTTAATTGTTGTTGATACCAGCAAAGAGGATTTAGAAAGAAATTCTGTGAATGCAGATAAATATTTTTTGGTTGAGGCCCTTAATTATAATAAGAAAGTAAAAGCTGACTTAACTGAATTGGTAGACAACATTATCGATGAAACAGTTGAAACAGTTGTTATTTGTACTGCATTGGGAGGGAAAACCGGAAGCAAATATGCACCGTTAATTGCTCTTGATGCAATTTTAAGAGGAAAATTTGTCGTTTCATTGACTTCAATGCCATTTTCTTATGAAGGTAAGAAAAAGTGGGAAAAAGCCGCCAATTCAAAAATGCAACTGATTGCTTCATCGAATATATCAATTGTTCAAGATAATGACCGATTGTCAGAAATAGATCCGGAACTTAATTTCGGCGAACTAAATAACCCTATTATAGATACATTAAAATCTATAATGAGTTTTTGTTCTTTAAAGGATGCTTCTGAAACTATAGATAGAAAACAATTAGATGATTTAATACCTTTGAACTACAGATTATCAGGAGTACCTTTGATTCAAATTTACGATGATTGTTATGTTGGAATATCTAATGAAAAAAGAAAAGAATTATTTAATGATCTTTCCTAATTCAATTTTATATTATTCTCATTTATATTGATTAATTATACAAATTTTAAATAGGAATACATGGTGAGTTTAAATTATGTCTATCCGGAAATAGATCTTCTTCAAAAAAAGAATACAGAAGAAGTTTTCATAAGAGATGTTATTTCTTCTGAAATCTACCGTAACAATGATTATAAACTTCCCATTGTTTTGGGGGTTGGAGAAGATAATGAGAATATTATTGAAGACTTAACAAAAATGCCTCATTTATTGATAGCAGGAGATTCGAATCAGGGGAAGTCAATGTTACTTCATTCAATCATCATATCATTGTTATGTAAAAAGGGTCCTGGAGAGTTACAATTTGTTCTTATTGATACAAAAATGATTGAATTTAATAAATATAATTCTTTGAGGAATCATTTTCTTTTACGAAAAGAAGGAGAGGAAGGCGCCGTCATTACTGAATTAGGTGACTCTGTTGCTGAAATATTGGAATCGCTTCATAAGGAAATGGATAAGCGATTTCTTCAATTAAAAGATACCCATACGAATTCAATTTCAGAATATAATGATAAATATAAAGCTGAGAAGATTAAGACAAAGCATGACAAAATGCCTTATATAGTTGTGGTTGTCGATGAATTAGCAGACAGCATGATGATTGCCGGGGATACTGTTTTAAAGCATCTCCACCCTCTTTTATGGCTAGGAAGAGCAATAGGTATTCATGTTATAATATCGACACAACGACCTTCTAAAGATGTGTTGTCGAATTCCATGATTATTAATATGCCCGCACATATAGCTTTTAAAATGAAAAGCACAAAAGAAAGTGAATTTGTAATAGGATGTAAAGATGCTTGCAAACTTTCCGGATCCAGAGATTTATTGTTTTCAAATAACGGCGAATTAAAAAGGTTAAGGAATGTTTATATTGATGTGTCAGATGTCGAAGCCACTATAAAACATATAGCTTCACAACCCTGCTTATCCTCTCCTTATTACCTTTCACTTTAAGAACATCTATTTAACTGCAACAAACCGGGAGGACTATCGGATTCTGAGGTAAAGAACATTCTGACCATCTTCCATTCGAAAGGTTTCCCTTAACTCAAATATTTCTACAAAGAGTATGTATGCGTGCTTTGGTGGAATCTTCATATGACGAACTTAAGAACATTGCACAGGTCGATTATGATTAGCATAATTGTGTGCCGAAGTCAAAATGATCGACTCAACTAAGATTATAAATCGATAAATTATAAAAATCCCGAAAGAATAATCTTTCGGGATTTTTATATGTCTCGGATATTAATAATTTCCAAGAGGAAATTTCAATCAGATATTATCCTTCTAATATATTCCGTATTATACTACTCTTTTTCTCAAATTGAAAATCAGAGTTTCAATTTGAGAAAGAAATGCAATATTTAACCCAGTGCAAATATTTGACGGTAAAATAGGTTTCGTTTTGAATATTAATTCGCACAGACTATTGGCAGTCGACAATCGAAGATTTCTGTAAAAGGAGGAACAAAGAGATTGAATTAATTTCCGGTTCCAAATCGGGAAGTATCGATTGAGGTTTTTTGTGGTTTGAATCCATTGAATTTCCAAATAAAACTAAGATTAAAGTTTCTCGTCATATCATGTAAAATCATTTTGTAATCTTGATTAGCATAATTTATATAGAGTTTAGGATTCCAGGTATTGAAAATGTCATTGAACTTTAGATTTAGTTCGCAACATCTTTTCCTACCGAAACTCCATTTGGCACCGGCATCAACTTTCCAAAATGAATTGAAACGGCCCGGACCTTGTATTTGTCCCGTTATATAAGCAACATCTAATGAAATTGATACAGGGTATCTTTGTGAAAAAATAAAACTATTGTTCAAAGCACCATAAAATGACCAGCGTTTGTTATCAAAATTAAGGTCATGAAAATGAGTAGCTTTTTCTTGTTTATGAGATACGTTAACAACCGGTATTGAATTTAAAACATTTCCAACATTAAAGGGAGCCTGCAGTTGTAATCCAACGGTTCGGGAAAAATCAAGGTTAAGAGTCTTGAAAACCAGATTTAAGACATCAGTCATTTGATAAGGTAATTGTACTGAATACTTATCTGCAAATAAGAAATAGAGAGTTGCCGAATATTTTTGTTTCAAAATATAACTTAGCTGTGCCGAATAATTTATATAGGGTTGAAGTTTAGGATTTCCTATGATATAGGCATAATCATTGATATAATTTGTGCCTCCATGTAGTTCCCAGAATTGCGGATAAACTCTTTGGGACATTAAACTCAATTGGAAAATACTCTTTGGCGTTTTATAATAAGTCGCTCCCAGTTGTGGGATAAAATTCCAATTATGTAAATAGTTGTTGTTAAAATATTCGGCTTTTGCCGATGCATTGAATGAAAGCCCGAAGCTCAAAGAGGTTTGAACTCCTATATAACCGTCAGCCACATTTTCTCTTAAAGTTTCATTGAATCCTGATTGCGGAGGATATAAATACGTCTGTTTGCTCTTGTCATCGGAATGCTGATATTCAAAACCATAATTCAGTTTCCATTTATTAAAACTATGTTCCTGGTCGATATAGACATGATATTTATTGATGGATTGATGGTTTATTGCCTCAACCAATTGCTCATCATCTTTTGTGAGTTGTTGGTTTCTTTTTTCACTATAAATTGTAAAATCTCCCCCAACTGAAAGTCCGAAAGGAGACTCATATATCATTAATATGTTATGATAATTGGTAGGCTGAGAATAGTCATATCTATTGATATATTCACCGAATGTACCTTTTGAATAACTCGAGGCATGGGCATCAGAAACAATCTGACCATTATAGGTTAGTTTCACCCTTTTATAAGAAGCTGAAGCATAAATCACGTTGGAGAGATTATCGCCCTTTTGTACCATATCATCTTCGATCATTTTCCGGGCTCCGTCTATAAGATGATTGGAATAAGTCTCCTGATGGTTGCGCCGGTTATTTAAACCTATCGTCCAATTGAGATCAAAAGTCCAGTCTTTTATAGCGTAATTTGCAGCCAATCCGGCATTATATGATGCATAATAAGCTTGATTATAACCGGAGGAAAGCTGACCTGTTAGGCCGTCAATGGGTCTCGGAGTTTTCAAAATAATGTTTATAACCGCTCCACTGACATGATATTTCGCTGGAGCAGCATACATTATCTCGACATTCTTCAATCTTTCAATCGGAGTGCTATAAAGCAACTGATAAAGATTCTGTAAAGGCATATTCGTAAGTTCTCCATTGAGAAGGATACTGACCCCATTTGTACCTGTCAATTCATAGACGCCATTATTGTTTCTGACACCGGGAAGATAGGCTAACGCTTCATAGATATTTGATACCGGTTTATCTCTAACCATGTTTAACAAATCATATGAAAGATTTCCTTCTTTACTGTTAATAAGTGGTTTTTCTCCTTTAATAACTACCTCGTCAAGTTCATGCGTGGTGAGTGTATCCGGTTCAGTGACTGCACTTTGAATATTGAACAGTGTCGGTGTAAATAGAATCAGCAAGATAGTTCTTTTAATCATCATTATCATAATTTTTTATTTAAGAGCAAAATTAGACCTATAGTTTTCCATGTTCCGAACCTTAATCCTTATTTAGTCTTAACAGAAGTCTTATTTAGTCTTAATTGAGACAATAGGCCCAATTATTTTCTTTTTTATCAACTAATTTTGCAATGATGAAAAAATTCAAGACAAACACAATCATTTTCATAATAATTCTCAAGGTTCTGTTGGCATTCAATCTATTCTTCCTTTTTGAATTATATGAGAGTATTCGCAAGCAAACCGAAGAATTGATAACCCAGTCGTTAAGAGAGGCCGATCTTGATGAGGTCTTGAACCGATCACAGCATTATCCTGAAATTGATGGTGAATTGGCCTATAAGGGTAAAGCAATGTCTCAGACAAGAAGCATACAGGGCGATACATTATATGTCACAATTAAGGATGGAAATGACAGTATACTTTCGTTAAGGAATATCGCATTGCCACATGGCACTAATTATTCCGATATAATGGTAAGTGAAATAGGATATGGTGCACATCAGACTATAGATCCTGTTTACCCGCTCAGAATTAACGATGTTGACAGCCTCTTTAAGATAGCTTTAGGGAAGAGAGGGATAAAACCTAAAACCACCATTGTAATCAGCATCTCTGAAAAAGGAGAAACTCTAAAAAGTTACTCTGGTCCTGTTGATGTATCACGACTCGACAGCGTTTCTCTTTATTATAATCTTTTGACAGGAGATAGATATGTTGCCTACTATTCGTCTCCCCTTTCCTACATTCTCAGCCAAATGGCAGGCATATTGATTTCCAATATCGCTTTGATAATTGTATTTACCTTGGCGTTCCGTTATCTTTATAAGACAGTCTCACGATTGCGTTCCATCGAAGAGATGAAAGATGATTTTGTCAATAACATGACTCATGAGCTCAAAACACCTATTGCAATTGCTTTTTCAGCCAATGATGCATTATTGAATCATAATGCCGACAAGGATTTTACCAAAAGAGAAAAATATTTGATTATAGCAAACCGTCAACTCAAACGTTTGGGAGAGCTTGTTGAAAACATTCTGGCCATGAGTATGGAAAGAAGAAAAACTATGGAATTGGAATCTGAGGACATTGAGTTGAAACCATTTATAAAAGAATTGGTTGCGGCTCAATTGATGAGGAAAGATAAGGAAATCAATATTATAACAGATATATCGGATGGAGTGGTAATCAAAGCCGATAAAACTCATTTTGCCAATATAATGAACAATCTGATAGACAATGCAATTAAATATTCCGGAGATAAAGTTAACATTACAATTAAAAGTGACGGGAGAACTATTTCAGTTTCTGATGACGGAATAGGCATACCTGAAAAATCGGTGCCATATATATTTGATAAATTTTATCGTGTATCCCATGGGAATCGCCATGATGTAAGAGGATATGGCATTGGACTCTATTATGTTAAAAGCATACTGGATAAAATGGGTTGGTCCATTTCTGTCAGAACCAAGGAAGGCGAGGGCTCTGTTTTCATTATAAATATAATTGAAAATGAGAAATAAGATACTTTTGGTTGAGGATGAATCGGACCTCCGATTGATAATCAGTGACGTCCTGAGGGATGAAGGTTATGAGGTTCTGAATGCGTCAAACGGTATGGAGGGCCTTAAAATAGTAAAAGAGGAGAATCCTGATTTAGTGGTGGCTGACGTTATGATGCCTTTAATGGATGGTTTTAGGATGGCAAAGGAAATAAGGAAATTCAATTCTCATCTACCAATATTGTTCCTTACGGCTAAAAGCACTATAGAAGACATTGAAGAAGGTTTTGAAACAGGTGCCGATGATTATATCAAAAAGCCTTTTGAGCTCAGAGAGCTGTTAGTCAGAATAAAGGCTTTGTTTCGAAAATATATAAGATCTGAAATCCAAGAGCAAATTTATGAGGTTGGAAAATTCCTTTTCATACCCTCTTTGCAGATTTTAAAATATGAGAATTCTGAATATAATCTGTCAAATTTTGAATCTAAGATACTGGAAAAGTTAGTCGCCGAAATGGGACATACTGTATATTCTTCAGAAATGATGCTCGGAATTTGGCAAAATGATTATATCTCAAATCGGAATTCTTTACATGGATATATACATAAATTACGAAAACTTTTAAGTAAGGATCCTGATATCAACATAATCAATCAAAGAGGATTCGGGTATATGTTGATTGTAAGACAATAAGTAGCTTACTTTTGTATATCTCCTTTTTGATTTCGTTATTTGAACAGACCTTTATTGAGGTCGTTCCAATAATTTTTTCATGAGAATTTTATTATAACGTTTTTTCAACGACTCAAATTGACGTTGTAGATGCTTAAAATTGCGACAAAATTTGTCAGTTATTTAATCGCAAATACAAAATGAGTCATGAAAAAACTTCCATTCATAGCATTTCTACTTCTTATAATCATCCCTCTCGCCTTACCCAAACTAATTACCGCTATTGTTGATATGAATAATTCAAACCGATTCAGGGAAGGAAACTATGTGACTATAAAACGTAACACCATAGGATATTCCGATATTAAATATAAAAATAGAATAAACGAAATTATGGAATCGGAACTTCCAACTGAAAATAAAGTGAAAATTGCTGTAGAATATGGAGCCGATGTTTTGTCGGATGGTACTTTTAAAGACGAGGCTAAAATCATAAAATCAAATTTGCTGAAAAATGATGTTCAAATAGAACTCAGAAACGGCAAAAGATTATGGATCAAAAAAAGCGATATTGAATAAGAGAAGCAAAAAAAATAATTTAATCTTGATAAATATTTTTCAACGACATGTTCTGTCGTTTTTGAGATTTATATTTGCATCATGAAACAGAATCTTGGGCGTTTGGTACGCTACATACTAGTAATTAACCGATTGTCGGGACTCCAAAAATATGTTCCTGCTGATGAACTCATTCATTATTTAAATAAAAAAATGAGGGAACGCGGCTACGATACCTATATTGGTCTGCGGACACTTCAACGTGATTTCAAAGAGATTTACGATTTATTCTCCATAGAGATCAAACATCGACGAGGTTTTGGATATTTCATTGCCTATGAAAATGAGAATCCCGATATCAGGTATAATGAAATCCTGATGGACTTTGATTTAATAACTTCAATCAATCCCGAGACAAAATCATTAGGATTCATTCTGCCTGAACATCATCGGCCAAAAGGTAGTGATTCATTTCCCCTGTTCATCTCTGCAATTAAGGAAAATAGGAAAATATCATTTGACTATACTCTCTACCGCCATGAGAATGCGGTGAGACACCGAACAATCTGCCCTTACTTCCTCAAGGAATCCCTTGGTTTCTGGTATTTAATCGGGACTGACGATTCAGGTAAGCTGAGGTACTATGGCATTGATCGAATCAATAATGTGATAATTCTGACCGAAAGATTTGAGAAAGACTTATCTATTGATCCTGAGAAACTGTTCAAACATAGTTATGGAATATGGGATGATCCGGAAATGCCGGTGGAACATATTGAACTTTCCTATTCCCCTCTTGACGGATCCTTTATCAAGGCCCGACCTCTGCACTGGTCTCAACAAACTCTCATTGACGATGAAAAGGAATTTAGAATCAGCTTGGAAGTTAAAATTACCAATGACTTCATAATGGAGCTATTATCGCGAAGCAAGTCTTTGGAGGTAATAAAACCTGAATCACTACGAGAAACAATAAGAAACATATCGGAACAATGTTATAAACGCAATTCATAGAATCATGATCAACAAGAATGAAACGATGAAAGAAGTTGCCGACCTGAACATGAACGGCTGTGCAACAGTAAAGGAGCTCAAACAATCTTGTTCCCGGATTCCTGATTGCAAAGGCATATATTTTATTCTGAGAGAATTCACCAACGAGGTTCCAAAATTTCGGGAGAATGGAGCCGTGAAGATGCATGATGGGAAGCTGCTCGACTATCCGGTTGACTTGCTTGATTCGAAATGGGTAGATGACACTCAGATTATTTATATCGGAAAAACCGATTCCTCTCTTAGAAAAAGAATCGGGACCTATATGAGATTCGGACAGGGCAAAGATGCTCCCCATAGAGGCGGACGTGCAATATGGCAATTGCCTGATTCCGATGAATTTGTCGTGGGATGGCGTTTGGTCGGACCAAATGAATCGGCCCGTGATCTGGAAAATAGATTGTTGGTAGAATTCAAGAATCGTCATAGAGGAAAACTTCCGTTTGCAAACTTCGTTGAATAAATCATCTAAACTATGAAGAGCTACCTTGAACTGGTTCAGGAGACCTTAGTTGCGCCAACAAAGGTCTATCTTGACAAAGACGGGAATTATGCCGGTCAGCAAATAGACGTCTATCCTGCGATGCGCCTTGTCATTCGCACCTTGGCATGGGCCTATTGCATCAAATGGATAACATGGGTTCTTTGGGCACCGTTCGGTTATTGGGTTGTCAGATGGTGGTGCAATCGAAACGACAGGATCAGAATGAAGGCTGACCCTGTTGGATGGCCCGAACGCAAAAAGAAACTGTTATTGGAATTCAAACTTTGGATGTATCTGTGGATAGGATTCATTATTTACGGATACCTAACCGATTGGGGTGCTTAAATCATTTTTTTTACGATGAACAACAATACGCGAGTCTATATCTTGATTTGTGCAATAGGTATCATCCTGGTTTATCTAACAAAGCAGTGGCTTGACAGTCAGAAACCCGTAGCTGACGAAGAAAGGCCGACGTGGATGGATTACAAGTTCGACCCCTCAACTTATGTGGACCCTTATGGAACGACAACATGTTATCCTAGCGATGTTGAACGTAACAGAAAGAAAAAAGAAGCAGCGGGAACGCAGCAAGATTACCATCCTGTTGCATCTTCAAAAGGGAAATATCATTATCTTGTTACTATCAGTAATGCACATCGGGAGTGGGAGGAGTATGAAACTCAAACCATGGCTGACGGCAGCATAAGGATGAGAAAGAAATCAACAGACCTCTCCTATCTTAACGGCACCTATGAATGGGACATGGATCTCTATATCTCCGATGACAATGAGCTTTTCAGCTATATCAAGAACAATTATTCCCGAATGAAACAATATAAAATTTCTGCCGGAGCTTCAAACATCTATGATGAATATAACGACCGATTTGATGACTATCTTGACGACCCTGAAGATGAAATAACCTATGACCCAGATATCTTTTATTTTCTGGATGATTGATTCATAATGTATTCGGGTCGAATAATTATTTTCATTGTGCTTAGAGAAACAATGTCATTTCAGAAATGGATCGCCATCGGGAGATTGACTGACCACGTATCGGAACGCATTGATTGTTAATAAATTCTGAGTCGCATCACTGAAACATCTGTCTCCATGACCATAATTGAGATATATCATCCTGTAGTTAGAGTTTCTCCACACCACTGGGAAGTCGCCATAAAATATGACATCTTTTAAGCCAAAAGGGTAATTCTTAGGAGAAAGAGACAGAAGCACTTCCACGTTTGGATTTTCTCGTGGAGAAGGGTTCCACTGATACCATTCGGTTTCGGGTGTCACAAAAGAAACCGGCAGGTTTTTAGTTACTGGAGAATCTGAAATATCCACATCTACAAGTGCGGGCTGAGGAGGCCAGTTATTGCAATAGAAATTCCCACAACCGAGGAATTCGTTAAACCAGGGCCAACCTGTGTTTGCATCATTATAACCTGCAGCATGAAAGCCGAGCCAACCTCCTCCGTTTTCCATATATTTTTCAAACAATTTTCTTTCCTCGGGGTCGGATGGTGAAATATTCACCGCTATAATCGTGTTAAATTCTTTCAGGTTTTCATAATCGTATTCCTTCAAGGAAGAAGTCGTTTCCAGGATGTATCCGTCCCCTTCCGTTAATCGAGTGAAAAAATCTATTGCATCCTTAGCAAATTGTTTATGTGCCTCTTCGACATTTTCTGAGTAATATAAGAGAGCTTTGAATCGAGGTTCTTTGGCATAATTTGCAGGATAATTATCCGATTGTGCGTATAAACAGCATGCTGCCCCTATGAAAGATGCCAATAGGAAAGAAAAAAATCTCAAAAAAATCCTTGTTGCCATAAAATAGTATTACTCACAATTTATAAACCCGTCAAAACCATCTTTATGGTTTTATTCAGCGTTTTCAATGAATCGTCCCCATTATAATCCCAATACATAGCTCCTTTTAAATTATTTTCAAGAATATAATTGCATTTGATGGTGAGTGAACCGGGATTGTCAAATCCGAAAACAAAATTACCATTTGAATCGGCTATATACTGTGATTGTGATATTGAATCCCATTCCATGCGTTGACCGGGTTTCAGCTTTATATCCTTGAAGTCGAGATAATAGGTTTCGCCGTCCTGGATGCCTCTACCGTAAAATGGCAATCCCAATACTATCTTTTCATCGGGAACCCCGGCAGCCCTATGCAGGTTTACCGATTTATCCACCGTCATTTCAGGTGTAATCGAAGAAGCAAATAAAGGAGAGTGATGTGCTTCTCCACTGCTCATGTCATAGGTCATGAGATTCACGAAATCCACGAATGGCACGACTGACTTAAAATCGATGTACCGGGCAGTTGCCGAAGAGGCTAATGTCAATAATTTATCTTCACTTATGGCTTCCCTGATATCTGACATCAATTTGGTGAAGTTTTCAGTATCATCAGGACTACTGGAAATTCCGGCCACTCCGATTGTGGGGTATTCCCAATCTATATCTATGCCGTCGAAATTATATTCTTCTATAAGTCGGTTACATTCATTTGCAAAAGATTTTCTTAAAGAATCCGAAGCCGCCATTTCACTGAACCGACCACTCCCCCAACCACCAATTGAAAGAAGAACCTTAAGATCAGGATTGAGATCTTTCAATTTTATCATTGTTTTAAATCTTTCGGGATTGTCAATTCTGATTCCATCGAAAGAATCGTTCACATGTCCAAAAGCATAATTAAGATGGGTGAAATAGTCAGGATCAGGAATTACGTCGCTCCAGGAAGTGACATAAGCTACAATTACATTCTCTCTTTGCGGGTTTTCAGAGTCTATTCCTTGTGAACTCTTGCACCCGAGAGATAGCAAAGAAAGTATAGAAATAGATATAACCTTTAATAGCTTCATGAGGATGAATATTGATTCACAAATATAACAAATAAATTGCTATGAATAATATAATTACCTAAATCTTCCGAACTATCATTGTCTTCTTCTTGAGAGCTGCCTTCGT
>JAFLTL010000006.1 GCA_022510505.1 Muribaculaceae bacterium | reverse complement strand
GCGTTCATCCTGAGCCAGGATCAAACTCTCCGCTGTTTATCTTTTCTTTTTCTTTGTCTGAATTGTATGCGATTCCTCGATAACAAAACAGGCCGGAAATCAACGAAACTGAAAACCTGACCACCAACGCTTCCTTTTGGATTTTTATGACAGAATTGACAGAAACTATTTTCTGGCCTTGCGGCCAATTAGCTCTTGTACTACAATCTCACTTTATTGTAAATCTTTTCAATTTTCTCTTTTTCGCTTTTCGAGTCGCGAAATCTTTGCAAAGGTACAACCAAATTTTTAATCCTGCAAATTTTTTGCCAAAATTTTAACTTTGTTTAACCTCGGCATGTAAAAATTCCACTCTTCCTCTGAAAAGCGAGTGCAAAGATACAACCTTTTTTCAATTCACCAAAAAAAAATTCTTTTTTTGATAAGAAAATATTCACTTATTTTTGCATGACAATTCCCACACATGGTAATATTATAATGTCTAAATACAATGGAAGTAAAATTTGACAAAATCTCCGACACAACCGGCAAGGTAGAAGTTAAAATATCTCCTGCCGATTATGCCGATAAAATCAAGAGTGAGCTCAAGAAAATCGGCGCAAACTCGTCCATTCCAGGATTCAGAAAAGGTCATGTCGACATGAACTATCTCATCAGGCGATTTGGCAAAGAAGTAAAAGCCGATGTAATCAATCACATCGTTGCCGACGCCGCTCTGGATTATCTTAAAGACAATAAGATTGATATCCTGGCGCAACCACTGCCAATTGATGTTCCACTTGAAATCAATAATGATCCTGTCGACTACAATTTTTCTTATGAAGTGGCGTTAGCACCTGAACTTGACATAAAACTTGACAAAAACGTAAAACTTCCTTATTACAAAGTAGATGTCACCGACCAAATGGTCAATGAACAGGACACAATGCTTCGTGAAAGAATGGGAGCTCAAGTGCCTGGTGAAGAAGCTGACGAGAAAGCACTTATAAAAGGATCTTTATTTGAACTGGATGAAAACGGTAGAGTAAAGGAAACAGAAGATGCCATTCAGGTTGTAGACGGTATTGTCGCACCGATGTTCTTCAAAGACAAGGAAGAGGCTCAAAAATTCCTACATTGTCACGTTGGTGATGAAATTGTTTTCAACCCATGGAAAACATGCGACGGGAATCAAGCAGAAATGTCTTCGATGCTTCATGTGGAAGACAAGGAAAAAGCAGCTCAGATTAAAAGCGACTTCAAAATGGCGGTAGCTGAAATTATAGTCTTGAAACCCGCTGAACTCGGAGAAGAATTTTACAAACAAGTGTTCGGTCCTGATGCTAAAATTGAGAGCGAAGAAATGTATCGCAAGGCACTCAAATCAATGGTGGAAGCCCAATATATGCCTTCACAGGAAACGATCTTCCAGAATCTTACCCACAAATATCTGATTGACACCTACGCTAAAGACTTGACATTACCTGAGGACTTCCTGAAAAGATGGATTAAATTGACAAATCCCGAATTGACTGACGAACATCTGGATGAAGATTTCTCAAAAATTCTCAGCGATGCGAAATGGCAGTTAATTAGACAGGAAATTGAAGAAAAACTGCAAGTAAGTCCAACGGAAGAAGACTTTATTGGTTACGCCACACACCTTGCACGTCGTCAATTTGCTCAATACGGAATGACAAATTATACAGAAGATGTTTACCGCGACTTTGCAAAACGTATGCTGGCTGATAAAGACACACGCAAAAGAATCACAAACCAGGTAGCTTTGATGGTCCTTTTCAATGCCATAAAGAATGCAGTTACACTGGACGTTCAAACCGTTTCATTGGAAGAGTTCCAGAATATTGGAAAGAAATCAGAAGAAGATTGATTAACAAATCAAACATATCTTTCTTGACAAAAGTTACCGACCGTATTAAAAGGGCGGTAACTTTTGTTACATATGGGGTGTGGGACCGAACGGATGATAAATGGTATATCCGACTTATCAAAATTCTCAACCTATCGGTTAGATCGTTCTGGGACAGAGATTTGCAAACTCAAGCTTATGCATTGACCTATAGTACGCTTTTAGCAACTGTGCCGGTCCTTGCAATGCTTTTTGCCATCGCTCGAGGATTCGGATTTCAGAATCTTCTGAGGAATCAAATATTCCACTATTTCCCTGTACAGAAAGAAGCCCTTGACCAAGCTCTTACCTTTGTCGACAATTATCTCAATCAAGCATCAGAGGGATGGTTTGTAGGAATCGGAATTATTGTCCTCCTCTATACATTGATTTGCTTGATATGGAATGTAGAGAATGCGTTCAATCTAATATGGGGAATTAAGGAAGGTAGATCAATCTGGAGGAAGATCACCGATTATACTGCCATATTCCTTATCCTACCTTTGCTGATGATTCTTGCCAGCGGAATAAATATTCTCATGTCAAGTTCGTTGCAGGAGGCACTTCCATTCAAATTCATCTCTCCACTTGTTAGTGGAGCGTTGGACTTTGCTTCACTTTTCCTGACATGGCTGTTTTTCGTGGGAGCCTATCTTTTAATTCCCAATACAAAAGTTCCGGTAAAAAATGCCATGAATGCCGGCTTTTTAGCTGCCATCGGTTTCATGGTTCTCCAATGGCTCTTCGTTTCGGGGACCATTTATGTTAGCCGATACAATGCAATATACGGTAGTTTCGCATTCCTACCGCTTCTATTGGTTTGGCTACAATTCGTTTGGGTCATTGTACTCTCAGGAGCCGTTATTTGTTATTCTACTCAAAGCATCGGATTGTTTTCCTACCTGGGAAAGATTAATAAAATATCTGTTGATTATCGGCTTTCTGTATTATTTTCTGTCATGGCTGTAGTTGTCAAGGACTTCGACGAAGGGGACAAACCACCTACGGTCGTTGAAATCTCAAAAGATTGGGGTATACCTCTCGCCTTAGTCGATAATTCTATTAGACGTCTTCTCGATCTTGGACTGGTTAATAGAGTCCTTGTAGACGAAAAAAACAGTGCTTCGGGTTATACACCTGCTCATAACCCCGATGAAATCACTATTGGATATGTTCTCAGAAAGCTATACGAAAACGGCCAGAAAGGTTTCATTCCGGGATTTGACGAAAGATTCAAATCATTGACCGACAGTATCCGTGCCATCGAAGGAATGACACTGACTCAAGCCGATAAAATAAATATCAAGGAACTTATACCAACATCATAAAATGGAATAACTGTAGCCTAATTTTAAGATAAATATTACATTATCAAAATTTAAAATTCCAATTTTCTGATTATTTCAATTAACTTTGCACATTAATTCCAATAGTGTGACCATTTTGAAAATAAATAACTGATATATTCAAAAATATGAAAATTCAGAATCTATTAGCCGCGGCTGCCGGAATCTCATTAGTGGGTACGACCATGTTGTCGTGTGGGGGCCAACAACAAACCATGCAAGGGGGGGCACCCCAAATTAAGGTTCAGACTCTGGAACTTGGAAGCTCCGATCTGAATAATGTATATCCAGCGACTATTAAGGGAAAAACCGATATAGATGTGCGGCCTCTTGTTAGCGGTTTTATAACTAAGGTTCATGTTGATGAAGGACAAAAGGTCAGCAAAGGACAAACCCTTTTCACATTGGATCAGGTACAATATCAGGCGGCTGTAGATCAAGCTTTAGCTGCTGTAAACGCTGCCAAAACGGCGGTTAATTCAGCCCAACTGACGGCTGATAACAAGCAACGGCTTTTTGAGAAAAACATTATTAGTCAATATGAGAACCAACTCGCACAAAATGATCTTGCAACCGCTAAAGCTGCCCTTGCACAAGCACAGGCCGCTTTGACCACTGCGCAAAAAAATCTCTCCTACACAGTGGTGACGGCTCCGAGTGACGGGTTTGTAGGTCAAATTCCTAACCGGGAGGGTTCACTGGCTTCACCATCAATGGTTCCGGCCTTGACTACAGTCAGCGATAATAGTGACGTCTATGCCTATTTCTCTCTAACTGAAAAGGATATTCTGAATCTCGCGGATAATGGAGCCACAACATTGCAACAGAGAATTCAGTCAATGCCCGAGGTTCAGCTAAAACTTTCCGACGGATCCATTTATCCTGAATCAGGTAAAGTTGCCACTGTTTCAGGTGTTATCGACAACGCCACAGGAGCCTCAAGTGTCAGGGCATTGTTCAAAAACAATAACGGAATGCTTCGTTCAGGATCAACCGGTCAGGTTCTTTTCCCGAATCAAAGAGACAGTGTCATCCTGATTCCGCAAAAAGCAACTTTTGAGCTACAGGACCGCAAATTTGTATATGTGGTGACCGACAGCAATACAGTAGTATCTCGACCAATCGAAATAGATCCGATGAATGACGGTAAGTCCTACATTGTTATACAAGGATTAAAACCCGGTGAAAAAATTGCAATAGAAGGAGTTGGCACACAGCTTCGCGACGGTTTGACCATCAACCCGGTTGAATCGATCGTAGAGCAGGCACAACAGGATGCAGCAGCGCAAGCAATGACTGCCGCTCAATAAAACAAATCATTATCATTCATTAACCAATAAATGAAACTAGATAGATTTATAAACCGTCCTGTTCTCTCAACGGTTATCTCAATTTTTATTGTATTGCTCGGATTGATTGGACTGGTTTCACTTCCAATCACTCAGTTCCCCGACATAGCACCACCAACAATTTCGGTGTCTACAACTTATACCGGTGCAAATGCGCAAGCTGTATTGAACTCTGTTATCGCACCTCTGGAGGAATCCATAAACGGTGCCGAGGGCATGACATATATTGAGTCAACAGCTACCAATACCGGATCGGCTACTATCACAGTTCACTTCAAACAGGGATTTGACCCCGATATGGCAGCAGTGGACGTGCAGAACCGCGTTGCAAAGGCTCAAAACCTCTTGCCGGCCGAAGTAACACAAGTTGGTGTGTTGACTCAGAAGAGACAAACATCAATGCTTGTTGGTGTCGCTCTCTATGAAACAAACGGTAACTATGACGCCCAATTCCTTGACAACTACACCAAAATCAACCTTATTCCTCAGCTTCAACGTGTTAACGGCGTTGGTGACGTAATGAGTTTTGGTGCAGACTATTCAATGAGAATCTGGTTGAAACCCGACGTGATGGCTGAATATCATTTAATGCCCTCTGATATAGCAGCCGTTCTTGCTGAACAAAACATTGAGGCTGCTCCTGGTGCTTTTGGCGAACAAGGAAATCAGAGTTTCCAATATACTATGAAATACAAGGGTCGTCTCGTGATGCCGGAAGAATTTGAGAATATCGTTATTTCAGCCAAACCGACGGGAGAAATACTACGATTGGGGGATGTGGCCGACGTCGAGTTGGGTCGAGTTACCTATGGATTCTCCGATGAACTTAACGGACGACATGCAACAATGGCGGTTGTTTTCCAAACTGCAGGTTCTAACGCAACTCAAATCATCAACGACTGTTTGAAGGTTGTTGACCAAATGAAAAAAGACCTTCCTGCAGGATTGGAAATCGCTATCCCGATGAACAACAACGACTTCCTTTATGCTTCAATTCATGAAGTTGTAAAAACTCTTATCGAAGCATTCATTCTTGTGTTCTTCGTCGTTTACGTTTTCCTCCAGGACATTCGTTCAACTATTGTGCCCTCTATCGCCATTCCTGTTGCATTGGTGGGAACCTTCTTCCTTATGAGAATCATCGGATTCTCAATCAACCTCATCACTCTTTCGGCACTCGTGCTCGCAATTGCTATTGTGGTTGACGATGCGGTGGTGGTTGTGGAAGCGGTCCATGCAAAACTTGACTCAGGTTATAAGAGCGCTAGAAAAGCTTCAATCGACGCAATGAACGAAATTGCAGGCGCACTGCTTTCGATTACATTGGTCATGATGCTCGTGTTTATCCCGGTTTCCTTTATGTCCGGCACCTCTGGCGTTTTCTACCGTCAGTTCGGTTTGACAATGGCAATCGCTATTGGGTTTTCGGCAATCAATGCATTTACTCTTTCGCCTGCACTTTGTGCAATCTTTCTCAAAGCTCACAACGAAAAACCTGTCGGTGAAAGGATTAAGGAGGCTTACTCGGCTGCCGGAGAAGTTGCAAAAAAACGGGCCAAAAAGATTTTCAAACTTGATCTCCCTCCTTTACTGACCGGACTTTTCCTCATTGCCACCATACTCTTCATGATTTTTGGTTGGTTCAACCATCCTGCCCATGTTGCTAAATTTGTCATTGCAATTGTTTGCGGCGTAATTACAATCATGGGTATTTTCAATAACCGGTTCCATGAAGGATTCAACAAAGGATTCGCCCGACTTCTGAAACTATATCAGAAAATTGCTTCCTTCTTTGTTCACCACAAAATCATTGCCTTTGGAACAGTAGTCGTTGCGATAGGCTTCCTGGTTTGGCTAATGGAAAAAACCCCGACTACCCTGGTTCCAAATGAAGATACCGGAACATTGTTCGTGATGGTCGACATGCCTCCGGGAACTTCTCAGGAAAGAACCATTGAAACTATGAAGCAGGTCGACGGAATTCTCGCTAGTATTCCTGAAATCGAATATCGAATGATGATTGCCGGATATAGTTTTATCGCGGGACAGGGTGCGACCTACGGTACATTCATTATAAAACTTAAAAACTGGGAGGAACGTCCTAATAAAGATCAGTCCAGTGATGCCGTTTTGGGCAAAATCTACGGAATGACCGGATCTATGATTAAAGATGGTCGTGTAGTTGCATTTGCTCCGCCTATGATTACCGGTTATTCGGCTACTAACGGTTTCGAGTTGAGAATGCTTGACCGAACCGGTGGAGATATCAATGCTTTCTTTGCTATCGTGCAGAATTTCTTGGGAAAACTTAACCAACAACCGGAAATTCAGGTTGCCTACACTACATTTAATCCAACTTTTCCTCAATACATGGTGGATATTGATGCTGCCAAAGCTAAGGCGGCAGGAATATCACCATCGACTATTCTGTCCACCTTGCAAGGATATTATGGAGGTATGTATGTTTCGAACTTCAACCGTTTCGGTAAGATTTATCGTGTTATGATGCAATCATCGCCCGAAGCTCGTGTTTCACCCGAGACATTGTCCTCTATTAAGATTAGAAACGGTAACGAAATGGCGTCATTGTCAAATTTTGTGACCTTGACTAAAATCTATGGACCCGACCTTCTGAACCGATTCAATCTTTTCCAGTCCATATCTGTGACCGGTAACCCTGCAGCTGGATACTCGTCGGGCGAGGCCCTTGCCGCTATTGAAAGAGTTGCCAACGAGACTCTTCCTACCGGATACGGTTATGAATATGCAGGTATGACTCGAGAAGAAGCAGAATCGGGAAGCAGCACAACCGCCATTATTTTCGGACTCTGTTTGCTTTTCGTTTACCTACTGCTTTCGGCTCAATATGAAAGCTATATGCTTCCGTTTGCTGTTATCCTCTCAATTCCATTCGGACTTTTGGGTACTTTCATCTTTGCCGATGCTTTTGGAGTAATCAACAGCATTTATCTTCAGATTGCACTTATCATGCTGATAGGTCTTCTCGCCAAGAATGCCATCCTTATAGTTGAATTCGCTTTGGAAAGAAGAAGAACCGGCATGTCGATTGTGAATGCAGCAATCGCAGGAGCAACGGCTCGTTTGCGTCCTATCCTTATGACATCTTTGGCACTGATTATAGGACTATTGCCGCTGATGTTTGCAACAGGAGCAGGTGCAAATGGTAACCGAGCACTCGGAACCGGTTCTATTGGTGGTATGTTGATCGGTATGATACTTCAAGTGCTTGTCGTTCCTGCATTGTTCGTTGTCTTTGAAATCATACAGGAAAAGATTTCACCTCTAAAATGGGAAGACACTAATAATGAAGGCCTCGAAAGCGAGATTATACAGTATTCCAAATAATCGACATTTTAAAATCAATCGATATGAAACATTTTAAGTCTATAGTTTGGTGTGCTGTTGCTTTTTTCGGCGTGACAGCGCTAAACGGCTGCTATATCTATAATAAGTTCGACATGTCAAAACAAACCGGTGACAATGAACTTTTGAAAGAATATGTTAAAGCTGCCGATCAAACAGCAACAGAAGGGGCATTAGGAACTTTGACATGGCAAACGGTTTATACTGATCCTATATTGGCCGGTTATATCCAAAGGGCACTTGACAATAACACAGATCTTGCCAACGCAAGACTGAATGTTGAAGTTGCCCATGCTAACATGAATGGAGCTCGGATGAGTTATCTCCCTTCGGTAGCACTTACACCTAACGGCGCGATGGCAAGCTATGCCCATTCAGATTTCACTAAGACATATCAGATTCCATTAACTCTAAGCTGGGAAGTTGATATTTTTGGAAAAATCCTGAATGCAAAAAGAGGCGCCGAAGCATCCTACGCCATGTCGAAGGATTATGAACAAGCTGTTCGTTCCCAAATCATTGCAGCCGTTGCCAATTGCTACTATGCTATATCTGCCTTGGAAGCACAAATTGATTTGACAAAAGAAACAACTCAAATTTGGGCTAAAAATGTGCAGACAATGAAGGACTATAAGGAGGCAGGACGAACTAATGAAGCTGCTGTCACTCAGAGTGAGGCCAATTATTACAGCATTTCTGCTTCACTAGCCGATTTGCAAATTTCCCTCAATGAGGCTATGAATACTTTCTCTCTCCTTCTTAATGAAATGCCTCAGTCCTGGAACATCCCAGCTGGTGTTGCACTCGAAATGCCTGAGGCAATTCGCGAAGGAGTTCCAATGGTAGAACTTGCTAATCGACCCGATGTTAGAGCTGCGGAAAGAAATGTCGCTGTAGCTTATTATGCAACGAATTCGGCAAGGGCTGCATTCTACCCCGGAATAACATTATCGGCAAACCTTGGATTCACCAATTTACTTGGATCGGTAATTCATAATCCGGCACAATGGTTCACTCAACTTGCCGGATCACTTACAGCGCCGTTATTTTCGAGAGGACAAAACATTGCACGTTTGCAGGCCACCAAAGCACAACAAGAACAAATGCTTAATACATTCTGCTATACTTTGATGGCGGCTGCGGCTGATGTCAACGAAGCGATGACTATGATTGAAAGAAATCGCGAGAAAAGCATATGGCTCGCCCAGCAAGTTTCAGCCTGGGATAAATCGGTTGAGTACACTAACGAGCTATTTTATTTCGGCTCTGCAACCTACTTGGAACTTCTGACTGCTCAAAGCGGGCTGTTAACGGCTCGAATGAGTGCAATTTCATGCGATCTTGCCCGCACACAAGGCATCATTCGTCTTTATCAATCCCTTGGAGGAGGCGGAATTATCATCGAATAACACCTTAAATCTATAGTCCCATGATATCACCTTTAGCACATGTTGACCCTTCGGCTAAATTAGGGGAAAATGTTAAGATTCATCCGTTCTCATTCATTGACGCCGGCGTAGAGATTGGAGACAATTGCGAAATCATGCCCTATGCAAGCATTATAACGGGTTCGAAATTGGGAAAGAACAATAAGGTCTACCAAGGAGCGATTATCGGTGCTGATCCTCAAGACTTCCGTTGGAAAGGAGAAAAAACATTCTGTTTTATAGGTGACAATAATGTTATTAGAGAACATGTCATAATTAATCGAGGCATTAAAACGGATGGAGGCACGCGAATTGGCAATAACACATTCATAATGGCCGAGACCCACATTGGACACGACAGTCAGATTGCAGGACACAGCGTTATCGGAAATGGTGTCACCTTTGGTGGAAATGTTGAGGTTGACGAAAACGTTATCCTTTCAAGTAATTCTATCATGCACGAAGGGTCGAAAATTGGGAAATGGGCACTTGTCAAAGGAGGATGTAGAATTTCAGGAAATGTCCCACCCTATGTCATCGTCGCACATAACCCCGTGAGATACTACGGAGTTAATGCCTATGTTATGAGGAAGCAGGGATTCACCGACGACCAGATTGATGATGTTGCAAAGGCTTATCGCCACATTTATCAGAGCGGTTCATCGGTTTTCAACGCATTGCAACGAGTCGAATCAGATGTCAAACCAAGTAACCTCCGTGATGAAATCGTCAGCTTTATCAGAAACAACAACTTGATAATTGTTGCCACACAAGTTGACCTTGAATGAAACCCGACTCAGTATATATTGATCCTGAAGGACGATTTGCTATCGGATATTTTGCCCAGGTTCCAAAAGAACTTGGGCTTTATTCCTATTTAAAAGCCAATGATTGGGAAGGAGTCAAGAGGGGAATGAAAGTGAGAGCTGTTTTTTCACTAGAAGATTTCAATGAAAAAATATCAATTTTCGATTCTGGGTTAGACGACGTGACAATTGAGCACATGAAGTTTTTCATAACTCATATTGTCGACAAAAATCTAATGGATTATTATCCTGATTTTCGATTTGTTAAAAGGATAAGAATGCCCGAATGGATTGACGAGGTAGATAACGGTTTGCTCGTTTTCAACTGTCCGCTGCCAGGTGAGCAACAAATTGCAAACCTACGTCTTTCTATGGGGTGGTATTATGATCATCTCAATGCTTGTGAATTCGATCTTCGAATGAAATTTGAAGGCGATTTCATTGCCCATGTTGTAGACAGGGAACGAATAACTTATTTACTTTCAAAAGACCCTGGCATAGCTTTACCCTACTATCGGCTGTACTCAGTTCATGACACCGAATATAATATATCGGCGGTCACAATTAGAAAGACGGCTACCACTCCAACTCTTCGACTCTTTGGAGTTCAACATAAAAGTGGCATAACCCTTTTTCCGCCTCAGTTCACGGAGATTCGACCTCTTGATGAAACTCACTTCCTTGCATTCGCTAACGGTAATCCATTTATAATTTCTAGCCATGGAGGACTTTATGATTCTTTTCAGAGGCATCTGCCACCCGTTCCTGTAATTGATCAGGAGGATTATCTGAGCAGAGTCGCCAAATGGATATTCAGCGATCTCAAATTTTATTATCGGGATACATTTAAAGATATACCCAACTTGGAATCTTATCAACCTGGTTGTTTTATACGGGCCGGATTCTTTTGCGATGTCACCCAAAAACTTGAAAAACCTGCGGATGGTGTTAAGGTTAGATTCCTTATTATGTCCTCACATGCAGTACCATTATTTGAAATACCTGAAATTGCAATCGACAATATAGAGCTGACATTATGGGAGTTGAATATCTTTCATTATAACGACTTTTTCAGAGTAATGGACGTCTTTACCTTTAATGGAGTAACCCAAGTCACACTTTTACAAGTCCCTCCTTCCTCAATAATCTTGATGAATGATGATAACGGATTGGACTATCTTGACTTACTCGAGAAACTATTTAAAGATGTAAAGGGACAGTCACTTATAGGAACTGCTCGACAGAATTTATTTGATAGTTTTGAGAAAGAAGTAAATCCTCTTTCTCTTAATAGGGACTGGCAGGAAAGAACCCAAGAACTGATTGGTATTTATCCCGATGGCACAAACATTGAGCTCGAGCCGATGGGTGTTCCCCCTACATTGGACATCGAACAGTTTAATGAACTTATAAATAATTATAGAGACAAGAACAACGATGTAGTTCCAAAATTCCAATTGGACCCACGTAATTTTGACAGTGACCCCGACAACTTATAACTATTATTTTGAAATAATTATAAAATCTTTGAGAGATATTGATTAGCTTTGCATTAAATATTAAACTATAAATATACAAACATGAAAACATTTACTAAACTTGCTTTAGCAGGTGTGGCGATAGGTGCAATGGTCTCCTCATGTTCCAAGCAGGAAAGTCGTTATAACCTAAAGGGTGAATTTGATGAAAAGAGCAACAACAGCACAGTGCTTTTAATTTCATTCTCCAACGGTGATACAATCGCAACCGGAACCGTAGAGAATGGAGGCTTTATTTTCAGCGATACAATTTCAACACCTGAATTGGTACAAGTTAGAATAGGTGGTCGTTCTGCCGGCTATGTTGTGCTTGAACCAGGTGACATTTTGCTTCAACCGCGCGCAAAAGTTTCGGGGACACCACTAAATGATTTGCTCGGAAGTTATTACGATGCCCAGGCTATGATGTATGACAAAATTTCAACAATTGAGGAAGAAGACCCCGAAGCCGAAACTAAAGCTGAAGAAATCTCCAATCAATTCAAAGCTTATGAAGACAGTCTGATTGCTGCCAATCTTGATAACCCTGTAGGAGCAACTTTGCTTATCAGCAATGCCTATGATCTCACGGCTGATGAAATCAAGAGTAAAATGGACCAGTATCCTTCGTTGAATAAGTATTCGAAACTCAATAAAATATATCAGCAAAAACTCGTTGCCGCTGAAACTGCCGAAGGACAACCCTATAAGGACTTTGAAATAACCTATGACGGGAAAACTACAAAACTCAGCGACCTGATGGTCCCCGGACATTATACTCTCGTTGATTTTTGGGCAAGCTGGTGTGGTCCATGCCGTCGTGAAATCCCGGTAATAAAAGAAATTCTGAAAGAATGGGGTCCTAAAGGACTTGATGTGGTTGGTGTCGCTGTTTGGGATGAACCCGACGATACAAAGAAAGCCATCGAAGAATTGGAAATTACATGGCCCGTGATTATTGATGCAAAAACTGTTCCAACCGACATGTATGGCATTCTCGGTATCCCTTCAATCTTCCTGATAGATCCTAATGGCGTTATTGTTAGTCGTAACAAACAGGGCGAGGAACTTAAAGCTGCAGTAGCTCAGGCAATGACCAAATAAACCAATCTATCAGTAATGGCAACTTATAAACCATCCATACCCAAAGGAACTAGAGACTTCTCTCCAATTGAGATGGAACGTCGAAATTATATTTTCGACACAATCAAAGGAGTGTTCCGTCTATTCGGGTTCAATCAAATCGAAACTCCCTCCATCGAGAATCTTTCTACGCTAATGGGAAAATATGGAGAAGAAGGTGACAAGTTGCTTTTTAAAATATTAAACTCAGGAGATTTCCTGAAAAACGTCGACAACTCCTTATGGGAAAATAAGGAATTGGGACCATTGACAACAAAAATCAGCGAAAAGGGACTGAGATATGACTTGACAGTCCCTTTCGCTAGATTCGTTGTCCAACATCGCGATGAAATTCAATTTCCCTTCAAAAGATATCAAATTCAGCCTGTATGGCGAGCCGATAGACCCCAGAAAGGAAGATATCGCGAATTCTATCAATGTGATGCCGACATAATAGGATCCGATTCCTTATATAATGAAGTGGAGCTTATCCAATTAATTGACGAGGTTTTTGCTCGTTTAGGCATCAGGACAATAATCAAACTCAACAACCGAAAAATTCTTGCCGGAATTGCAGAAATAATTGGCGAACCCGATAGGCTGACCGATATAACGGTGGCTATTGACAAAATCGACAAGATTGGCATCGACAAAGTCAACGAAGAACTAAAAGAAAGAGGCTTATCACACAACTCGATTAATAAATTAAAGCCGATACTTAAGATTAAGGGCAATAATATTGACAGGATTGAGACCCTCAAGAAAATTCTAAAAGATTCAGAAACCGGAACAAAAGGCATTTCGGAAATTGAAAAGGTATTGTCCATTTCTGAAAACATCGGGTTAAGAGCAGGGATTGATCTTGATGTTTCGCTTGCCCGAGGATTGAATTACTACACCGGTTCAATTATTGAGGTCAAAGCACGAGATGTTGAGATTGGAAGCATTACCGGAGGTGGAAGATATGATAACCTGACAGGAATATTCGGACTTTCCGATGTTTCAGGGGTTGGAATATCATTCGGAGCCGACAGGATTTATGATGTCATGAACATGTTGGATCTATACCCTGCAGAATCGCAGGCTCATAATGAAATCCTGTTTGTAAATTTCGGAGAAAAAGAATCTCAGGTTGTTTTCAAAATCATGAAGAAGCTGAGAAACGCCGGCCTTACATGTGAAATCTATCCCGATGCAGTCAAGTTAAAGAAACAATTATCCTATGCATCAGCTCGTAATATAAAATTTGTTGCGATTGTTGGCGAAGAGGAAATTAAAGAGAACCTGATTGTTGTAAAGGATATGGAGAACTCTTCTCAGAACAAGTATACTCTGGAGGAACTTATCGAGAAATTAGCAAAATGAAAAAATTTCTTCTCATAATTGCCATTTTAATGGCAACAAACACCGCATTCGCTCAATTCCGATATGCTGCGGTTGCAGGATATAATAATTCTAATCTTTATTTTAAGCAAGACCTTATCACAGTAAACAGTGTTTCGGGATTTGATCTCGGAGTTATGGGTGAGTTGATGTTTCCTGGATTAGGATTCGGCCTGGACATAGGCGCTGTTTACAGTATGAAAGGAGCCAATCTACATTTAGGAGAAAAACAAATTTGGTCATCCGAGGGATACGGAAACGAACGGTCATTCTTGCATTATTTAGATATACCTCTTAATTTAAAATTCAAATGGACAAGAATGAATGGACTTGAAGATTATGTAGCTCCCTTTGTCTATGGAGGTCCAACATTCTCTTTTCTGTTGTCCCACAGCAAACTTCCCGCACTCTATTATGCTGGATGTTATCTGGGTCTTCAAGTTGGTTTAGGTGTTGAAATATTTAAGGTTTGGCAAATTAAAGGCGGCTACAACTGGGGTATGACCTATGCAGTCAAAACCGTAAAACTCGATGATTTCAGCGCTCGTGAAAAAATGTGGTCTATTAGTGTACTCCGTTATTTCTGATTAATCCTACGGAATGCAGAAGAAACATGTTTATTTCGTTGTTGCTGTTTTTCTATGCGCTCTTGTTTGGGCCGGAGCAACATTTTGGGAAAAAATAAATCGTGGGTTTGAGGCTGAAGCTGATACTTGGATAAAAATTCCCCCAGAATCTTCCGAAGAAGACATATTAGAAATTCTTAAAGGGTCTCTTGGTCATGAATATGGTAAAACTGTTCATGAAATTTGGACTGTAATGAGAGGAAACCCTTCAGTTGCCCCAGGTGCTTATAAAATTAAACCAGGCTCTAAAGTACTTGAAATAGCCCGCACAATTAAGAGAGGCAATCAAACACCAATTAAGGTAACATTCAACAATATTAGACTTTTTGAAGAACTTGGGCCTCGTTTAGCGAATCAACTCAATTTCTCCACAAAGGATTTTCTTGAAACATGTGACTCCATTCTTCCTCAACACGGCTTCAATCAAGCTAATTTCATTGGTGCTTTTCTCCCCGACACCTATGAATTCTATTGGTTGACATCCCCTTCCAAAACTGTTAATCGCCTTCTTGGGTACTATGATAGTTTCTGGAATTCCGACCGTCAAAAGAAAGCCAAGAAACTTGGTTTAACTCCTCAGCAGGTTGTCACCTTGGCCTCGATTGTAGAGGAAGAAACTAACAAGAATGATGAACGCCCTATTGTCGCACGTTTATACTTGAACCGTCTTGACCGAGGAATGAGACTCCAAGCTGACCCTACTGTCAAATATGCCGTTGGAGATTTCACTCTGCGACGTATTCTGCAGAAACATCTGCAAACAGAATCACCCTATAACACTTATTTGAATAACGGTTTGCCACCTGGCCCTATAAGAATGCCCGAAGCTTCGACCATCGATGCAGTCCTCAATGCTCCAAACCATGACTTTATTTATATGTGTGCAAAAGAGGACTTTTCAGGTCGACATAATTTTGCCAAGACACTCCAAGAGCATGAGAACAATGCTGCCAAATATCGGGCTGCTCTTAATGCCCATGGGATTAGATAAGTTTCTTCTACTCCCCTTTGAGACCTAATAGTCTCAAGATTGATGGAGTTAATAACCAAGCCACAACAATACCAGCCACATCGGCTATAAAATCAAAGAGGTCATTGGAACGTCCAACCGAGGGCTGAACCAACTCTATTACTGCCCCAGCAAGTGCACACCAAGCAAAAATTTCAGTAAAAACACCGTTTTTCAAAAGAGGTCTTTTTTTTCTATGTCTCAAAAACCAATCAAGAGACGCTGCGAAAAACAATAGACCAAACATAATTGCATGGACAATCTTGTCGGAGTGTTCCCATAAATAAAATGCCTTTGGAGGACGAGGAGGACGTCCTAATGTCAACCACAGAATCAACAGGGCAACCAGAATAGTGTATTTGTGATTAAGAATTTTCACAACGAACCCTGTTCTATAGCTATGCATATTCGTTCTATCATCGAATCATTTTCATCGCTCTCGGGATGATACTGTCCCTTAAGATTGACCCCGAAAAATCGTCCGAAGGTTTGCCAAAAACCTGCACGGAAAGTACCTAAGAAAGCTTTCAAAATGTCGTAACTACTTTGATTTGTCTCTCTTTGTATTAGCTTGACTAACAGTTTTGCCTGATTCTTCGTAAACTTTCTCAATACAGGTTTATACTGATTGAAAACTTCACCCTCCATTTTCTTAAGATATTTCTCTCTTTCTTTCTGAGAAGGAAAAGTTTCTATATACTCATAGGTCTCTATCAATGTCTCGCATATAAGCTTGGCATAGGGTAAGGCTTTACGCACATCTCTTACCGTTCTCCAATAATATTCTTCTTGTTTCTTATTCTTAAATTTATTTGGAGGAAAAACCGTAATTGGATTGAAAACCAATACAAGAACAGTGTCTCCTTCATCGGTTACAGTGTGGTATTTCCCGCGAAACACTTTTTGTTTTGGAGAACGGGGCTCCAATGTCACCCCCGGTTTATTTTCTTCCGTTTCTTTTGCCCAACCATTACCGATTATGGTTACAAAGAAAAAGACAGATAGTAAAAATCTCAAAAAGTTATTATTCACTCTTCTCTTCTTTCCTTGGATAATCAACCGAATAATGCAAACCTCTTGACTCTTTTCTCTCCTTAGCTTGCCTCATTATCAGATATCCAACACTGATTATATTTCTCAATTCACAAATCTCTCTAGTGACCTTCGATTGTTTAAACAATTTCTCTGTCTCCTCATAAAGTATGTCAAGACGATTCCACGCTCTGTCCAATCGAAGATTGCTTCTCACGATTCCAACGTAGGTGCCCATTATCTGATTGACTTCTTTGATACTTTGAGTGATCAGAACCATTTCTTCGGCATGACTCGTTCCCTCATCGTTCCATTCTGGAACATCATTTCGATAAGATATGTGCTTTACCTCCTCTATAGCATGTTTGGCTGCTGAATCAGCATATACTACAGCTTCAATAAGAGAGTTGGAGGCCAATCGGTTTCCTCCGTGCAAACCGGTGCAGGAACACTCACCTAATGCATATAAATGCTTTATTGAAGACTCCCCGTTTAAATCAACTTTGATACCCCCACACAGATAGTGAGCCGCCGGTGCTACAGGTATATAGTCTTTCGTTATATCTATTCCCAACTCCAAACAATGCTTATAAATATTGGGGAAATGCCTCTTTGTTTCTTCAGGATCTTTATGGGTTACATCCAAATAAACATGGTCATCGCCGCTAATTTTCATTTCATTGTCTATTGCACGGGCCACTATATCCCTAGGAGCAAGAGAAAGACGAGAATCATATTTATGCATGAATTCCTCTCCTTTCTTATTTCTTAGAACAGCCCCATAACCTCTCATTGCTTCAGTTATAAGAAAGGAAGGGCGGTCACCGGGATGGAATAGAGCTGTGGGATGAAACTGAATGAATTCCATGTCCTTCACAGTACCTTTCGCACGATAGACCATTGCTATACCGTCACCTGTCGAAACAAGTGGATTAGTCGTTGTGAGATAAACTGCTCCAACTCCACCAGTTGCCATAACTGTTACTTTAGACAAGAATGTATCTACTGAACTTGTTTTCAAGTCCAATACATAGGCACCATAACACGTTATGTCCGAGGTACGCCGTGTCACCCTCTTTCCTAAATGATGTTGGGTTATTATCTCTATTGTGAAATGATCCTCAAACACATCTATAAATTGGTTGTTTCTAACCGCCTCTATGAGACTCTCCTGAATCTCGAAACCTGTGTTGTCGGCATGATGGAGTATTCTAAACTCAGAATGTCCACCCTCTCGATGAAGATCAAATTCACCTTTCTCATTCTTGTCAAAATTAACACCCCATTTTAATAATTGAGATATCTGTTCAGGTGCACCTTTTACAACCTTTTCGACTGCAGCGGGATCATTTAGATAATCACCGGCAACTAAAGTGTCTTCTATATGTTTTTCAAAATTATCTTTCTCAAGATCGGTTACTGATGCAACTCCTCCTTGAGCAAAAGCAGTATTTGCTTCATCTATTGAGGATTTACACACCAATGCTACCCGAGCACCATCAACACCTGCTACTTTAAGAGCAAAACTCATGCCGGCGATTCCTGATCCTACAACAAGATAATCGTAAAGATAAATCATATGGATGCTTAATATTATTTTTTAGTGTATGACCGCCAATCCTCCCTGAGCTGTCTCTTTATAGAGGCTCGGAAGATCATGTCCCGTTTGTTTCATTACTTCTACAATTCGATCAAACGACACCGAGTGACGCCCATCGGAAAAGGTTGCATATAAATTAGCGTCAAGAGCGCGAGCTGCAGCATAAGCATTTCTTTCTATGCAAGGCACCTGAACTAGCCCACAGACGGGATCGCACGTTAGTCCTAAATGGTGTTCCAACCCCATTTCTGCCGAATACTCTATTTGAGCAGGAGTACCACCAAAAAGTTGAGATGCTGCCGCAGCAGCCATTGCGCATGCGACTCCGACTTCACCCTGACATCCTACCTCGGCCCCCGAAACCGAAGCATTGTGCTTTACAACGTTCCCGAATAGACCGGCTGTGGCTAATGCCTTTAAAATTCGGTTTTCCGAGAAATCTTTGGACGTGTGAAGATGATAAAGTACAGCTGGTACTATTCCGCACGATCCACAAGTCGGTGCCGTTACTATTCTTCCCCCCGATGCATTTTCTTCAGAAACCGCTAAAGCATATGCATATACCAGTCCTCTGCTTTTCAAACTACTATTATAACCCGCCGCATGAACATAATAGCTGACGGCCTTTCGGCGTAGTCCAAGTCCGCCCGGAAGCACTCCTTCTGCCTCTATTCCACGACGAACAGCATCCTTCATTACTTCCCAAACCTCCTTAAGATAATCCCAGATCTCCTTCCCTTCACTTATTTCGACATACTCCCAATAAGATCTTCCTGTTTTTTCACACCATTCCAGAATATCGCTGATTTTTGTCATCTCATAGACTGATTTGCCATTGCCACGCTCTTCACCTTCGTGAAGAATGTCGCCTCCTCCAACGCTATAAATAGTCTCATCATTAATCGGAGTCCCTTCGGAGTCTAGAGCCTCAAATTTCATTCCGTTTGGATGAAACGGAAGAAAAACATCAGGTTTCCAAATGATTTCAGTAGGAGCATGTCTCTCTAAAACATCCAAAATTGCAACATCAGTCAAGTGTCCCTTTCCGGTAGCCGCCAATGATCCGAAAAGAGTGACGCGAAACCCTTTTGCTTCAGGGTTTTCCTGCGAAAACTTTTCTGCAGCTATTCGAGGTCCCATAGTATGGGAACTTGAGGGACCAAGGCCAATCTTAAAAAGTTGTCTGATTGATTCCATTTTTTATCGTGATAGCAATTTTAATAGGAAAACTTAGAGAAATCCTTCATTGATTCCAACCTATTCTCAACGCTGTCGGGCAGAAAACTGAAGAAGTCATGCCCTGTCAATTCTTCAACATCATCAACTGAACAAACTGCTGCTTGCATTCCTCCTTTCACTTTTCCATTGTTCATTATAAATCCGATCGAATAGGGACCTTTAGGACTCCATGGCGAGAGAATAACTTTGAAATACGCTTGTGGAACAGGAAGCGGTGTTATTCCTATCGTATCCTTGAAGTTTACTGTTACAACAGGACCACATATAATGATTAATGCACTGTCTCTCGTGACATTAGCTCGACATTTCTCTTCAAGACTACGCCATGCTCCGTTATTTAGATCATGAATCTGAGGACAGATATTCGTCAAAAATGAAGCATCATCCAACGCCTTTTTACTCCATTTCATGTCACCGGCGGGAACCATATGTCCTCGCTCATAACCCGAGCCCTTGTAATCCATAAGCGAAGCGCAACCGTTGACCTCATCATCAGGACGAAATTGGTCTCTGCGCCCACCAGTTTTATTTTCTAGTCTTTCTTTTGTCAAAACCCATGCAACCCAATTGGGTAGGTGGAGTTTTCTATTAAATGACACCGTAAAACCCTCATATTCGATGATCAACTCATCCAATGTGTCGTTTGTAAGAACACTCGTAAGCTTATTCAAATCCCATTCCGAGTAATCAACACTGGAAATATCGTTTTTGCCTGAAGATGAAATAGATGTTACTACTATAAAAAACAACAATACAGCCAACCCTACAATCAATATGAGTTTCTGCTTTGTCATTTTCAACCGAGGTCAGATGCTTTATAATCGTTCGGTGACTAAAGAACGGTCTTCTATTCCCCCCTTGACGTCAAACACCACAGTATTTTCATCACACAACGATTTCAAATCTATTGTCTTAAAGTTACTGTGATTAACGCAATATATAATTGCGTCCCACGGTTTTCTCTTTTCAATCTCTTTAAAGGAATCCAAAACATCAATGCCATATTCCTGTTTAGCCTTTTCTCTATCACAAACAGGATCATATATACTTGCATTGTTTCCTTTTGATTGAAGAGACCTATAGATGTCGTATACTTGGGTATTGCGAAGATCCTTACAGTCTTCCTTAAAAGTAAATCCAATTAGCAAAATATTATAAGACCCTGTTAATTTATTCTTTTTTTCTTTCAGTCTCGATAGAACCCTGTTTGCTACGTATGAGCCCATAGATGAATTGACCGATCGGGCGGCTTTCATGACTCTTAGGTCAACGCCAATGTCATCACCTCTTTGAATAAGATAGTAAGGGTCCACACTGATACAGTGTCCGCCAACAAGTCCAGGCTTGAAAGGTTGAAAATTCCATTTTGTTCCGGCTGCCTCAAGTACACTCAATGTGTCAATTCCCATGGCACCAAACAATTTTGCTATTTCGTTAACAAATGCAATGTTAACATCACGCTGAGAGTTCTCAATTATTTTTGCTGCTTCGGCAACTTTTATTGAAGGTGCAAGATGAGTTCCATTTAAAAGAACCGATGAATACAAATCATCTATTCTTTTGGCAACTTCAGGTGTTGAACCTGAAGTAATTTTTTTAATCTTCTCTATTGGATGTTCCTTGTCACCTGGATTTATTCGTTCAGGACTATATCCTACATAAAATTCTTTATTAAATTCCAAACTAGACTGTGATTCCAAGATCGGAACGCAAACTTCCTCAGTCAAACCAGGGTACACTGTCGATTCGTATATTACCGTATCTCCATCTTTCAGGATTTCTCCTATGCTTTTTGTTACTTTTATTATTGGATTTAAATCCGGATTATTATCCTCGTCTACTGGAGTTGGAACAGCAATTATATATATATTACAATCTTTAATATCACTGATTTTATCGGAAACATGAAGTCCATTATTAAAAGCATCCAACAATAATTCGGGGGAAACCTCTTCAGATTTATCCGTATGATTCTCCAAATCTTTGATTCTATTCTTATTCAAATCAAATCCATGGACCGGATATTTTTTAGAAAAGAGACATGCAAGAGGAAGGCCTACATAACCTAGTCCTACCACTCCTATTTTTGCATCTGTTAAAGTAAACATAGTTTAGAAAAGTTTTATATCCCCTCAAGTTGGGCAATAGTTGATGTTTTTTCTGGATTCCAACTATCCTTATATGATGTTCTGAAGAAAAGTTCTTCTGTATGGGCAACCAAACGTGTCAATCTTATAAAATAGCCAGTGTAAAATGTATTAAGCAATAGATAACCACCTAGCCATTTCTCTTCTTTCCATCGCTCTGATACTGAGAGAATACATACAAATGCTACTATTGACAATGACCATCTTACAACTAAGGCTATCATAATCACTTCTATCAGTCTATCAGTATTGGCAAATATAAGTCCAATCAGATAGAAAAACCAAACGTAGTTCAAATAAAAGTCATACATGATATTCTCCATGTTTGACAACCAGTTTAGGAAATTGAAGTTTTTGTCGGGTCTAAGAATATCCTTATGTTTTCTGACACGGAAACGAACAAGGGATTTAGACCAGCGTCTTCTCTGATTAAAAAGGGCAGCCCATGTTACGGGTACTGCTGTTAAACAAATCGCATCATGAGCGAAGGCTATGCGATAGCCGGCTTTTCTTATCTTTTGAGTAATGTCTCCATCAAGACCGGGCCCAATATCCCAATATCCTACTTGCTCAAGAACTTCTCGGTCAAACGCACCGAAAGCACCTGATACAATATGATATATACCCAACATAGCCGATCCCATACGGCCAATTTGAATAGTCTTGAGATATTCCAATTGTTGCATTGCTGCACAAAAAGACTCACCCCCATTTCTGACTTTAACACATCCTCCTACAGCCTTAACATTAGGATCAGTGTAAAAAGGCAAAAGAACTTTCTCTATTGCATCACGGTCTAATGAACTATCGGCATCCAAGTGCACAATATATTTACCAGTTGCATGATAAGCACCATAGTTTGCAGCAGAAGCTTTTCCACCTCGTTCTACGTTTCTAAAAAATTTATGGATGTATCCGGCCTTCTGTAAATCTTGACAGATAAACTGGGTACCATCATCACTACCATCGTCGACAATGATTATTTCATAATTCTGATAAGTTTGCTCACTTAAAGATTTTACCAATTTATAAATCTGTTTTCCTTCATTTTTTCCAGGAACAAGAATTGTTACTAATGGTTTTTCTATGTATAACTGACGACGAGCTAAGGCTTGTCGTTTATTTCTTTTTGCATGACCCATATTGTGCTTAAATGCTACTACAATATCAAGAAGATAATATCTTGGGAACTCGATGAAGAACAAAAACCAGAATAGATTGAGGGCCTCCGACCAACGTAAATTGGCAGTAAAACAGGAATGGATGCCATCAATTACTGTAAAAGCATAATCAAGAAAATTTATAAATGATAACTGCATATACTCTTTTTCGCTATTAATGTCGATCTTCTTCCAAAACCTGTATAAATTGGTCCGGATCCTGATCGTGATTAAAAATATTTGTTGAGATTAGCATAAAGTCAAAATCTGGCGACTGCTCCTGGTAGTCGGTCATTTCGGCTTTAATTTCATATTCCATGCGATTTTGCTCGTAAGCTATCTGTCCTTCCTTAACCCTGTGTAAGAAATAATAGTTATTACCCCACATCGCACTTTTATAATTAAAGAATCGCTTTAAGGCCTTAACAATCGGAGGAACTGAATCATAGTAGAATTCATCGTCAGGTATCGGGTCGTGAACGAAAAATCTTATCACAATTAATGCTTCATCATATATTTCCGTATTGGCGGCAAAATCTTTTATATATTCTTCAAAGTCTCTCATTGATGAGAAACCATAGAAACCAACCTGACTTATCGTTCTGACTACCTCATTGCTAGCAAAAGCTTTTATACCTTCGTTGGTAAACTCATATTCTTCAACATCATACGGCTTTAGTTCTTCCGGTGTAAAGGAACGTCGGGATGATGTGCAGGTAACACGCATTTCAGGATACATGAACGAATTGCCACATTCGTTACAGGTATAAACAGTCGAAGGCTTGTCATAGTCTACCCCTATATGATGTAGAGTTCGTTGACATTTCGGACACTTCAGTTCACCGTCATGTTCGTAACTCGACTCAGGAGATATGTTTGCACATCGAAAATGATGTATAATTGACTCTTGGCGTAGATTAGAACTATTACACTTAGGACAACATTCAAAAAACAACATATGGGTTTTGTTGCAATGAGGACATAAGTGTACCTTGTCAAGATATCTCGTTTTTCGAACATAGCCTAACTTCAATAACTGCTCATGGAAATAATTTCTTTCCTCACTTTGGAGCAATTCCTGATTCTCATACCACATGGTATAGTAGTACAACTGCATGTAACCAGTACTCAGTCCTGGAGTTGGCGACGATGAAAAAGTATATAGACCACGAGAAATAGCATAACGACACAAACGGAATAACTCTTCAGCATGTGTAATAACTGGATCGGTACCCAAAAGGAAGTTCAAACGCCTCATGTTTGCATAGATATCCTCTATGCCTTCTGCGACCTTAACATCCAACGGGGAACGTGCAAATCCGTCGGTTATTACTTCAGCTCGCCACATCCATCCTTGAAGACGTTGAGATATGTAACAAGGTTTAAAACGACATTTCTCCGACAAGAGAGGAGAGGCCATACGAATTGCAAGCATGTTGTGCTCCTGCAAACCACTCTTCACATTGATGAATATCGCATCAAAATCCTCAAATACCAAATCATCTTCGTGGTCCACATCTATCACCTCATTTATCACCAAAATGCGGCGACGATTATTGTTGACAACTATTTCATATCGTGTCTTTGTCGACATATTTCAAATCCTGCTTTTCAAAATGATATTTCAATGAACCTGGGGTCAAACCATCTCCAGTAGTAAACCAAAGATAATCGTTAGGATCTTCGTCTACACCCCATATATCGAAATTCTTTACCCTTATCTTTACCGGAAGTCCTGATGCTACTGTCCAGAAAGGAATACGTTGACCGTCATTAACATGGAAAATCGCCATCACAGCCACATTCTGCTTTGAAAAATAACTTCTTAAGTTTTCCGGAATAACCTGAGTTCTAATTCCCAGGATACCCATATGAGCCCTGAACGATACATCGTCATTAACTATCACCTCAGCCTTTGTCTTATTGTTGACACGGTCCATCTTATCGACCGGAATATAACCCCAAATCTGAAGATTATTGGCCTGAAGTCGCAAATGTTGACAAGAAAGTATCTCCTCTTCTTCAAAGAACACCATATGGCGGGGAGCAAGAACATTTACGATTATTGAACTATCCGAAGCTATATTATAATTTAACTCATTCTTCATATAATTCGATCGAATATCATCGAAAACCAACGAGTGACGTAAACTATCTTTTTTATCATAGTCTCTCTGGGAAGGACGAGTGTCATTTATTGCATTAGTCAGCACTGAGATCTCAGCTCTTTGTGCACGTAATTTTGCTTCATTTTCAGCTAATTGTCTTTGTAAAGATGCTTTTTGACTTATATCCGCTAAACCGAACGAAATGTTCTGATCAACCTCGGAAATTTGACGTCGTAACTCATTTATTGTTGTCTGGAGGACAGCAGCATTCTGACGCGCTGAATTCAATTTTATGTTATAATCGCGATGACGGGAAATAATTCCCGGTTCATCATTGGAGAAAGATGTTAAACGCAATAATCCGTCAATCGAATAATAGGAGTACAATGTATCACCGGGAAAAACAATGTCGCCTGTCTTGACAAACACACTATCAACATATATATCCATTGGTGTTCTGACTAGATTCAGATCCGTGTGTACGAATCCGTCAAACTCAGTATAATAAGCTTTCCTCATATAATACAAGGCCACCAACCCTATTATGATTATTAGGATAGTCGCTGAAATCAACTGCTGACGATTAATGCGGCGTTTTCGCTCCCGCAATATATCCTCTAGATTCTCCTTCTCTTCTAATGACCTGTAGGTAAAATTCTTCATATCAAACCTAACGAATTTACTGAACAGAAATCAAGTATAGTTCGTCCATTCCCCATCAATGACTGCAATCTCAACAGATTCTCATTAATCTTAAACTGAAGAGAAACCATCCTCTCTAACTCATGGAGAAATATCTCATAGTCTCTCAATCTGCTCAATCTATTATAGTTGGGCAACCTTTGATAACTCTCTGAATGAACTTTCAATTTAGCATGAAGATCGGCAGTTGTTGCCCATTGTATAGCCATAGCCTGATTTTGCTTATCCAGATCCTTTACAACTTCAGTGATTTGGAATCGAATGTTTTCAAATGCAAGACTCCGTTTAACTTCATTTATTCTTTGCTGACTCGCATAAACTTTCCTCTGCCGCGAAGCCTCACGAGTTATAGGAAATTTTACAGATACACCCAGGTCAAGCGTCCCCGAGCGATACCAGGGCACCTCGAAATAAAACGCCAATCTTGCAAAAGGAGCAAGCTCAACCGAACTCCAATAAGTCTGATTCTCCGATTGTTGACGAGCAAGTTCGGCACGTAGTTCCAGTTCATTTAGCGAAGCGTTTTCCTCATCAATGAATTTCATAAGGCTAACGGTGTCTATTCTGACTGTTGCCGGATTGAAACGAGGGAAAAGGATGGGACCATCATAGTCAGCTATCAACGATATAATCTGACGCTCAATATCAGCACGATCTTTTATCAGATTCATCGTCTCGGTATTAATTGATGTATTGTTGGCATCCAAAAGGTCGGTCCTCTGAAGCATCAGATCTAGATTTTTCATTCTAACCTTCAGAATAGCAACCAATATCTCGTCGTGCTGATTCTGGATATCCTTCTCGAGATTATTTATCGCATAGCTTAACAACTCCCGGTCATATATCGACTGATCTATGTTTGTCTGGATACGTATAGCATTCCTTCGGCCCTTCATCTTTAAACGGTCAGCACCAAAAATTGACCATCTTAATTCTATCTGGGCCTTTACGTCATAAGGTATAGAATAACTATCCTCGCTATCATCCTCTATTGAACTGGAACCGTTAATTATTCCCGAACGATTATAAAATCGATAGTAGGCTTGGCCACTTAATGACAAACCGGTTTTACTGGTCAAAGTTCCCATTCGAGCTTCTTCAACATCAAACAGCGCATCATCATATACATCACGATTCAACTGCTCTTCAGGAATCGGAGATATTGTAATGGCAGTTGGCATATGACGCTCTTCACCAAATATCAGGGAATCAAGATACAAGAAATGCTGATCAAACGTTCTTAGCAATGAATCCCGATTGGTATAATTTGGGACTTGTGCTGAGACATCTAACCAGCCATAAAAGGCAAATAACAGTGAAACAAGTATATACGACTTGATTAGATTAGTTTTCATAATACATCCGAAGGGATATAGGTATTCATGCAAATATAACACTTTTTTCTCACACCCACAATAGCACTTTTAACCATAATAGAAATCTCTAAGTCAACAACCTTAAACTTGTCAAAATTGAATTAACTTTATAAATTTGCGGTATCATGGATAAAAACGACACGTTGGAAAACAACTATCATCCTATACCACAAATGGAAGATGGGGAGAAGTACCCCGATGATCCTAATGGAAAATGGACAGAAATCGAACATCTTCCTCAATGGGACGATCGCTATTATAGAGTTTTCACTGCAAAAAAACACGGAAAGTGGGTGATGTTGAAGACACTTAAACCTGAATTCCAAAACGACTCTCTCATGACTTCTATGATTGAGAAGGAATTCGACGTCAGATATAATCTTGCACATCCCCATATAATCATGATTAATGATTTTGAGGATGTTCCTGGAATAGGAATGAGTATTATAACCGACGATGTTTATGGTGATTCTCTTTATCATCTTATAAAGACCAACCGGGTAACAGAGAAAATTCTTAAGAAGATCACAAGTGACCTTGTCGATGCAATGGAATATATCCAGGAAAATCACATACTTCATCACCCATTGCAACCTGAAACTATAATTTTCACGGAAAATGTTCAAAATCTTAAGGTAATCGACGTCGGATTCGCTCAGCTGAATTATCTTTCACCTAAACATACATCAGAAGATATTACGGCGTTCGGAAAGATACTCGCCGAGACTCTCGACGCACTGCCAAAGGAGACTCATGACTATAATCGGTTAAAAAAAATTGCCGAGGAATGTCAGAAACCAAACTCCCGTTATCGCAACGTGCAAGAGTTGAAAATGGCACTCAACAACCGCAACTCAACAAAAGCCCTACTTGCCGTTATTATATTCCTCATCATAATGATCGGGATATTGGTATGGTTAAACATTTCCGCCACAAGAAATAAAATTGTCGATTATAGATCGGACTCCCCAATGGAAAATTTTATAACGAACCGTCCTGTATATGTCTGTCGAAATTAAACCGATAAACCCCGAAAAGAAACAGCTCAAGGAGTTCGTAAAATTCGGCATTGAACATTATAAAGGAAACCCTTTTTATGTGCCGCCGTTAATTCTTGACGACATTGCAACTCTGGATCCTAAAAAGAATCCTGCATTTGACCATTGTGAGGCACAATCCTTCATGGCGTTCAAAAATGGTAAGGCGGTCGGACGAATTACTGCTATCATTAACCACCAGGTTAACGAAAAAAACAAAGAAAAAAACATGCGGTGGGGATTTGTCGAATTCATCAATGATAATGAAGTTGTCGACATGCTTTTCGATGCAGCTGAAAAATGGGGGAAAGAACGGGGCATGAAAAACATGATTGGCCCTATGGGATTTACCGATCTCGATCAGGAGGGAATGCTTGTTGAGGGATTCGACTACCTCGGGACTATGCCAACCATCTACAACCACGACTATTATCCCCGTCAAATTGAACGGCTCGGCATGGAGAAGGCTGTCGATTGGATTGAGTTCCGACTTGAGGTGCCCGATAAAGTACCCGATAAGATGCAGAAAATTGCAGACCTGGTCAGCAACAGATATAGTCTCAGATGTATTCATTTCAAATCAAAAAAGAAAATTAAAGAACAGTATGGGCATGCACTTTTTGAATTGATAAATGAAGCCTATGATGGCTTGTTTGGATTTTCACGTCTGACTGCGAAACAAATCGACTATTACATCGATCAATATCTTGGATTCTTGCGACTTGACAATCTGAGTGTCATTGTGGATAAAGATGATAAACTTGTTGGAGTTGGTATCACTATGCCCTCACTGTCCCGAGCATTGCAGAAAGGAAAGGGGAAACTCTTTCCATTGGGGTGGTATCATCTTCTACGTGCTTTAGGTGGCCATACCGATAGGGTCGATCTAATGTTAGTCGCAATTAAACCGGAATATCAAAATAAGGGAGTAAACGCAATGTTGTTTGCCGATCTAATACCAACATATATTCGTTTGAAATACAAATATGCCGAAACGAACCTTGAACTTGAAACAAACAACAATGTTCAAAAGCAATGGGAGTATTTTAAGCGTATACAACATCGTCGCAGAAGATGCTACACAAAAGAAATAAAATGACTATGAAAAATAAATACAAAAGAATTCTTCTCAAACTGAGTGGAGAATCATTGGCTGCAGGTCAAGGACATGGAATTGACACTCAGCGGCTAGCATCCTATGCATCACAGATTAAAAGAATAAGTGACAGCGGCTGTCAAGTGGCTATTGTTATTGGAGGAGGAAACATATTCCGTGGATTGCAAGGGACTTCCAAAGGATTCGACCGAGTCAGAGGTGACCAAATGGGAATGCTCGCTACTGTCATAAATTCTTTAGCCCTATGTTCAGCTTTAGAAGCAGAATCGAAAGCTGCTAAAGTATTCACAGCAATTAATATGTTCCCAATTGGAGAGCATTACTCCAAGTGGAAAGCTATTGAAGCATTGAAAAAAGGTGAGATTGCTATCCTCTCAGGGGGGACAGGAAACCCATTTTTTACAACCGACACTGGGGCCGCACTACGTGGAGTAGAAGTCGAGGCTGATGTCATGTTGAAAGGAACCCGAGTTGACGGAGTTTATACAGCCGACCCCGAAAAGGATCCCGATGCAGTCAAATTCAACGACATCACTTTCGACGAAGTCTACCGTCGTGGACTCAAAGTCATGGACCTTACGGCAACAGCTCTCTGCAAAGAAAATAATCTGCCAATTATTGTCTTTGATATGGACACACCGGGAAATCTTGAAAAAGTCATTTCCGGAGAAGAAATTGGCACTTTAGTTCATAATTGATTACTTCATACATTTAAATTAAATAATAAACCTAATTCCATGGAACCAAAAGATTATTTGAAGCCTGCCGAAGAAAAAATGGAGTTGGCAGTTGCCTATCTCGATGACTCTCTGGCTAGAATCCGAGCCGGAAAAGCAAACGCTAAGATACTTGACGGTGTAAAAGTGGATTATTATGGCTCTACTGTACCAATTTCTAATGTTGCCAACATTTCGGTCCCGGATGCTCGCACAATTGCTATTACGCCCTGGGAAAAATCAATGTTTAAGGAAATCGAAAAAGCAATAATCAACAGTAGCCTCGGGATTATGCCCGAAAACAACGGGGAGGTTATTAGAATCACTATCCCGCCACTGACCGAAGAACGTCGTCGCGATTTAGTAAAACAATCAAAAGCTGAAGCCGAGCAGGCTAAGGTCTCTGTCAGAAATGCTCGCCGCGATGCCATTGAAGGACTAAAGAAAGCCATTAAACAAGGTATGCCCGAAGACGTTGAGAAAGATGCCGAAGGAGAAGCCCAGAAACTACATGATCGATTCATGAAAAAAATTGACGAAATCTTCGCCGCCAAGGAAAAAGAAATCCTAACTGTTTAATTGATTGTGCAAACTGTTCTCTTTCATTCAACCATCTTCGGACCTATCCAAAGTCGCCGATTAGGAACATCTTTAGGTATTAACCTATCTCCTAACGACGGTAAGATCTGCTCTTTCGATTGTTTGTATTGTGAAGCCGGGTTAAACAGTCAGGGAACTGGAAAAACAGGTTTCCCTGAGATTTCAACGGTTATCAAAGACCTCGAAACAAAATTGATAGAGATGAAAGAGAATAGGCAACATTTGGATGTGATAACATTCTCAGGAAACGGGGAACCAACATTACACCCCCGTTTCCCTGAAATTATTGACGAAGTCATAAAGATAAGAAACCGTTATTACCCCGATGCTGCAATAAGTGTTCTGACAAATTCCAGTCGTATCCATCGCCCAGAAATCATTGATGCACTAAAAAAAGTCGACAATTCTATCTTGAAACTTGACTCTGCAGTAACTTCAACAATGAGAATGATTGATCGGCCCAATGATCCCAATCTAACATCTGAGAAAATCATAGAGTCACTTAAAGAATTCGGCAACAAGGCAATTGTTCAAACAATGCTTTTGACTGGAGAATATAACGACAAAAAAATTGACAACACTACCCCTGAGGAAGTTGAGGCATTGATTGATGCAATGAAGATTATTAACCCTCAAAGTATAATGCTCTACTCTATTGACCGTCCAACACCAATTACTACATTAAGGAAAGTGTCACGCGAAACAATAGAAAAGATTGCTGAAGAATTCCGTGCTAATGGTTTCACTGTTTCAGTTGCATGAAATGAAAGAAAAGAAAGATATAACCTATCCGACACCGTTGAAACCTGGTGATAAAATTGCCATAGTCTCTCCTGCGGGAAAAGTCAATGAACAACAGGTCTACGATGCAGTAGAAGTACTGAAAGGGCAAGGTTGGGATCCATATATATCATCCCATGCACTTGGAGAAAGTGGTTCCTATAGCGGAAATCACCGCGAAAGATATGCCGATCTTGTGGAAGCACTAACCGACCCTTCGGTTCGAGCTATAATATGCAGTAGAGGAGGATATGGAGCAGTGCACCTTCTGGAACAACTCGAACGACTTCCTATAGAGAAGGACCCGAAATGGATTGTGGGGTTCAGCGACATCTCGGCATTACATGCCTTAATGGCTTCTAAAGGAATTGCATCAGTCCATGCATCCATGACTCAGGCAATCGCTCGAGGTGCCGATGATGAAGACAATGCAACCTTATTCGCTATTCTAAAGGGAGAAAAACCTGTAATCAAATTCAAATCTTCGAGGTTCGACAGACCAGGTATAGCATCAGGACAACTGCTTGGTGGAAATCTCGCAGTTATTGCCGACCTGATCAATACTCCCTACAACGTCATTTCACCCGACACTATTCTGTTCATTGAAGATCTCGAAGAACCAATTTATAAGATTGAAAGAATACTTTATCAAATAAAACTCTCCGGAGTACTATCAAAACTGAAAGGATTAATAGTTGGACAATTTACCGAATATAAATCCGATGCCAACTATCAAACGATGGAAGACATGATCTATAACATGGTCTCCCCCTACCACTATCCTGTTGCGATGGATGTACCATTTGGGCATGTAGAGCATAATATCCCTCTGATTTCAGGCGCCTACATAACCCTAAGAGTCAACATCGGAGGTAACAGCAGTATCGTATTTTGGTAATTTATGAATCAGAACGTTAAGAATGACATTATTAAAATCATGAGAATCGTAATCCTGGTTCTCTCTGTTATTCTTATACTCTATATTTCACTCGACACTTTCCATGACCGTGACTTTCTGGATAATCATTCCTATATGACATTCCAGTTCTGGGTTTGCATCGTTTTTATATTTGACTTTTTTATCGAATTATTCATCTATGATAATAAATGGTCCTATATTAAAGACAGATGGCTTTTCCTTTTGATTTCTATCCCTTTCCTGAATATACTTAATTTGACACATCTTCATGTCAGCCATGATGCACTCTATGTCCTTAGATTCCTGCCCCTTGCCCGTGGTGTGATGGCACTTGGAATCGTACTTAACTATATCTCTTCCAATAAATTCATTGGAATGTTTGTTACATATCTCTCAGTTTTGCTTTTAGTCACTTACTTTGCATCCATCATATTTTTTCAACTTGAACACAAAATCAATAGCGGATTAAACACCTATGGTGATGCATTTTACTGGGGATGCACTCAAGTGACAACTCTAGGATGCAACATTTATCCCGTCACCACAATTGGGAAAGTGCTTTGTTGTATTTTATCAGGTATGGGAATTATCATGTTTCCATTATTCACTGTCTATGCAACCAATATGATCAACAAATATATACACAAGCCATCAACAACCAAATCATGACCCTGTTGAAAATCACTCACACCAGCAAACTTGCCAATGAAGTGCTTTCTATTATTAGAAGCGGGCTGGATGCAGTTGGCATTGACAAGAAAACCCATCTGGATGAGGTCATCTACACTGCCATTGTTATTTTGATAGCGTGTTTGATTTCTTGGGCCATTAGATGGATTTGTATTCTAATTCTTCGCAAACTACTGTCAATTCACAAAAGCGAAGTCGCTCAAGACATGGTTAAGATGAGAATTATATCCAAAATGACTCATATTATCCCGCCTCTTGTGCTTTTGTCAATGCTTCCATTTGCTTTTGAAGACAATCATCTACTACACGTCATAATTCTTAGGACACTTTGGGTTTATTTCGTAGTCGCAATTGGTGTCGGATTGAATGCTTTCATAACATTGTCATGGATAAGGTTCGATAATGTGGAGAATACCAAACGACATCCACTCAGAGGACTCTTGGGAACTGCCCATGGTATCGTTTGGATAATAGTTGTAATTGTTTCTTTCTCAATAATCATTAACAAATCCCCCGGCTACCTTCTGACCGGAATGGCAGCCCTTTCGGCTGCAATAATGTTGATCTTTAAAGACAGCATTCTGGGTTTCGTCTCGGGTATACAACTTTCTTTAAACGACATGTTAAGGGTTGGAGATTGGATTAATGTCCCATCAGTAAATGCTAATGGGGTGGTTGAAGATGTGACGTTGACAGTTGTTAAACTTAGAGGATGGGACAACACTATTTTGATGTTACCCCCCTATACACTTGTGTCTACTTCTTTCCAAAACTACCGTGGCATGTATGAAATAGGTCGACGCCGAATTGAACAGGAATTCATCATAAACACGGCTTCTATAAAACCCGCTACTGACCCTATGATTGAAACACTCTCTCAAAAATTCCCCATGTTAAAGGAATTCATCGACAGTTCTGTGCAAAACAGAAACGATGGAAAAGAGATTCAATTCAATGGAGGTACAACACCAATCAACGGAACTGTTGAAACAAATATCGGACTGTTTCGAGCCTATTTATGTAACTACCTTCTCAACCATGAGTTCATCTCTAAAGAGCAATATCTGATGGTCAGGCTTCTTACTATAACCGAACAAGGAGTTCCACTTCAGATTTATTGCTTCACCGAAGGTGATGCTGTGAACTGGTTGAAATATGAAGCTGTTCAGTCACAAATAATGGAACACATTATGGCGGTAGCGCCACTATTCGAGTTGGAAATTTACAATGCATTGTCAAGAAACACCATAACGCTTGAAAACTCCCAAAAAGAAGCTTAGCATCACCTTTGCCAATGAATCCTCCTTTCGTCGGCTTTTCAAAATCGTCCTTTCGACTAAAGGGATGATTACTCTTTTTATAATCTTGGCAATTTTATTGGGAGCCCTTGGTGTTTTGTTAGTCATACAAACTCCACTTCGTTCGTTGCTGCCGGGATATCTCAATAATAATCAAAGAGATGAATACATCTCAACTGTAGCCCATATCGATTCTTTGTCTAATGAAATAGACATTAGAAATATATATCTTGATAATATCAACGCAATTCTTCACGATCAAATAGATACGGTCCTTCCTTCAATACCTACCGATTCCATCCCGGCTATCATACCAATTGACTCTCTTATTTTACCTTCTGAAAATGAAAGAGAGTTCGTCAGAAGATATCAGCAGAATGAAAAATTCAACATAGCCGTCCTCTCCCCAATCGCAGCACACGGATTTACATTCATTAATCCTCTACAAGGTGCTGAAGCAAGATTCCCCGAAGAAGGAGAGGATGAACGACGTGTAACCTTCGATTTGCCGAGAACCCAACCGGTTTCATCCATCTATCGCGGCACTGTACTCGATCTTTACAATACCATTGAAAACGGGTACACGATAATTGTTCAGCATCCAAATGACTTTCTTAGCAGATATTCAGGACTGACCGAAGTCTTTGTTCAACGTGGGCAACAATTGAACCCAGGAATGAGAATCGGACTGATAGAACGTGATAAAACTGAAAAATTTGCAAATCCTCCATCATTGGAGTTATGGTATAACGGAACGGCTGTTAATCCAAGAAATTACATTCCATTTTAAATTATTGGCTTTTTTCAATAATTTTGCTGAATGTTAAAGGCCTCGGGTATTTGTAAATCCTATGGAAAACTAAATGTTCTGTCCAATGTCAATCTTTCCATTGACAATGGGGAGATCGTATCTATTGTAGGACCCAGTGGAGCTGGAAAAACAACACTGTTACAAATTCTCGGAACGTTGGAAAAACCCGATTCCGGCAATATCCTCTACTACGACACCGATGTCTCTCTTCTTAAGGACAAGAACCTCTCTAAATTCCGAAACAAAACCATCGGTTTTGTTTTTCAAAACCATCAGTTACTCCCTGAATTCACTTTACTCGAGAATGTAATGATGCCTGCACTTATTGGAGGTGAGACTATCAAAAGCTCAAAAAACAAGGCAATCAAATTGCTTGAAGAAGTTGGACTACCGAACCGAATAAATCACAAACCTTCACAACTCTCGGGAGGTGAGTCTCAACGAGGAGCAGTTGCTAGAGCACTTATTAACAACCCATCAATCATCTTGGCCGATGAACCAACCGGAAGTCTTGACACTTCTAATCGCGATGATTTACAGGAACTTTTCCTGAAATTAAGGAATTCACATGGGTGCACCATCGTTATGGTAACCCATGACATTTTACTTGCCAAGAAAAGTGATAGAATAATACATCTCGTAGACGGAAAAATCAATCATGAAGAAACTCCTGAATAGTTTGTTTTTAATCTCTATTGCCGTGTTGTTCTTCTCTTGCAGCAACGACTCCGGACCTTTTGAAGATGAATTCGTTAATTACGACATAATGCAGCTTGTATCCCAGAACAAGGAAAAAGGGACTACTTTTTCATTTTATGTTGCAGGAAATAACGACGAAGTAATATACACTGATGTCAGGGAAGTTATCGACACTACAAAAGTTAAACTTGGAGATTGTCTGCTTTTGGGATATAAAACTATGAATAAACCCTATGAAAGCGGTAATATAATAGCTATTGGATATACACCCATTCTTAACGACAAACTTCGAGTCAGCGAGGACGGAGTTGACAATGAGATGCCCGACTGGAAGAGAGATGGTATATACCTCTATAGCATTTGGAGAATGGGTAATTTCATTAATGTCCACGGTCGGTTGGTATATTCCGACGAAGACAAGGAATTGGTGGTAGTTATCGACAGGAAGGACGTTAACCAAGAAAATCCCCTCCCTACACTTAGATTGATTCACAGAACCTTTGACCCAGTTGAGAATTTCGAACGAGAATTCTATGCATCTTTTGACATCTCGGCCATATGGAAGTTTGACTGGCTCGAAGGTGTGCAGGTTGAACTAAACAATCTTAATCTTAAACAGGACACGTTCCTGTTCTATAAATAAGAACGCACAAAAAGTCATTTAATAATCCCAAATATGGATAACAAAAAGAACGAACTTCAAATTGAATTGTCACCCGAGGTAGCTTCGGGACATTATGCTAATATCGCTGCTATTGCCCACACTCCCGGAGAATTTTTTATCGATTTCATTGCTTTGACACCCAACGTGCCCAAAGCCAAGGTCCAAAGCAGAATAATAATGAATCCCGAAAATGCAAAAACTCTTCTTTTTGCACTGAGAGATAATATTCAAAAATATGAAAACATGTTTGGTCCAATTGAGCGCAAAATGCCGGTGAACAATCAAGGAAACAACTCCCAAGGTGGTAATGGAGAAATACCAAACCCGTTTATGGCTTGACTATGGTGAAGAATAACAATTTGACTATATATAACTCCCTGTCGCGCAAGAAAGAACTCTTTGTACCAGTCCACGAAGGAATGGTGGGAATGTATGTTTGCGGTCCAACCGTTTATGGCGACGGACACTTGGGACATGCTCGACCCGCCATTACATTCGACATCCTGTTTCGATATCTTCAACATTTAGGATATAAGGTTCGATATGTTAGAAATATAACTGACGTTGGACACCTTGAGCACGATGCCGATGACGGAGAGGACAAAATCGCTAAGAAAGCTCGAATCGAGCAGCTTGAACCTATGGAAGTCGTTCAATATTATTTGACTCGATATCACAAGGCGATGGAACAGCTCAATGTTCTTCCTCCATCGATTGAGCCACATGCTTCAGGACACATTATAGAACAAATTGAATACATCAAGAAACTACTTAAATCCGGATATGCCTACGAAAGCGACGGCTCTATATATTTTGACGTTCCTCGTTACAATAAAGACCATAATTATGGAAAACTATCAGGACGTAATATAGAAGAACTTCTAAGCGAGACCAGAGAACTCGACGGCCAAAAGGAAAAACATCACCCAACTGATTTCGCCCTTTGGAAAAAAGCCGCTCCGGAACACATCATGCATTGGCCTTCCCCATGGGGAGAGGGATTTCCAGGTTGGCATCTGGAGTGCTCAGCCATGGGAGAAAAATATCTTGGAACACCGTTCGATGTTCATGGAGGAGGAATGGACTTGAAATTCCCACACCATGAATGTGAAATAGCCCAGTCTGTAGCTCATAATGGCTCCGACACTGTAAAATATTGGATGCACAACAATATGATTACAATCAACGGACAAAAAATGGGCAAATCACTGGGAAATTTCATCACGCTTGACCAATTCTTTAACGGTAGTCATCCCCTGCTCGAAAGAGCCTATTCTCCAATGACGATTCGTTTCTTTATTTTGATGGCCCACTATCGAAGCACTGTTGACTTTAGCAATGAAGCACTGCAAAGTGCAGAGAAAGCACTTCAAAGGCTACTTGAGAGTTGGAAACGACTTAATCTATTGAAAGCATCCTCAAACTCCTCAGTACATGAAGAAGTTAAGGGACTTATGGCTAAATGCTATGAAGCTATGGACGATGACCTGAACACTCCTGTTCTCATCTCCCATCTATTCGATGCAAGCCGAATCATCAACTCCGTAAAGGATGCCGGAGCTACTATTTCTCAGGAAGATATTGATGCACTGAAGAATCTTTTCTCTGTTTTCTTGTTCGAAATTCTCGGAGTTGCCGAGGATGGAGAAACTGAACAAAGCGGAAAGAAACCATTCGAGGACGCGATGGAACTTCTACTCAGTATCCGTTCTGAAGCTAAAGCTAGAAAAGACTGGGCAACAAGCGATTTGATTCGCGACCGACTTGCCGAAATCGGCTTTAACATAAAGGACACCAAAGACGGGGTGGAATGGTCGCTAAATCCTTGAATCACAATAAAACACTTCCTGCACACCTGGCCATGCTTTTGGCCACTACTCTTTGGGGTGCTATGTCACCCATAGCTAAAGGCGTTCTTGAAGAAGGGGAAATTGGAGGAATCGCACTCTCTGCTATCAGAATAACAGGGGGTGCACTCCTTTTTGCTCTTGCTGCATTTCTACCTAAACGTTTGACAGGAGATCAGAGAGTGGAGTTTAAAGACTTGAAGCCACTTTTTATTGCATCAGTTCTGATGATTTCACTAAATCAGGGTCTTTTCATTATTGGAATTGAATTCACGACTCCAATTGATACAACCGTGATGTGCACATTAACTCCTGTCTTTACACTCATTTTTGCGGCCATGTTCATTGGCATGCCAATGACTCCGCTAAAAACCTTAGGAGTAGTTCTGGGACTTGCCGGTGCACTCATTATGGCCTTTACTGAATCTTCATCGTCGATTGCAATTAATCCACTACTCGGCGATTTACTCTGCATGTTGGCACAAATATGCGCGGCCCTTTACTATGTTTTTTTCCTAGGAATAATAAATAAATATCCGCCATTCACCATTATGAAGTGGATGTTTCTCTTTTCGGCCTTTACCTATGTCCCCTGCACCCTCCCCTGGTTGAACGATGTCAATTGGAATGTGCTACAAGGACTGACATGGTGGTCACTGGCCTATATTATCATATTCCCAACATTTATTGCCTATCTGATAATTCCCTTCAGCCAAAAATTGCTAAAACCAACAGTCATTTCAATGTATGCCTATTTCCAGCCCGTTGTCGCTGCCATTTTAGCAACGATTATGGGGCTGGCGGCATTTGGATGGACTAGAATTTCTGCTACAGTCCTTATTTTTATCGGAGTTTTTCTAGTGTCTGTGGCAACCAAGAACGTCAATTCTTCATCGCCTTCAAAACATTGTTGACCGAACCATGAAGAAGCAACAATTTCTTGGCTTCTTCATAATCAAGGCCCAACTCATCTACAACCATGCGTGTGCCGCGGTCTACAAGCTTAGCATTTGATAATTGCATGTTAACCATGCGGTTTCCTTTAACCCTGCCAAGTTTTATCATGGCAACCGATGAGATCATGTTGAGAACAAGTTTTTGAGCCGTACCTGATTTCATTCGTGAACTCCCGGTAACAAACTCAGGTCCTACTACCGTTACAATGGGAACCTCGGCAACTTCAGTGACAGGTGCACCAGGATTACTTGTTATACAACCAGTTAAACAACCTATAGACCTGGCATATTCTATTGCTGACACAACATAAGGAGTAGTGCCCGATGCGGCAATTCCAATTAAAGTGTCATCCGCCTTTAAACCAAGGGCCTTCACGTCTTCTATCGCCTGCTCCTTGCTGTCTTCGGCTTTCTCAACCGGATTCCTTAGAGCATGGTCTCCACCTGCGATTATACCTATGACCCAACCTGGTTCCATACCATACGTGGGAGGAATCTCCGAGGCATCCAAAACACCTAGTCTACCCGATGTCCCGGCGCCAACATATATAATCCTTCCGCCTTTCTTCATACGAGGTACTATCCCCTCTACTAATTTCTCTATTTCCGGTAGAGCAGCTTGAACGGCATCGGCTATCTTGTGATCCTCACGATTTATATCTTCCAGCAATGTGTGAACGCTCTGATTTTCCAAATTGTCATAGAGCGACGGCTGTTCAGTTATTTTTGTAAACATAGTCATCCTTTCTTACAATGATATTCTAAAAGTCCTTCCATCGGAGAAGGAGTTACAGTTCCCAACGTGCAATCCATAGCATCGGCTGCCTCTCTAAGAACATCTTTAAAATACCAGCCGACAGAACCCGTGACATTTATCTTATGATTCCTGAAGTCGGCATATTGTGATATATTCCTGATGAAAAAAGATTTGAAGTTGTTCAAAACAAGACGATGAATTGCAGGCTCCTCTATGTTCTCTAGAAGGAAAGGAGTAACTGAAGCTAGGAAACGGTTCGCAAACGGCTCACGGTAAACACGCTGAACCACCGTCGGAATGTCCAGCTCGTAGCGTTCTTTGAACTTCTTGCATAATGACTCGGGAAGTTGATTTTTGAACACGTCTGATATCAGAAGACGACCCAATACCGCACCACTTCCTTCATCACCAAGAATGTAACCAAGGGCCGGAACATTCTTCAAAATCTTCTCCCCATCATAATAACAAGTATTAGAACCCGTTCCAAGTATACACGCTATCCCCGGGTGATTCCCACATAGAGAACGCGCTGCGGCCAGAAGATCGCTCGCAACCTCTACCTTCGCTTTTTTGAAATTTTTTGATAGTGCCTCTGTGACTTTGTCTATTGTTGGGCCTATACAACCCGCACCATAAAAATAAACCCTGTCGATATCGGCATCTGCCGGCAATTCGGCTACAACTTCGTCATTCACGCGTTGTGCCAGTTCTTCCTCACTCAGCATCATCGCGTTCATTCCTGGAGTCTTAATGCGGCTAATGACGTCTAGTCCCTCCACTAGGCACCAGTCAACCTTGGTGCCACCGCTATCGGCTATAAGAATCATATCTTTATATAAATTTTGTTTCTGTATAATATATATGCGAAAATCCAGTTGAAACCAACAAATAACAGGGCAAACAACAACGATGCCAACGTTACATTGTCATCACACAATGGAACCAGACAATCCTTGTATATATAACCATGCAAAGAACGTTCCCCTACTTTGATCACCCCTAACAAAATGCTGAAAATCGTGCCTAAAACATAGAGGAATAGCGGATTGACACCAAAATCCCGGAAGAAAGGAGTCCATTTCTTCCAACCATGAATATCGATAATCCAAATTAATAATCCCAAAAGCAACGATGCGAGACCACATGTAGTCAGAACAAATGTTGGCGACCAAATCTTTTTATTTATTGGGATGCCATAAGATAGGAGAAAACCTGCAAATGTCAGGCATGTTCCCATCACCATCAACTTTATAACCCTTGAATCGTTATCTTTTGAAGTTAAGACCATCTTTCCTGCCATGAAACCAATCAACACGTGGGCAATCGAAGGTATTGTCGACAAAAGCCCCTCGGGATCAAATTTAAGGGTCTCACCGTTTATTGTGTCGGAGTACATGTGATTTACACCCAACACCGCGCGGTCAACAATCGCTATGACATTGTTTTCTGAAAATTCAAAACCGCTTCCAGTTATCAGAATTATAGCGTATACTACCAGAATAATAGCAGTTACCCAAACAACTCTTCTTCCTGAAAGAATGGCAATCAACGTTCCAACTCCGTAACAAATAGCCAAACGTGGAATAACACCCAAAATCCTAATGGTATCGAAATTCAAAATTGCATCCCAAAATGCTTTTCCACCGGCTAAACCGCGCAGACTTCGACCAAACCAGGCTATCCCAATTCCTATCGCAAAAAGAATTACTGTTCTTCTTATTATCTTCCAGAATGTTGGCCAAGATATGGCAAAATCATATTTCTTCAAGGAAAAATAGGCCGACATCCCCATTATAAACATAAAGAATGGAAAAACAAGATCAGTCGGAGTCAAACCGTTCCATGAAGCATGTCTCAGAGGAGAATATATATAGGACCACGAACCGGGATTATTTACCATCAACATTCCTGCAATGGTTATCCCGCGCATCACATCAACCGAAATCAGTCGTTCTTTCATTTCACCTTCGGTTTTGTTACACGATCCACTAGATATACAATAGACTTATAAGGCACTCCACTATTCGTCGACAAGCCAATTTCACATGTTCTCGAATTAGAATAACCTTCTTTTATACCATGACGTTCTATAACCGGACGCAAATTCCTTAAAGCATGCTTGTTCAACCCCGGATGCGTAAATCCTTTGTCTCCTGCAAAACCACAGCATCCTACCCCCTCCGGCAATACCACATTCGTAACACACATTTTGGCAAGATTCTCAATCTTTTGGGCTACTCCTGCCATCTGGCGAGTGGAGCACGTAAGATGCAATGCTATTGTTTTGTCTTCGGGAGAAAAGTCCAGTTCTTTGACAAGATAATCATGAATAAACTCCGCCGGTTCGTAGAGCTTGAGGTCACTGATGTGTTCACGTAAGCGGTGAAGACATGGGCTCTGGTCACAAACTATTGGATACTCTCCATTGTTCGATGCTGCAAGCAACGCCTCGTGAGTTTCCTTTAGTTTCTGATCCGCAATATCGGGCATTCCCTTACTTTCCCATATCATCCCGCAACATAGATTATCTATACCCTTCGGAATAATCGGCTCATAACCGGCTTTTCTCATCAAATCCTGCATGACTGTCGTCAGCGGAAGTTCCTGCCTTCCCGAAGGCTCTACCGATGCACCCATGGTGCGATTTATACAACTTGGGAAATAAACAACCTTCTTTAATGAAATCCCAGATGATTTCGGCACCCTTTGTAACCGATGGAAATTACCGTCGGGCAATGATCCGGTCCAAAGTGGAACACCGACTTTGTTAAGCAATTCACCGGTGCGGTTCGTCAGCTTCTCACCCAAAATCCTTCTACCAAGCGATGCGCCTTTTAAAACCGGACGAAGTGCATGAGATATTGTCTTCAAATTCTTAGCAGCCGACCTCCCAACTGCATAGCCAACACTACCAGCTTTATTGTTTTGTTCACGTATAAAATGAATGAACTCACCGGTATTTATCTTAACCGGACAGGATGTCGCACAAAGTCCGTCACCGGCACATAAACGATCTCCGAATTTTGCAAATCCTTCTTTTAATGCCTTTAATCTCTCGGGATCGCTGCCATCTTTCTCTAAACGGGAAATCTCTCTTGAAATAACAATTCTCTGCCTTGATGACAATCCGTAACCACATGACACACAATTTATCTCACAGAATCCACATTCTATGCATCGGTCTATTATCGAATGACTCTCAGGCAAAGGCTTCAAATTGCTGATATAGCATAAAGGATCATCATTGAAAATTACCCCTTTGTTCAAAATATGACCGGGATCAAAAATGTCTTTTATACTTTTCATGACATTCCATGCATCCTCGCCCCATTCTTTCGCAACAAAAGGCGCCATATTCCTACCCGTACCATGCTCGGCCTTCAGTGAACCGTCATATTTGTCAACGACAAGACGCTCAACCTCCTCCATTAATCCACGATAACGGTTAATCTCCTCTTGAGAGTCAAACGATTGCGATATGATAAAATGATAATTGCCCTCCAAAACATGGCCATATATACACGCATCGTCATAACCATGTTTTTTCAAAACTTCAAGCAAATCAACCGTCGCTTGAGGCAAGTCCTCTATATGAAAAGCTATGTCTTCTATCAACACCGTCTTCCCTATCGGACGCGTGGCTCCAACCGCAGGAAACACTCCGCTCCTTATTTGCCACATTCGGCCACAGTCTCCCTCGTCGGTCGAAAACTCTATGGGACGATCCAGAGAAAATTCGGCTAAGGCATTCTTTATCTTTGCTATATTCGACTGTAATTCATCATCGGTATTGGCTCGTGTTTCCGTTAAAACCGCTGTAAGACCCCTTTCACCGGCCTCATCATTCACCGCTAGCAAACTCTTTGTGTCCAGAAGCTCCGCACTGACAACCGGCAACGATTTCATTCTCTGAACCGCACGACATGCTTCAACCACATCTTTGAAGTAAATCATAGCCGATGCCGACAAAGGCACAATCTTCTCGGTGCTGACAGTAACCTCACTTATAAAGGCTAACGTTCCTTCCGATCCAACCAACAAATGGGCCATGATATCCAAAGGATCATCAAACTCTATAAAGGGCAAAAGATTAAGCCCGACTACATTCTTTATCGAATATTTCTTCTTTATTCTATCCGAAAGTTCCTTATTGCCCCTGATATAATCTCTCAAATCCTTGATTTTAGCCAATGTCTCCTTGTGTGTCTTTTGAAAAGACTCCCTTGAGAGTATATCCCCGGTGTCTAAAATAGTCCCGTCGGCCAAAATCATCCTGACCGACTGAAGTACTCGATGGCTGTTTGCATGAGTGCCACAGTTCATCCCCGAAGCGTTATTTGCCACAATACCGCCCACCATGGCCGAATTGACCGATGCAGGGTCCGGAGAAAATTTTCTGCCGAATGATTTCAGAATGTCATTAACCTTCTTTCCGGTCAAACCTGGCTGGAGCGTTATTGTCAAGGCATCCTTGTCACCAAGTTTCCAGTCTTCCCAACCCTTTCCAGCCACTATCAGAATCTCGTCTCCGATGGCCTGACCCGACAAACTGGTCCCGGCCGCACGAAAGGTTACTCCTACCCCTATATCCGAGGCAAGCCGCAATAACTTTGATACTTCCTGCTCATTCGCTGCATGAACCACAACCTTGGGAATCAGCCTGTAGAATCCCGCATCGGTGCCCCATGCCAATCTCATCATTTCGTCGGTCATTACGCGTTCCCTACCAACGATACCACGAGCTTTGTTTATATATTCCTTTATTTTACTCAATCCTTAAAATTTCCTTTGGTTTTAAAACAACGCCGATTCCAATCAATATAATCTATAGGCTTTGGTCGATTCCTTAAAATTATCGGCATCCTTGTTCCAAATCGGAAGTATGTCCTCCACACGGTTCCGTCGCGAAAATTCCTCGCGTATTTTCTTGCTGCCGGCGACCTTATCAAACATGTTATATCGTGTCGAACCGTCGATTGACATAGCCTTATGTTCAGGATACATCTCTGCCAATTCCTGCATTATATAAAATTGCACCAATGTCAAAGGAGCAACGTTAGCGTCAGTTACATAGAACTCAACGCCAGCAATATCTTCTCCACTCGACGTGCTGTAAAATGGCTTGAAATATATCGGACGAAACTTGATGCCGGGAATTCCCAAATCATTCATCCTTTGGGCCAATTCATCGGGCTTATCTATCCACGGAGCCGCAAACAACTTGAACGGCAACGTGTAACCAATACCGATATTTATGAAATATAGTTCGCCAAGAATCCCACTGGCCGGATAATATAATGCCGTCTCAGGCGTGGGTATGTGAGGCGATGGAAGGACCCAAGGCATCCCTGTTTCCGAAAAACTCATGTCACGCTCCCAACCTTCCATCGGAACCACTGTCAAATTGACTTTCTTTCCTGATTCCAACAAACCTTCCTCATTTATATAATTTGCAAGTTCTCCCGGCGTCAAACCATATAGATAAGGTATTGGCAACTGACTGACGAAAGAAATACAATCGGGTTCCGTTATGTTACCTTCAACCTTCTCGCCTCCTATTGGATTGGGACGATCCAGAACAACAAATTCCTTCCCAAGTTTTGCGCATGCATCCATCGCGTTGGCCATCGACGATATGAATGTGAACGAACGACAACCGTTGTCTTGTATATCATAGACCATCACGTCTATGTTTTCCAGCATCTCGTCAGTGGGTTTTCTCGTCTTGCCAAAAATCGAATAAACCTGGACTCCGGTTTTAGGGTCAACATCGTTTGTCACTTCTACTCCTGCATGAGCGTCTCCCCTGACTCCGTGCTCAGGCCCATATAATGCCGTCAAATCAACATCCTCGGCTTCAAAGAAAATGTCAACCGTCGATTTCAAATCGTTGTCAACGCCTGTCGGGTTCGTTATTAGGCCAACCCTTTTACCCTTTAGAACATCGAAATTACGATCTCGTAGAACCTCTATTCCCGGTTTTACCTGTGCGCCCAAACTGATGGCGAATATCAAAAAAACACCGAATGTTAGTAATTCTTTTTTCATGCTTGTATCATTAATGACTATCTAAGCCTATTTTTTTCTTTCTATATTCACTCTTTCTTCTTGGCACCATACGCCGGATCTATATGGCGACGAACTAAACCCGTAACTATCCACGTCGCAACATTACAACCCAAAACCCAGAAGAAGAAACTTGCATAGGAGTTCCCCATAAGAACCTCCTTGATCCAACCTGCTGCCATGCCTGGCAACATCATTCCTAACGCCATAAACGCTGTGCATATTGCATAATGAGAGGTCTTATAAGGACCCTCGGCGAAATACATCATGAACAACATGAATGCCGTAAACCCAAAACCATAGGCAAACTGCTCCAAAATTATTGCGCAGTAAATCTGGACTTTTCCACTGACCAAACCGTAGTCGGGTTGCACATTGGATAGGAAGATATAAGCAACACAGTTAAGCGAGGTTGCCAAAGCCATCGGCCATATCCATTTTCTCAAACCACCTTGAGCCGCACATATACCACCAATTATACCGCCAACGGTCAAACCAATGATAGCCAAGGTACCATAGGCGAAACCAACCTCGGTTTGGGTCATCCCCAAACCGCCCATGTCTCTTGGAGCCAAAAGGAATGGCTGACACAATTTGACAACTTGTGCCTCCGGCAATCTGTATAGCAACATGAACAATATGGCAAGGAAAACATGCTTCTTCATGAAGAACGTGGCGAACGAACCACCGAACTCCTTCAGAATGTCGACAATCGACTTCTTCTCCGAAGTGTTACCCACAGCACGGTCACTACTCGGATAAGGAAGGATGAAAAGGTGATAAATCGAAACCAAACCAAAGAATATAGCACATATAGCCACTGTATACTTCCAGCCCATCGCTACACCGCCGAACGCTTCCATCGCACCGGCAATTATCACAAGTCCTCCCTGACCAAAAACATTCGCACAACGATAGAACGTAGACCTGATACCAACAAATACACTCTGTTGATTCGTGTCCAACGCTATCATGTAGAAACCGTCCGACGCTATGTCATGAGTGGCCGAACAGAACGCCGTGAATACATAGAAACATAATGCTATAGTGAACGCACTCATTGGCACTCCTTTCACTATATCCTCCGATGACGGAAGAGGCAGTGTAAACGCTATACCCGCCAAACCGGCTGCAATGCATATCTGCATCACTACCGTCCACCATCTCTTTGTGCGAAATATATCTACTATTGGGCCCCAGAAAGGTTTTATAACCCATGGCAAATATAGCCATCCAGTATATAACGCAGCATCGGTCTCCGACATACCCAAACGAGTGAACAACACCATCGACACCATGTTGATGAAGATGAAAGGTATTCCTTGTGCAAAATATAATGTCGGAATCCAACACCATGGATTTCTCGTCCTGATCTGATCCATTGCAATTCTGTTCTTTTGTGATAATATTCTAATCCGCTGGTCTAATAAATCTTTTCAAGAGTTGAACCGGGGAAATAATGACTCAATATCTCTTTGTATCCGTATCCCTTTGATGCCATCACAGCTGCACCTATCTGACACAACCCTACACCATGGCCCCAGCCTGCACCTTTCATTATCCAGCCTCCTTCCGGAGTCTTTTCAACAATGAAGGCCGAACTCTTCAAATGGCTCTTTGAAAACCATTTCCTGATTTCCAATTCCTTGCCAACCAATACTGTCTTTTTTGTCCCCGATATCTTCAGAAGATATATTCTTCCCGAAGGACCCCTTCTAACAGGAGTTATCTCGAGAATCTCTCCAAAATCAATCCCCGAACGCTCTTTAACCAAATTGTCAAGTTCTCCGGGCAAGAAGGTCTCTTCCCAACGATAGAAACTGATATCTTCGCGGTCATAATGGTTGAGAACCTGCTCAAGCAACGCACGATCTTTCGTGTTACAGAATGAGGCTTCCTCACTCTCAATCCAATCTTTTGCCGAACTTTCAACCGTTAAATCGGGAACATTCTCCTTTGGATGTTCATCATCCCGCAAAGGACGAAGATAACCGTGATCTTTTGGTTCCCAGCAGTTCTGGAAAACTTCCATCACTCCTCCGCAACATTTCGAGAATCGAGCATCACAAATTTCATTGTCCATCATTAGAACTTCTCCACGGGTTGCTTCAACAGCTTCTTCCACCGTTTTGGATGTCATACGAGTGACACCCTGATATCTCTGGCAATGATCGTCGGCACAAACATCAAACTTGTCGTGATCGTCGCGGTCGTACCATCTGACTATTTTTTCTTCAGTTTCACTACGATCCTCTGCTTTCGGGTCATCTTTACCGTTGTATCTTCTTTTACGGTCTATCTGAGCTAGAAGCCAGCTTCTTGAAATAACCGAATGTGCCTTGAGAAGCTCCATGCTGGAAGTCGCACTCATCTCCGATGAAATAACACTCTTAAGATATTCTTCCATCGGAATCGCATTGACCGCTGTTGCCGTCCCGTCTTCATTCCGAAGAATTTCTAATTCCCCTCTGAAACGCTGGTTCTCTTTACGCTCCCAATGGAAATTTATCCCTATGGTGACATCCTTTAGTTCAAATTCATTCTTGTCACCAAGAAACTTGACTTCTATCTCCGAAGCCGACATAATGCCAACCCTGACTACTGGTTCTTTTCCCTTCATAAAGTAACTTCCTCGTAAACCTTTTTCAAAGTTTGACTGTCTATTCTATTAAAATCAATCTCCCTAGGTAAAATGAAAACCCCGCCTAAATCCACCGAAGCCGGACTTATCATCATTCCTTCTTCACCCTCATTGTCGTAAAACGACGGACGATGACGTTTGCGAGGGATCACCAGAATTCTGACACCCTCACCGTTAGATTTAGCCAGAACATTCATCATCGGTTCTTGATCCCCCTCGGGTACTACAAGATCCTTTATCAACTCTTCGAACTTGACTGAAGCCTCTTCTGAACTCGTTGCATCTATTATCCTGATGTCCATCGGAGTTTTCTTGCCGCTTTCAATCCATTCCCATATGGGCAGAAAACTGCTGTCACCAGCCTGGAAATGCATGTGGTCGGGTGCTGAGGCTCCACATCGTGGTCCATTATAAAATACCGTGAAGCCATCAAGCTCCCTCGCAAGATCAAACATGTCGCCTATCCTGCCTCCAATCGTCTGCAAATGATGACCTGTCGCCGGTATTGTTAGATGACGAGGAAATATGGGAAACGGATTTATCAGAATCTCATATTTGCCATTTTTCCACGGTATGTTAGTCTGACGCGGATCCCTGTTCTTCTCGCAGAGAAAACAGGGACGCGCCGCTATACTCTTTTTGTCGACTTTGGCTCCCGATGACACCGCTCGCGCTGGATTGAACTGAACCTTTACTCTACATCCGTCAAGATCAAATTCCTTGACCTTAACACCTTTCAAGGCTTCATAACCAGTCGCGGCCGCTGGATAGTCTCGCTTCTGTGAGGCCAGAAAACCGTCGATATCTATTTTCATATTAGTCAACTTCATCCCAGTCCTCGGGAAAATCAAAATCTGCCTCGTCATTCAACGCTATGCGAGCCCTCAGCTCCTCGGTCCTGATGCTGTCCTTGTAACGGTTGTGGGCATTCATCTTGTTAACGTCCAACGCTGCATCGGAATTGTCTTCCCATCGACGGCACAAATACAAAACATCATATATTCTGCCAATCTTGAAAGTCCTGGATATTCTCAAACCCAATGCGTAATCCTCACCGTAGCTCGTGTTGGGAAGCTTGTATTCTCTTAATACCGGGGTGTAGAAGCAACGCGGAGCTCCCAGTCCATTGATACGTAGTGCATTGTTCGCTCCGTTATCATCGGTCCATTCACGATGGTCTATTATTCCGGGGGGTAACGGGTTCTTGTTGATGTCTGTCAGCATGTAGCTTCCGATTACCATTGCACATCTCTGTTTCTTGAACTCGTCAACTATCCTTTGTATTACGTTGTCATCACTGTAAAGGTCATCGCTGTCAAGTTGCAATGTGAAACGACCACACTGTTTCAAAGCCGCTCCATAGTTCCAGCAACCGCCGATTCCCAAATCATCCCTGTCGGGAATCACGTGTACAACCCGTTCGTCACCGGCATATCCTTTAAGTACTTCCGTCGTACCGTCCGTACTGTGATTGTCCACTACTATCACATTATACTTGAAGTCGGCCTTTTGTGACAAAACACTGTCTACAGCGTCTTTTATCGTTCTAACTCGGTTTCTAACCGGAATGATAACGCTCGCTTCTACCGGGAAGTCACCTTCCTCAAAATCTATCAAACTCTTTTCCGGACCTAGCCATGCACCAATCTCCTTCAGATACTCCGTGCATGCCTTTTCCATCTCTATCTGCGATGCTCGGTTACGTGGATCTACATAGTCAAACATCTTTTCACCCGACAATCGATGGTCTGTCTCTATGTCAGTATAGAGGTATTCTCCAATATGGAACACACCTGAACCATACATTAACTCCAGTCTTAAAGCATACAGACCCGCTGCCTTGTAATCTTCCAATACCTCGACTTCACTAATGAAATCTACAGCTGAGAATGCCAATAATGAACCGAAGTTAAAATCGTCTCTCAATGCTCCGGGCTGAAGGTCAATTACCGGATGATTCTCTTTTGTTCCGTCCGACTTGATGGAGTAATAATCCGAGTAGGCCATCGCTACCGATGCATCATCTATTACCTGAACAAAACGTTGTAAACCATTGTAACCGGGCAACAATGTGTCATACTTCTGATAGTAGAAAATCACGTCGCAATTTTCCTTTACCGAAGCTTCTGCTATTAGTTTCAATGTTGCCGTGGAATTCAATCCGCTCTCGCATTTTATGAATTCACAGCCGTCCAACGGGGTGGCATCTTCTCCTGTAGCTAGAAGAAATACTTTAAGTTCCAAACCTGACTTCTTCAGATTCTCTAATGTCCCCTTGATCTGATTGGGATTAGCGTAAGGTAAAAAAATACATTCCATATTGTTTGTGATTGATTGTATGCTTAGTGTTAAACTTTTCCTTATTTACCGAAGAAGTTGAGAACCTGCTCCATCAAGCTGTTTCTCGAACCCTCGTCTTTTATAACTTCAAACGGGAAACCAATTATCACCGTCTTGTAGGTCCCTGCATCCATCGCCGTTGCTGCTACTAGATTGTTTTCCGTATATCTCATCAAGGTCGCTCCCTTCTGAGAATCCGTAGCATAGAACGAATCAGGCGATTCAACAGCATAACTGTCGGCATTCAGTTCCGGAGAAAAAGTGTATTCACCTCCGGTAAACGATTTGAATCTGATTGGAACTTGATAAGCTTCACCGGTTACCGAAGCCTGGCCAACTCGCCATGTGAATCCAAGAACTTCCTGAGCGAAAAGCTTGTCTTTTTCCATCACTTCAGGTGTCGAATAACGGTTGTCCCAAAGATCACTCGCCACGTAGGAACCCGTCACCAGAATACTTCCGCCCTCCAATGTGTGTCTTTCTATCGCCGATTGAAGCTCAGGTGTGAACCCTTTATACTTTGTTCCGAGTATCCCGCGCCCTATCGGTATCTCTTTCTGTTTCCCAAGGATAAGATCCACTATTTTGTTGGTAGTTCCACCAACAATCGGGTCTACAAATGCTTCTACACTCTTTGATATAAAAGAATGTCCGGCGGCTAAAATCGACTGACCGTGGATATAGGGATAATCAAATGTGTTGCCTGCTATTACATCTTTCTCATAATTTGCACGGCTCGCACCGAAACCGGCTGCATCATCATCCATCCACGGAATCTCTCTGCGGAACTCAAATTGACTGCCAATGAAACTTATATCTTGTATATAAGGAACACCATGGTCTCTCTCGTCATGGAAACCGGCAATCTCACCAGCCTCAAACCAGTCAGGAGCCGAGACTCGAGTGAAGCTGTTGACTACAGTGACCTCCTCACCGCGTTTACTGCTTAAACCTAAACTAAGAATCTCCGATGGGAAGCTGATGCCACCATCGTTTCCTGCGATTACGCGGAAAGAATAGATTGTGTCCGACTGGGCACGCTTGAATTCCCAGCGCGGCTCCTGTGTCTTTGCAACCTGCTTGAAGCCTCCATCATTTACCCTCATTTCCACAAGATAATATGTAGGAATTGCTGTCGGCTCCAAAGAATCTACCGTCTCTCTCCAACTTAGGATGAAATCACGATCACTTTCCGAAGACTCGTCATGGGATATGTCAAACGCCCTGACCGGTAAAGGTTGAACTACATAGTCCACACCGTCACGATTAGCAATATATTTCAGCATTCCCTTATAAACCGCACGAGACACTGAGAAACGGAAGGCCGGGTCTAGACCATACTTCATATCGGCAAAGTTCTGGTGACTCAATAATTCCAATAACAACGACGGAACCATAGGAGAACGACACTCGGCATATTCTCTGTCCCACAACTTCCTTCGTGACCAATCGGGCTCATACTGAGCTCTGACGTCCTCTACAATCTGAGTCTGAACCAGGTCGGCTAAATCTCTCGAAGCAAGACGTGAACCTCCGTTACCTAAGGGATTCCCCTTGTCTATACTGTATATGCTCAAAGTTCCGATGATCGAATCATCCAACGTGGTACCTGCATCTGTGTGCCATGCCATTGACAAATCTATCGGGACTTTCAATCCCTCTTCTTTCGGATTCATCGACGAACCTCCGCTCATATAGTTCACCCATAAACCGCGACTGCGATAGTCATCAACATAGTCGTTAACAAACTCACTCGGAGAATAAATACTATCCGGCATCCCTGCCCATTGAAGCCAATATTTTGCACCTTCGGTAAAACGTGGATAATTGCTCAAAGTCGGAACATAATCTATGCTGTCTAGCGGTTCAGCCGGAGTGCGTGCCACATTTCCCATTCCACCGCCAATCTTTATGGCATCAGCCGTAACTATGCCATTCTCGCCCGGTACAACATTAGAAAGGGTAACTATTTCCTGGACTCCCTTCGCAAATGGAAAATGACCCAGATAAACCCAGGTGCCTCCGCCCATCGACTGGTTGACCGTCGCAGTTTGGTCTCCTCTTAAAGAATGAACCGTATAAGGTACCTTAGTTGCGCTCTTAGGTACTGTGGCATAGGACACATACACTGCATAATCCCCTTGCTCCGGTATATCCGCACTATAAGTTACTGTCGACTGCTGCGATTCACGGTCCACACTCTGAACCTGACGGAAACTTCCATCTTTGAAAGGATTGTCCCCGTTATGCAGCACATCTTTCTTATAACCGAAGCCCGTACCGCCTTTTTTCCATTTGTTATGACCGTTCTGCTCCTTATATCCTTCCTTGTAGGCATAACCACCGTCTTCATCAACGATTATCTCTACCGGTTGAATGTCACGCTCGCGTGGGCTCATCACGTATGCTCCGGCATTCTCAAGCATCGGCATCAGAAATGGCATCACATAGCCCTGTGTATACAAATCTTCGACCGTCTGGAAGATTCTTGCACGTTGCCACTCCCAACGGTTTAACTTTGGCTCAAAATACCATCCGTGACTCTGCCATACTGCTATGTTCGTTCCGTCTAAACCCTTAGGAGCCTCTTCCATCCATGTCCTGACTACAAAGGGCTTCTTCTCTGTAGGAGCTTTATTCATGCGTTTCTGACCCAAAATCAAATCTTCGACTGGAGTCTTCTCCGCTATTATTTTTATATCATAGTTCTTCTGTGACTGGGGGAGAACTTCAGCTAAGGCCTTTTTCAAACCTTCGTAACTCTCAGCGCTATAACTCAGATCATAACCTGCCTCATTTACAGTAATCGTTACCGTCTTCTTCTTGTCGTTTACTTTTACCGACTTGACTTTTATCTTACCCACTTCTGTATGAGCAGGAATCCATGACTGATATGCTTCAGCCAATCTCTCCTCAAGGGTCTCCGCTTTCACACTGAAACCCATGAATATCACGGTCGTTACTATCGACGCAATACTGGCTAAAATTCTCTTTCTTACTATCATTTGATTTAAGGTTGTATTTCTCACAAAGATAAAAATATAAAGATATATACAACCAATTTGATTCTTAAATTTTAAAAAAATTAAGAATCAAAAACAATTTTTAAGAAAAATCACCCTACAAACGATTCAGAACCGACAAAAGTTCCAACAGTTCTTGACGCGATATTATACGTCTTTTCTGAATCTCTAACGCAATTTCTTTAGTCGCCCGTTGTACACCCGGATGACGAAATACTTTCTTCAGATATTCATAATCTTTTGTCCATAAACGTTCGACCTCATCACTCTCCAATCCAACAACGTTCGAACCCTCTTCTATTGCCAGATCCCTGAGACCGCCCTCTTCGGCCTCACTCAATCCTCCCGACTGAAGAACGACCCTGCGACTTAGAAGGTTCCCCATTGCCATCGCTAAAGCTAAACGATAGTGGTTCGCAAGCTCTCCCCAAACAACCTTAGCCGAACATCGAGGGTTACCCGAAAAATAAAACTCGGGTGAAAAGAATATTGAGTCGGGAGCGCTATCTATGTTGATTTCCAAAATCTGATCTTCACTATTAAAAACTGCCATGCTGACAGCCATTCCGGTTAAACCATAACAACGGTCGGTCTCGTCTTTATATATTATGTCGTAGGTCATCATCTTTTCATTTGTCCCCAAATATAACGAAAAATAAATTACACATGAAAATTTCTTTTAATATAACTATTGTTATCTGATGATACACCTTATTAAACTTTTTTGCATCTTTGTTTGTCTATAATTATAAATAACTATCTGCTATGAGAAATTTTTTGTATTCTTTTTTGGGATGTATCATTATCTCATCTTTTGCATTAAACGCTCAAAACATTACGACCGAGAGCGTTGTAAACTCTAACGTCCTGAATGAAAACCTTTACTATGACGTGCTTTATAAATGGGGAATCATCTCCAAGAAAGCAGGTGAAGTTAATCTGATAACTCAAATTGACGAACCCACCCAGGAATTCACGTCTATGCTCGTAGGTAAGTCCACACCATTCTTTGATAAATTCTACACTGTTCGCGACACACTCTCAGGAAGAATGATGATGACGACTCTCGAACCAATTTATTATGAGAAAATAGCACATGAAGGAGGTGCGTTCCGAAGAGACTCTCTGAAATATTACCGTGACGTCCCCGGCACTGTCTCCGCTACTGCCACTATAGACAAGATAAGCAAAAAAGGTGAGGTCTCCCACGGAGAAAAACTCATGACTGCAACCGGCATCACTCTTGACATGCTGAGCGCTTTCTATTATATGCGATTCATCGATTACGATGCCATGAAACCCGGCGAATCGCTCCTGTTCAACATCTTTTCCGGTAAAAAGAAGGAAATTCTCAGGATAACCTATATTGAGAAAACTCAAATAACTCCTGAAGTTCTTGACAATCAACCCATGGATGTTTATCACATCAGCTTCACTTTCACCTACGCTGATAATAATCAGAAAAAATCATCCGATCCAATTCAAGCCTGGATCGGAGTAGATGACCATCGCATTCCCTACATGGTGACCGGACGTCTGCCTATTGGTGGAATCCGATGTGTGTTGAAGTCATCAAATATTAACCCTTAAATAATTCACTTCATGAACATCGTTAAAGGCAATTGGCTTTCAAACATCCTGTTAATGGCAGGAGGAATTGTCCTTTGCATTCTTTTTCAAAAAGATAATGTTCTAACGACGGTCGTTTATATTCTTGGAGCATTGTTCACGATGACAGGATGTATAAATGTTATTATCGCCTCACAATCCCACTCGAAAGGATCTAAAGGCACTTTTACAACTGTGATCGGATGGATTGCCGGCATTGGCGGTATTGGACTCGGTGCGGCTATGCTTCTCACACCTCATAGCTTTACCGGTATACTTGTCTATGTCTTCTCTATCGGTTTGATATTTGCAGGACTTTGGCATTTCTTTACTCTGAGCTACGCTTTCCGCCCTGTTAAATTCCCTGGATGGTTCTATTTCCTTCCATTGATCATATTGGTAGGTGGCGTCGTGATTCTTTGCTCAGCCAACATCCGTGACAATATACCGGTCAGTGTCATTATGACCGGTACTGGACTAATAATTTTTGCACTGACTTCTTTCCTCGAAAACGGTTATGTCTCTCTAATACACCACAGGGAGAAAAAAGCCGAGAAACAGGAATTAACGGCGACCTCGACCGCCACCGGGAGGGGGACCACCGGGACCGAACCTGGGACCGCCGCCGGGCTCGTTACCCCTGCCGAAAGTGTTGAAACGATAAGTGAAGGTGACCATGAAGTAACGGGTCAGTGAATTATACATCGTGTCATCGATGTAATTGGCCGTCACACTCCGATTCACATTGTTCTTTTGATTTAATAAGTCATAGACCTTAACTGCTATGGTTGCCGAACGACCTTTTAGGAATTCATAGGCAATCTGGGCATTCCATAGCCAGTTGTTTTGGTTGTAACCCTCGGCATAACCCGTTGTTGCTGTCCAATCGACATCCGAACTCAACACCAAACCAAACGGGGCGTTATATGTTGCGTCCAAGTTGCCCCCATAACTCTGGATCAAGGTATTGCTGTTGCTGGTAGTAACTGTGTTCCAGGTTTTTTGAATGCGGTAATTCGGTCGCAACGATATTTCGATATTGGTCGGACGATAAGCAATCCTGAATGACTCGGCAAACATTAACGACTGAGACTTGTTCTTCTGAGCTGAACCTGTGCCTTCTTGGGTTGATATGAATCCCACATTCTGATTGAAATTGGCAAATATGTTGTTGCTGAAAGTCCACGCCTTGTTCTTGAAAGGGAACGATATCATGTTCATCAATCTGCCGTTCCACACTCCATTCACATTCTGATACGTTGTTAAACGGCCGCCTGTGGTCAAATCATAATCGGTTCTGGAGACTATGGAATTCTGGGTCATCGAAAAATCGGCCATCAACATTACCGAACGCTGCTGCTCCATGTTGAAATCCTGGAACCTTATGTTGAGATTATGACTGAACGATGGATTCAAATCTGGATTACCTTGAATGATATTCAACGGGTCTGAGGTGTCGGCCACCGGCTGTAACTGTTGCATCGATGGCTGGGAACTCCTGCCGTTATAGAATAGATGCATCGAACGCTGATTACTCCATTTGAAACGACCTCGTAAATAAGGTGCGAAATTCCAAACCCATCTCTCAGGTATCGATTCTTTAGATCCGGTCAGCTCTTTGCTGCTCGACATTTGCGGTACCAGCGATAAACCAAAATCAAGATTATACTTCTTGTTGACTTTCTTATAACCTACTCTTATGTCCTGATTGAAATATTTATACCTGTACTGCGACGACAAATTGCCCATAAGTTCCGGAACATCCTCACCCCAAATCGGACCCGGCACGGAATATTCTCCATCGCTCAACGTATAATGATAGACCGCATTCTCGGTCATGCTCTCGGCATCTAACTGATAGACAAATTTGTCCGAATTGTTCCATCTCATCGAAGCTCTATAGGCAACAGTCAGGAAATTGCCCCTCGACGCGTTTCCAAGAGGTTCGGTCCATGAGAATCTGCCCGAAACCGAGTTGCTCCACGTCTTGGAGTCGGTATATTGCTCGTAAGCCTCCCAGTCACTGTCCGACGTGTCTTCCGCATCATTATCCAAAGCCTGAAGGAATCTGTAATAACTGTAGGTCTCACTGTCTTCTCTCACATTGGAAAAGTTATAGTTTCCGAATATTGAGAATGAACGCCCGCGATGATACTTGAAATTGTGAGTATAAATTAAACGTGCACCCAGTTCGTAGCTTTTTCCTATATCTCCCGAAAGATTCTGACTCATGTTCTTGCCCTGAGTCACCGAAAACTCATCAATCCTCGAGTCATTGCGATTATATGAGAAGTTTGGACGGAAATCAAGCGTATTGAAGGAGTCAGGTTTCCACTCCATTCTGAAATCGGCCCTAAAATTATGACCTATATCGGTCGCATCGCTGGTCGAATTCTGAAAATAGGAATCCACATCAAGAAGATATTCTCGGCTCTGTTGTTTCCATGTATAACGGTTACTGTGACTGTACATGAGATTTCCACCAAAACGGAAAATTTCCTTGTTGCCGATGTTGAAGTTGAATCCGAACGCCTGTGAATTGTTTATACCCTGGTCACCGCCGAAACGACGGAAACGGTTGCCGTTACTGTCGGTAAAACCGAGCTCATTTATATTATTCGCATTTCCCAGGAATGTTATCTGATTCCCATTCCAAAAACGATTCACGTTGAAATTTACAGTGTAACGGTCATCGGTTCCGTAACCGCCCAGGACCGTCCCGAACCAACCGTTTTTCATGTCTTTCTTGACTGTCAGATTGATAACAGTTTCATCCTCTCCGTCATCCACTCCTGTCAGGCGAGCTAAATCGCTCTTTCTGTCAACTACCTGAAGCTTTTCTACCATGTCCACCGGTAAATTCTTTGATGCAACTTTCGGGTCGTCACTGAAAAACTCTTTGCCATCAATCAATATTTTGGAAACCGTTTTGCCGTTGGCTGTGATTGAACCGTCTGTCCCTACTTCCACTCCGGGCAATCGCTTCAGAAGGTCTTCTACTACAGCGTTGGGCTGAGTCGTATAACTGTCGGCGTTATATTCTATCGTGTCCTCCATGACCTTTATTGGTGTCTTCACACCAACTACGGTAGTCTCCTTCAGCATGATCGAGCTTTCCTTCAGCATGATCGTTAAAGGCTTCGGATCGGAATCTTTAACTGTCACCTGCTGATACGATGTCTCATAACCTATATAGGTCGTCTCCACCAGATAACGGCCGTTCTTGACTCCGTCAATTGAAAATTTACCGTCGAGATTTGCCGCAACGCCTTTCACAAAGGTCGAATCTTTTGAATTTAGCAATCTCACTGTAGCCTCGGCTAAGCCTGAATTATCCGAGCTGTCTAACACACTTCCCCTTATCACATACGCTTGAACGGAAAAGCCTATGCATGACAAGCATAGAACCACACAGCTCCGCAATATACTTCTTGATATTTTAGACATAATAAAACTATTGGAAACGTGGCATTTCTAAGTATCCACATTTTCATAGACTCAACTCGGTATAAAAAGTTTAAACCAATACCTCAAAAAATGCTAAAAAATATATAATTTTGTCACAAACAATCATTATTAACAAACCTAAATCTTCTATGTGGCTAACTAACTCTTCAATAGGACGTAAGTATGTCATGGCTATAACCGGTGCATGCCTCGTCCTGTTTGTTACGTTTCACGTGCTGATGAATGCGGTGTGTATCTTTTGGCCGGTTGCCTACAATGTAATCTGCGAATTCCTTGGCGCTAATTGGTATGCCTTGGTCGCAAGTTGCGGACTAGCCGTCCTGTTCATTCTTCACATCCTATATGCTTCGGCACTGACTATCCAGAACCGTCGCGCACGCGGGCACGAACGCTATGCCGTTGATCATCGCCCGAAACAAGTCGAATGGTCAAGCAAAAACATGTACATCCTCGGTATCGTCATTCTGGCATTCCTTGTTGTACACATCATTCAGTTCTGGGCTAAAATGCAATGGGCCGAAATCATCGGAAACTACTATGTTGATGACTACACCGGACTACCTGTACCCCCCGCAGCAGGAACTTGGATGATACAGATTGCGTTCAGCCAGGTATGGACTCCAATCGTCTACATTATCGGATTCATCGCTCTCTGGTTCCACATGAACCACGGCTTCTGGTCGATGTTCCAAACAGCAGGTTGGAACAACCAGGTGTGGCTTAAACGTCTCAAATGCATCGGATGCTGGTGGACTACTGTCGTAATTGCTCTTTTTGTTGCGCAGGCTATCGTTTTCACCGTGCAGGCCCATAAACAAACCTATCTCACCTGTCCCGAACTCCTGGAACAGTATAAGAACATGTACATGGAAAGTCACGACGCCGGTTTTGCTGCTCCGGCTGCCGCTACTCAAGGACTTTTCGATAAATAACGATTAACCCTTTAGAAGATTATCGAAATGGCTGATATAAAAAACCTCGAAGGGATGATCGACTCGACTCCCATCATGAAGGACTATGCCGACATTGAATCGGCTAAATTGCCCGAATTTCAAATCGACTCCAAGATACCCGAAGGACCTGTCGCCGAAAAATGGACTAACTATAAAGCCCATCAGAAGCTGGTTAACCCGGCCAACAAACGACTGCTTGACGTTATCGTCGTCGGAACTGGTCTTGCCGGCGCTTCCGCCGCATCCACTCTCGGTGAACTCGGATTCAACGTTTATAATTTCTGCATTCAGGATTCTCCGCGTCGCGCCCATTCAATTGCTGCACAGGGTGGAATTAACGCAGCCAAGAATTATCAGAACGATGGTGACTCAGTCTATCGTCTGTTCTATGACACTGTTAAAGGTGGCGACTTCCGCGCTCGTGAAGCTAATGTCTACCGTTTGGCCGAAGTTTCCAATAACATTATCGACCAATGCGTTCAGCAAGGAGTGCCCTTTGCTCGCGAATACGGCGGACTGCTCGCCAACCGTTCGTTTGGTGGTGCACAGGTTTCCAGAACATTCTACGCTAAAGGACAAACTGGTCAGCAACTTCTTCTCGGTGCCTACTCATCTTTGAACCGCCAGATTCAGAAAGGTACGGTTAAGAGCTACAACCGCCGTGAAATGCTCGACATAGTCATTATTGACGGACGTGCTCGTGGCGTCATCATGAGAAACCTCATAACCGGAGAAATCGAACGTTACGCTGCTCACGCCGTTGTTCTCGCTACAGGTGGCTACGGACGCGCATTCTTCCTTTCTACCAACGCTATGGGATGCAATGGCTCCGCTGCAGTACAAGCTTTTAAGAAGGGAGCCTACCTCAGCAATCTCGCATTTACTCAAATCCACCCCACATGTATCCCCGTGCACGGTGAGGATCAGAGTAAACTCACATTGATGAGTGAATCTCTCCGAAACGATGGACGAATTTGGGTTCCTAAGAAAAAAGAGGATGCCGAGGCTATTCGTGCCGGGAAAAAACGTCCCACCGATATTCCCGATGAAGATCGCGATTTCTATCTCGAACGTCGCTATCCGGCTTTCGGTAACCTTTGTCCTCGCGACATCGCAAGCCGCGCCGCTAAGGAACGCTGCGATGCAGGCTACGGCGTAGGTACCGGAAATGCCGTTTACCTCGACTTCAAATATGCTATCGAACGCCTCGGAGAAGATGTCGTGCGCGACCGCTACGGGAACCTCTTCGACATGTATCAGATGATCTCTGATGATAACCCCTACGAGACTCCGATGATGATATTCCCCGCTTCTCACTATACTATGGGTGGAATCTGGGTTGATTATGAACTGATGACTTCAGTTAAGGGACTGTTCGCTATCGGAGAATGTAACTTCTCCGACCACGGAGCTAACCGTCTCGGAGCTTCAGCTCTTATGCAAGGTCTCGCCGACGGATATTTCGTCCTCCCCTACACTATGCAAAACTATCTGAGCGACCAGATTAAGGTTCCTCATTTCACCACTGATACTCCCGAATTCGATAAGGCCGAGAAAGATGTTCGCGAACGAATTGAACGTCTCATGAACATCAAAGGCACTAAGAGCCCCGACCAAATTCACAAGCGGCTTGGACACGTTATGTGGGATCTGGTTGGAATGGGACGTAATCTCCAGGGACTGGTGAAGGCTATCGATGAAATTGAAAAGGTTCGTAAGGAATTCTATAGCGACTTGAGAATCGTTGGAAGGGCCGACGACCTCAATACCGAACTGGAAAAAGCTCTGCGTCTCGAGGACTTCCTCGTAATTGCAAAGATGATGGCCATCGACGCTCTACATCGTAATGAATCATGCGGAGCACATTTCCGTGAAGAATATCAAACCGAAGACGGAGAAGCTAAGCGTAACGACAAAGACTATATGTACGTTAGCTGCTGGAAGTACACCGGTGACAACGAAAAGCCCATCCTTCTTAAGGAACCACTGAAATATGAGGCCATACAGGTTCAAACCCGTAACTATAAGTCCTAACCCTTTTGAAGCCAATCTCTATGGAACATACAATCAACGTTAATCTTAAGATATGGCGTCAGCGCAGCCCAAAAGATAAGGGTGCGTTCGTCAATTACCGCGTCGAGAACGTCTCCACGGGAAGCAGCTTCCTCGAGATGCTCGACATGTTGAACCAGCAGCTTGTCGAAAAGGGTGAAGAACCGGTCGTTTTCGACAATGACTGCCGTGAAGGTATCTGTGGAATGTGTTCTCTCTACATCAACGGACATCCCCACGGACCCGTTCAAGGCATCACAACCTGTCAGTTGCACATGCGCAAGTTTAAAAACGAGGACACAATCACTATCGAACCTTGGCGTTCAGCTGCGTTCCCCGTTATTCGTGACCTGATGGTTAATCGTAATGCTTTTGACCAGATACAGCAGGCCGGAGGTTACGTATCCTTCAATTGCGGAGGTGCACAGGATGCTAATAACCTCCCCATCTCCAAAGAAATCGCCGACATGGCCATGGACTCGGCCACCTGCATCGGATGTGGAGCTTGTGTCGCCGCTTGTAAGAATGGTTCTGCTATGCTTTTTGTATCGGCTAAAGTAAGCCAGTTCGCTCTCCTCCCGCAAGGACAAGTAGAACGTAAACGCCGTGCAAAGGCTATGGTAAAGAAAATGGATGAACTCGGATTCGGAAACTGCACCAACACTGGAGCGTGCGAAGCCGAATGTCCTAAAAACATTTCCATCAGCAACATAGCCCGTTTGAATCGTGAATTCATCCGAGCTAAATGGAACGATTAAAATTTAATTCCCTGGTAAAAAAAGAGGAGCCCTATGGTTCCTCTTTTTTATTTTATAATCCCTGTTAATATCCCCGAATGCCGGCAAGTAGTTGAAAACGGCTCGATATTTTTTAATGCTTTCATATCATGACGTTTCGGAATATATCATCCGAAACAAGCCATTTTGAATGAGGAATGATATAGTTGCCCACTGAGTTGACTCTCAAATTCCCCTTGCGTTCCTCCCGAGTCATATTCTCTCTCAATCTCCCGGCTATCCGCTCGTCAAAACCGGCTATCCGGCTCCAATCCAGTCCTTTCCGAGTGCGCAGGGAACTTATAACTATATCGTTGAGACGTTCCTCATCGGTTTCCGCATCCATTACCAAAGGCAACTCTCCTCTCTTTAATTTATCGACATATCCTTTCGAATCGGCCGGATTGTAAAACCTGTTTACTCCGTCAAAACTGTGGGCGCCCGGCCCGATACCTATATATGGTATACCATCCCAATAGGAGCTGTTGTGAACCGATTCCTTACCGGGTACTGAAAAATTTGATATCTCATAATGTTCATATCCGTGCTTCGCCGCAAACTCCACCAGATTCTCATACATTGTCAGGACATCCTCCTCACTGCATTGAATATATCTCCCTGCCTGCAGCCCGGCATACAAACGTGTGCCGGGTTCATAACTCAACCCATAGGCCGAAAAATGTGGCGGACAATATTCTCCCAGGATGTTTAGATTATCGTTCCACTCTTTTACCGATTGACCGGGAAGTCCATATATCAGGTCAATACTGTAATTTAATCCCGACTCTATGATGGCTTCGATAGCTCGACGCGCCTCTGTCGATGTGTGTCTGCGACCTATCACCCGCAACTTGGCGTCGTCAAACGTTTGAACGCCCATGCTAACACGGTCTATTCCCAAGCGTTTTACTGTCTCCAACCATTCCCTCGACACATCCTCGGGGTTAGCCTCTATAGTGAACTCTAATAAGGCATTCTCCTTTTTGATTCCCTGCAGTAACCGCTCGAGTTGATTCAACGGCAAAATAGATGGTGTGCCTCCACCTATATAGACTGTACGTAATCTTGTCTCTGATGTTATCCTCAAACTCAACTCTACTGATAACGCGTCCACGAAACCCCTGGTGTCCTCTTTCAACGGTCTTGAATAGAAGTCACAATAATAGCATTTTGAATGACAAAAGGGTATGTGTATATATAAACCTACTGACGTCTGCAAATCTCCTTGAATTTACAATATTTGCAATTATTTTCGTTCGTAGTTTGTCTTATTGGGACGGCCTGATTGAAAAACTCTTCAATTTTATCCGAAACGTTACTCATGAATTCAGCATTCAGGTTATCATTGACACCCGGAACACCATGGTAATCTAAAATCTCACCTCCACCAAGGGTCAACGGCTCTATACTCTCACCCTTTGCTACATCCCGGAATTTATACAGAATCGGTTGGATTCGTTTGTCGGGAACATTTTCATCCTGAGCAAAAGCATTGCAATATAACATCAGTTGCATTATCGCTTTAGGGTGAGAAATCCCGCATTCGTAGTCAGTCAATTTCTCCACACTGGCAACCGATGTCTGGTCATTCCCCGTCTTGTAGTCGACAATCCTGTAAAATAATTCTCCGTTCTCATCAGGCATCTCGTCCAAGCGGTCTATGATATACGTAAAATTATACAACTGATCTCCGAAACGCATTCCAAAAAGTCGTCTTTCCTCCGACCTCTTGAAAATCAAATAACTGCCCCCCAACAGTTCCTGCTCGGCCTCCAACATCTTTTTGATGCTCTTCAATGCCAAATGTCCGAAAATTTTGCTCTGACCTGTCAAAGGTTGATGTAGATCTTCAACTTTAAGATAATTTTTGTTGATGGATTGAACTATCATCCTCTCGAGTTCTTTTGTCTTCAGGAATCTCTTCAGATCTTCTGCAGTTATCTTTCTGCCACCTGCCGTGATGGTGCCTATTGAACTGTAAACATCATCCATCACTTCATGGATTACTAAACCGTAGACACTGTCCGACATGTTCATGTCTGTGTCATCTTCCTTTGAGAAACCACAAACATCCGAAAGATAAAATTCCAGTTCGCAGTTTAAAAGAGTTTTTATCGAACTGGCCGACAATTTCTTGTAAACCCCCTCGCCCTTTCTGTATTTGTAAGCCTCCAATTGCGACATAATCTCGTCGGTCTTCTCCAGAGTTATCTTCTGATCTTCTCTTATAAAGGCCTCGAAACCAATCGACGATTCATGGAAGTCACCGTAACGGAACAAATGCTTTATCTGATAAATATAGCGCGTCGGCTCTCCGGAGTTCAGTCCACCCGAACTTGAGTTATAAAGCATATAGACTTTCGAAGCTCGACCAATCAAACGATAGAAATGATAGGCCATCGCTATCTCCTCTTTCTTCCTTAACGGCAAACCGTAGGCTCCGCGCAAGGATTGAGGAATAAACGAAGGCCGCTGAAGCTTGCGAGGAAATACACGCTCATTCATCGAAGTGAAGATAATCTGCTCGAAATCCAACGCTCGGGTTTCCAGAACACCCATTATCTGGACTCCCCTCACAGGATTGCCCGTAAAGTTCACCGAGAAACGGCGCAACATCTTTTCAACTGTGTGCATAATGCCATATTCTCCCGTGAATATCTTGTCTTTTAGACCCAGAAGGCTGATGTACCTTTGAATCTCTTCTACCTGCGACAGATACCCCTCGATAAAACCACGGTTCAGGGAATTCGCTTCCCCATCTCCGATTATTGACTTCAGGCCGGTCAACACCGTCTTTAAGCGTAAAAAGACTTCGTCTAGGTCGTTGTCTTTTGTACTCTCCTGAAACAGAAACGACAAATTCGGTGCCCACGACATCAGATCTTTTCGAGCTATGTGGTAGTATTTCGTTGCCTCACAGTTCTCAATGACTCGATTACATTCTTCCCGATATACGTCTAACAACAAGGGGGAAGAGAACAGGTCTATCACGTTCTGACGATAATAGCACGTCTCACCTTCTATCTCTCTGATATTGCCGTTTAAAATCACAATCCTCGTTATTATGTGGGCTGCCGGGGTCTTCCTTAACGGATACCCCATTGTGATATTTACAGGTATATCCTCCGGTAGTACAAGGGAATTCAACAATGACACACATTTTGAACTGTCAGGCATGACGATAGCTCGAGTCAGGGCATTCTCTGAATTCAGTCCGCTGTTTTTTACTAACAGATCCGAGGCCAGACTCATTTGGGCCTTGTCCGAAGGTACCGAGATTGCATTTATCTCGGGCTTTCCGGCGCATCCCGGCTCGAAATCTTCGGGAGATGGAAACTTCCTCCTGTATTCCTCTATCAACTGAAGGCAAAAATCGACATGTTCGCCTAACCGGGGAACACAGCTATCCCAATAGAATTCCGCCTCCCCATTGCCCGAAAGTAGCCTGAACATCTCCTCCTGCGACTTCGACAGTATCGAGAACCCGATGAAAACATATTTTCTATAGGGCAGAGTTCTGTCACTTGCAAGCATCTCTTCCAGTCTTTTCAAGGCTCTTCGGTAAGTCCTTCCCCCGTACGACAAACCTCGTTCGTCAAGCGCTTTGTTGAATGAGTCATATAAACGTCCCAGAATCTCCCACAATTTAAGGAAGTTCTTGATCGCAGGTCCTTTTTCTTCTATTTTGACCCACATGCGGTCATCATCGTCCTCTTTCATGAAAACTCCGGTAGCATCCCAGAATTTCGACACCTCTTCTATTTGCTCCGAGGTCAAGGGATTTGTGACAAGCTCCTTGATCTGTTTCAGATTCCTGTAGACCACCGACGCATCGGCAAGATTGCTGTCTATCTCGTCAAAATCATTTAAAACCACTTCGCCCCAATAAAGAAACCGATCTAATTGTAGCGCCGGATTCACATCCCCCTCTTCATGCAATTTCGAGGCCGTGAATTCTTGGTAACATTTATACAGCAGGAGCAACAGTTCGGTTGGTTGACCTGGAATCAAACGACTCCACTCTTCGGCCATGGCCGACATGGTGGTTATCGAAGGTTGAAAAAGAATTTTCCCGCGTTCGTCGTTCCATTCGAATTCTTCCAAAAGATATTTCCTGAAAAATTCTCCGCTTCGATTGTTTGGAAAAACAAAGCAACAATCACTCAACTGGTCGACCGGCAGCTTGGAAAAACGCGACGCCACCTGTTTGAGAAAGGGAGTAAACGACATTAGGATCTTAACAGTATGATTACTGATAAACTCAAATCAAAAAAGACTATCTTCGCATTGGCATTCCCCGCTATGTCCTTGGAAGCCCTGTCCATCTCGTTTATTAGATTCGTCACATTTGAGGCGTTCACAAACTTCGAGAAATTTTTGCTGAACGACTTCTCTTTTGACGTCATCACGTTCAGTTCGTCAATGCCGAAATTCATCAGGAAATTCTCTCGCAACATGCGGCTGAAATAACGCAGAAACCTCATTTGCTCTTCCCTGCCTATACCGGCCATGTTCTCGCTCCATTGCTTCAGTTCACCAACCTTTCGCTGAAAGGCAAGCCTCATCAATGTCATGAACTCGTTCAGCATCTTCTCGTTCGAGGTCCCTTCAAGCAGTTCTTTTCCTTTAAGAACGCTCCCCTCGCAAATCTCTGCGACGTCCGAGATGACCTCTTCCGAGAAACCTTTGTATTCCTTAGCCAGGGCTCGCGCTGTTTCCTCGGGACTGAGACGCTTCATCTCGATTCTTTGGAGACGGGAGAATATGGTGGGAAGTATCTCCCTCGAATTATTGCTGACCAATATTATCTTAGTGTCGGGATACGGCTCCTCGATTAATTTCAGCAATTTGTTCGCACAACTGTCCTGAAACCTCTCGGGCAACCAAACAATCGCAGTCTTGTGCTTTGAGGCGCGGGCCGTGTAGCTCAGCTCCCTGCCCAAGGATATTCCCTCACCAACATAAATCACCGGCTGACCGTTCGGTTTCCCTAATTTCAGTAACCACTCGGTAAAATCGGCATAAGGACTCTCCTCGAGAAATTCTCGCCATTGTGATATGTAGTCGATCGAAGGGGCCGGGTCTTGACTGTTCTTTTTCAGGGTCGGGAAAGAAAAATGAAGGTCTACGTGATTCAACGACGCGTGCTGCAAACACGACGGGCATCTTCCGCAACTGTCTCCTTCCGGCGTCCGGTTCTCGCAATGAAGGTAAGTGACCAAAGCTCTGGCCATCTTCAGCTTTCCCGTTCCCGACGGACCGTGAAGCAACAACGCATGAGGTAAACGGTCATTGTCAACCATCTCCCTTAATCTCATCTTTACTTCCTCATGCCCCTCTATATCGCTGAATTTCATCCCTAAAACGTCCGTTCTAAGATTCTCTTGACACTCTCTAAAGCATTGTGACTGTAGAAGTGAATCGATTTGACCCCTTTCTCCTGTAGGTCTTTCACCTGACGGGTACACCATTCCACACCAACAGCCTTCGCCTCCTGGTCATCCTTGCACTTCAATAGCTCCGTTGCAAACTCCTGGGGCAGGTCCACGTTGAAAACCTGGGGCAACAGGGTCAGTTGACGCAGGTTTATTATAGGTTTTATACCCGGAATGATTGGAACTTTTATCCCGTTGTCTCGGCAGCGTTTGACAAAATCATAATATTTGGAATTGTCAAAGAACATCTGGGTGACTATATACTCAGCGCCGCCGTCTACCTTGGCTTTTAGCCAGTGAAGGTCCATGTCCATGTTCGGCGACTCGGCATGCTTCTCGGGATAACCCGCCACACCGTAGGAAAATTTCTCTCCCGTCACAATATCCATGCGGGTGCCGTCAAGAAAAAATCCTTCATTGAACTGGTTCACCTGCTGTTGCAGCTCGGTCGCATGTCTGTGACCACCCTCCGATGCTGTGAACGATGAATCATGCTTCGCCTTGTCGCCGCGAAGAAGCAGCAGGTTCGTTATTCCAAGAAAATTTAGATCAATCAGGGCATATTCCGTCTCGGCGCGTGTGTATCCGCTGCAAATCATGTGCGGCACTGCCGGAAGATTATAACGGTGTTGAATGGCTGCAGCTACTGCTACTGTACCCGGCCGACTCCTTTCCGTCACCTTCTGGTATAGACCGTCAGGCGTCGACTTATACACCATTTCGCTGCGGTGAGTCGTAATGTTGATGTACAGCGGATTCCACGGCAATAGTTCTTCTATCGAGCCGAATAAACGGTCTATCCCCTTGCCTTTCAACGGCGGTAGAACCTCGAAAGAAAAACATGTCCCGGTTTGCGAATCTAATATTTCAGGTATCGACTTCACACTCTTTGATAACATATTGAAATTCCATCGGTCCCTCAGAAGAGACCGATGGAACCTACTTCATTTTTATTCTACCGATCAGGAAATCAGGTTGGGAACCGGACCGAATCTGTTGGGCATCGGCTCCGACGGACGACACATCCAAACCAGATATATTATCCATCCCACCAACGGAATCAATAAGATGAAAATCCAGCCGCCACCTTTGCCAATGTCATGTAACCTTCTCACCGCTACACCAAGCTGAGGCAGTAACAAAAGTATTGAGACCAGGTTTGTGAAGAAACTGTGACCCGAACCAATCCAGGATACACCGAAGATTGCACCGGAAATTATGAACGAGAACAAATAGAACCACCAATATTCCGAGCGGCTCGATCTTCCCGAAAAGTTGCAGTAATTCAAAACAAGACAACGCTTGATTGAGTCTACAAAAGAAACTTGATACTGTTCCATCACCATTATTTTTTATGTTTGCAATTTCTACAAAGATACTAAATTTTATCCCAAAACCACATCAAGAACCATCATCAGAATGAAACCCACGGCAAAACCTACTGTCCCCATGTTCGAGTGCTCACCATCCTGAGTCTCAGGTATCAGTTCTTCCACCACTACATACATCATCGCACCCGCCGCAAATGCAAGCATATAGGGCAGCAACGGCAGAATGAAAGATGCCAGCAATATCGTCACACCCGCAAATATCGGCTCAACTAAGCCACTCAATGTCCCAATCAGGAAGGACTTCCCCCTCCCGTTACCCGCCGATCTGAGTGGCATCGACACGATTGCTCCCTCAGGAAAATTTTGTATCGCCATCCCAACAGCCAGCGCAACAGCCCCGGCCATTGGCATCCCCGCCGACGGATCCAACGCTACTGCCAATGCCGCGCCAACAGCCATCCCTTCCGGAATATTGTGCAACGTTATGGCAAATGCCAGTTTCGTGGTGCGTGAAAAACCACTCTTAGGGCCCTCCGAATGACCGCTCTCAAGATGTTGGTGAGGAATGACAATGTCAAGCAATAAGAGAAAACCCATTCCCAGAACAAAACCGACTATATCGGGAAGTATCCTCAGGAAACCGTCACGACCGGTCATCTCCATCGAAGGTATCAGCAACGACCACACGCATGCCGCAACCATCACACCCGCAGCAAAACCTAACAATGACTTCTCCACCCGGCCCGACATCTTGTTTTTCATTAGAAAAACACATGCCGCACCCAGCATCGTACCAATAAACGGTACTGTAAAACAAAGCCATATCCCTTCCATATCCCCACAAATTTACCACAAAAATAAACACTTCTAAACAAAAATAAGAGTTTAGAAGTGTTTCCGTCTTTGGTCTCTCTATGCATTTTTATATCAAATGCAATGAAGAGCAAACTATTGATAATTCTTTCATTCCATTCTTAATGATTTCATTGGATTTATGGTTGCGGCGCGATAGGAACGCAATGTCACGACTGCAACGGAAACCCCCAGAACTGCCAACAATGCCACCAAGAAAACCCAAATTTCTACCGGAGTTCTATACGGATAAGTTTCCAGATAGGTTTTCACAATCCACCAACTTATTGGGATTGATACCAAAAAGCATAATAAGACTATTTTAATAAACTTAGCATTGAACATTAACAGAATCTCCCCTACATTGGCACCGTTGACTCGCCGAATTCCAATCTCTTTTCTACGATATTCCGTTTCAAACATCACCAGTCCGAATTCTCCCATCAGAGAGATTATTATCGCCAATAGGGTAAAGAGATTTATTTGCTGTGACAATTTTTTCTCTTTATAATAAATGTCTTCAAGCGACTCATCGAAAAGCTCAACATCCCAGGTGCTTTCTTTACGCTCAGGATCTACCTCCGATAAAATTCTTTTTATCTTATCTTTAACCTCCAATGGATCTACACCCGAATGGATTCTTACAAAAAGATGCCCGGGAGGGCTCCATGGATGTTTTCCGAAAATATAGAAACAAAATGGACCGCTCTCGTTTCTTAGAGATTTATAGTTGAAATTATCAGTGAAGCCTACCACTTCAGCCGGATGATCGTCATCAAGGTGTCCCGTTATTCGGTCCCCTATCTTTATCCCGAAATTGTCCCGTGCACCTTTATTCATAATGAAAACCCCGTTCTCCACTTCTTCATCAGATTTTTCGAAATCACGTCCTTCAATCACAGGTATTCCCATAAATTGAAGGAAATTCCATGATACCGGATAACACTGCAAATATATCGGTTCGCCGTTGAATCCACGGCCCCATCCCATTCTTCCGTCACTAACCATCGGTCCTGCTGCCCAAGTTACATCCTTTACTGCTGAATCGGATCGTAGCATATTCTCAATTGTATCATGGTTTCCTCCTGCAGTCAGAGAAACAGGAACGCTTAACAAGTTTTCCTTATCAAATCCCAATTCATGGTTTAGCATGAAACGTCGTTGAAGATTGACGAATATGGCACATATAATGAGAACAATTGAGATAAAGAATTGAAAACCTATCAGAGTGTTTCGGAAAACATTCCCTTTCTTAATCGATCCCATAGACCCTTTTATTGCAAAAGCCGGATTAAATGAGGTTATATAGAATGCGGGATAGAGCGATGCAACAATTGAAATTACGATGCCAACTCCAAGGGTAATCATAACCATTCCCCAATTCCTGCTGAATTCAACCGAGGAAGAAACTATATCGGAAAAGTCTGAGTGAATAAACACTTCTACAACAATCGCTCCAATGATAAATGAAATCAACACAAATATTACCGACTCACCAACCATCGACAATATCAGTTGAGTTCTACTGCTACCGAGTATCTTGCGCGTATTAATTCCTTTTATCCTGACGGGGATCAGGGCAAAGAAGAAGTTGATGTAATTGATGAAAGCAATGATAATTATGAGAATGGCAATACCTAAAAGAGTAAAGGTTGTCGTCTTATTTCCGCTTGCACCCGGTGCTTTTATCGTTTTACTGAAATAAAGCTCTGACACAGGAAAAAGATAATATCCCGAGGTTTCATAATACTCATCTATTTTATCTGCGTTTTGGCCATTCTCAATGTACACTTTCTTGAAAACTTCTCTAAAAGCCTCCTGAACTTCTTGTGGAGTCATTCCGGGCTGAACTTTCACGAAATATGTCCAGTTCCATTGGCTGTAGTCTTCTATTGCTCTTGTCCCGATGTTACTTATACCGTCTATATTGGAAAAATCCGTATTCCTTGGCAAATCCTTATATATGGCCACGATCGGCACTTCAACAGGAGAAAAATAATACCAGAAGTCACGGTTCCCCATCTTTATGTTATCACCGCTATGTACGCCGAGTTTTTTGGCTGTCTTCTCTGATAGCGCTATCGTCTTTTCATTTATCCAGCCATCCCAACTACCCTCGATAAGTTCAAATCCCAATGTTTCGGGAGCATCCTTGGAATATAGCGCTATATTGACAATTACAGGATCACTGTTTTCGTCCAGATAGGCATCAAATGGAGAACCATAAATCGAGGCTATCCCACCGCTTTCTATAAAAGATGAACTCTCAAGCAACGCCTCGGTTACTGGACGATTCAAGTAGGGACTGTAACTACCGTCATTAGGAAAAGACTTGGATGTCACCAGATATACCCTGTCGCTATCCTTTATGTCACGATTGAAAGTCAGGTCCCGGTGCACCTGCACCAAGATGATATATAATGCGGCAAAGGCAAACGACAATCCGATAATATTGAGCACTGATGAAATCAAGGTGCTCTTTCCTCTTTTAAATCTCATTACAGGTCATTTTTTACATCTTTTACAATCTCACCGTCCAGCAAATCAATAGTTCTCTGAGCCATTGAGGCATCCTTGGGCGAATGAGTCACCATCACTATAGTCGTGCCTTCTTGATTCAACTCACTTAGAAGATTCATCACATCACGTCCGTTCTTTGAATCTAGATTGCCCGTTGGCTCGTCAGCTAAAATAAGTTTAGGACCGGCTATAACCGCGCGGGCTATCGCAACCCTTTGCTGCTGACCCCCCGACAGTTGTTGAGGGAAATGTTTGGCTCTATGACTGATATTCATTCTCTTCATTATCTCCGTCACCCTCTTTTTTCTTTCCGATGCACTGATGTTCATATACTTCAGTGGCAATTCTATGTTTTCATATACATTCAGCTCATCAATCAGATTGAAGCTCTGAAAAACGAATCCGATGTTCCCCTTCCTGAATTTTGTGCGGTCTTTTTCTTTCAGATTTGACACTTCGGAGCCAAGAAGTTCATAGGAACCGTCTGTTGGATTGTCAAGTAATCCCAAGATATTGAGCAATGTCGATTTTCCACAACCCGAAGGACCCATAATCGCTACAAATTCACCGTCTTTTATCTCCATTGATACTCCGTTTAGCGCAGTAGTTTCAATCTCTTCGGTACGAAATACTTTCGACAGGTTGTTTATCTTTATCATATTGATTAAATTTTATTTGTTTCTGATTTTTTAATTATTCTATTTTCGATGCAATCCTTTAATTGAATTTCAACACCTCGTGGTCACCAAAATTGTCATAGGATGAGATAACGACTTTTTCGCCTGATTCCAAACCTTCGATAACCTCATAGAACTGAGGATTCTGTCGACCTATTTTTATCTCCCGCCTAATTGCCTTTGAACCGTCGGGCGTCAGAACATATATCCATTTCCCTCCTGTCTTTTGGAAGAAAGTCCCACGAGGGATTATAATAGACTCTTCTGGCTGACCCAACTGAAGGTTCAGATAGTAGGTTTGTCCGCTTCGCATGTTTCCGGGTTCTTCTCCTTCCAACTTGAAATCTGCCTTGAACTTTCCTTCCCTAACTTCGGGATAAACCTTTCTTATAACAGCACCAAAAGTTTCATTTTGTCGCTCGAAATTTGCACTTAATCCGGGCATAATCCTGTCAATATAATGCTCATCAATTTGAGCCTCTATCTTATAAGTACCAACCGAATTGATTTGCCCTATTTTTGTTCCTTCTGAAATCGTTTGTCCCAAAACAACATCCAACAAACCTAATTCTCCATCTATTGGCGCTTTCACAACCAAATTATCTTTTCGGCGACGGATCATTTCCATGTTTCGACGCATATTATTCAAACTTTCTCTCATCTGTTGGATCTCCACACCCCTGTACAATGAATCCTGAACTCCTCTCTCTCTTATCAGCTCATATTTGCTTTTTGAGAGTTCATAATCCTCCTTTGACTTCAAATAGTCCTCCCGAGAAATCAATTTGTCATCATATAATGACCTCTGCTGATCGTAATTGCGACGATTCCGCTGGACCTCCATTGAGAGCTGAAGTTCCTCCTGTCGGACCGATAGTTTCTGCTGCTCCATTTGAATCATGGTGTTTCGCAGAATATTTTCCTTTTCGGCCAAGTCAGCCTCGGCATTTAATATTTGCAAGTCAAGATTGTCATTCGACAAAATCAATATAGGATCACCAACTTTGACCATGGAACCTTCTTCTATGAGTATCTTTTCAACTCGACCACCTTCTTGAGGCGACAACTGAATGGTCGTCATCGGAAGAACCCGACCTGTCAGTCTGATATAATCGTTGAATTCTCCGTTCTTTACCTCGCCGATAGTTACTCCATTCCTGTCAGTTCGCAGAGTCGACTCCGACGGTGATACAACCAGGCCAGTCAATACAACGAGAAATAAACCTCCTATCCACCATGGGACCGCTTTCTTAGTGAAAACCTTCCTTAAGCCCGTTTTCTTTTCTAATATCTTATCCATTATTGATTGATATAATCCACTCCATTATAATACTTTACTATTGCCTGTTTGATTTGAAAATTGAACAGGGAATTCATCTCATCAGCCTTGGCCTTCAAATAATTATTATTTGCCATTTGAAACTCCAGGGGTGAAATCAAACCTTGCTCAAGTTTCTTTTTATTCAATATGTAAGCCTCTTCCTGGACCCAGGATTTCTTTAAAGCCTGTCGATAAGCGGCCGATGCACCGTCACGGTCTTGCATTGCACGTCTCACCTCTGCTTCTACGTCTCTCTGTTTCTGTTCAAGTTCAGCCGTTGCCTTTATCAGCGAGTTTCTCTTTTTCCCTATATTTGAAAATCCCTTTAGATGATTGTAGATGGGTACCGTAACCGCAAACTCTATATATTCACCTCCGTTATTCCTGAACTGATTTCCAAAAGACGGAGTATTGGCACCGGTATAAGTATAATAGGTCGTGCTCCAACCTGCATAGAATTTGATTGAGGGTAGCAACTGCCATTTTGCAACATGAAGTTCCCGTTTGGCATTTTCTCTTGTCCATGTTGCTTCTTGAATTGCCGAATTATTCTTTAGAGCATAGTCCACAACCTCATTCTCAGAAAAGGTTTCCTCATTCCACATTGGAAGTTCCGTGTCAATCTTCAATTCCTCATCAGCTGGCCAAAACATAAGAGAGGTCAACATTAGCAATTGATCGGCCCATCGATTCTCGGCATTTATCAGATCATACTGACGGTCAGTCAAGTCAGCCTCTAACTGAATAACATCGGCATGACCAACCTGTCCAAGCTCTTCGCGGCGTTCTGCCACACTCAATGCCTTCTCGGCCTCCTCTACTTGCATTCGGTAAACATCGACCAATCTTTTGGAGTAAACAACATTATAGTAGGCTTCCATTACAGCGAGACATATATCGGCTTCAGCCTGCTTCTCACGGGATTTCGATATTAATAAACCAGTCTTGGATATTATTATGTTATTAACCGCCTGAAAACCATCAAAAATCGTCAAACCCGCACTGACTGAATAATTGTTGTGGAACGAAGTCTGGGTAAAATAGGTGTTAGTTTGTGGGTCAATGCTACGACCAAAATTATAATAAGCATAGGTGTCCGCGCTTATCATAGGGGTAAAAGCAGATAAAATAGCATCTCGTTTCTCTAATCTACAGTCATTGATCTCGGCATTCTGTATCCGAATTTTTGTCGAATTACTGATTGCATACACCATACAATCATGGAGCGTCATTACCTTTGTTTCAGCTTGCCCTTGAAATAGACAAAAGATTGAAATCGTAATCGATATTAATTTTTTGATCATGTCACAAAATTAATATCCTATTATTCTCTTTTTATTATCTTGCTGAATTAATGATGATTACAAAAATAAACCGATGTAAAATCCTAATCGGACTTTACACATTTCATGGAAAATGAAGCTCAAAGACAGTTCCGTTTCTATTACTTTTTTGCAAATCTATAGAACCTCCGTGTTGTTGCATTATCTGACGGCTGATGCTTAGCCCTATACCGGTACCATCAGTTTTTGTGGTAAAGAACGGCACAAAAATCATCTCCTTGATTTCATGATTTATTGGTTCGCCGTTGTTAAAAATTTGAAGATAGACGCCTGAATTGTTAATTTTTCTACCTATCATTTCAATTTTTGAGGCTCCAGCCTGAATAGCATTTTTAAGAAGATTGATTAACACCTGAGAAATTTGGCTGTCATCAATTTTAATCATTAATGAATCATCATCGGTAACATATCTGCACTCGCATCTATTCTCTATCATAAGGTCACGATGCAATCCAATAATGCGATTTACAAATTCTGCAACATTTACCTCTTCATAGACCGGGCGACTTAACCCCGAAAGCCTTCGATAGTCATCAATAAATTTCTTCATGTTATTTGAAGATTCATTGATAATTTCAACACCTTCTTTTATGAATCCGAGATCATGGTTACCTGAACTTATGCTTCGATGCAAACTCTCCGTTATCGAAATAATTGGAGAAAGAGTGTTCATGATCTCATGAGTCAATATCCTGATTAGTTTCGACCAAGACTCTTGTTCATTCTTGACTCTCTGTTTATAAAAGATATTTCTCAGCCGGTTTAGGGTTTTATTATAACGATTCTTATCCTTGAATCGGAAATTCAGCTCGCCATCCTCAAAGGCATCAAGCATATAAGTTACTTTCTCGACATCCTTTTTGCGAGTTATCCAACAACTCACTACCGATGTGACAATTGCTACAATTATCAATAATAATATAACATATCCTATTCCCATCAAAGCTTATATTTGGAGATTTTCGAGTAAAGAGTCGGACGACTTATTTTCAAAAGTTTTGCAGCAGCCGAAACATTGTTTCCGGTCTTTTCCAAAGTTCTTTTTATCAATGATGCCTCTTCATCGTCAGTCAATCCTTTAATTTCTGACAAAAAATCGGGATCGTTTCCGAGTTCTTCAAATATTGCTCTTCGGGTAATCAGATCATCATCGCCAAGCACTACCAATTTGTCAATTCTCTCTTTCAGTTCCTTGACATTACACTTCCAAGAATATCTTTTCATGAGGTCTACACCCTCACTTTCTATCCCTTCAATCATTCGATTGTGTCGTTTGTTAGATTCCCTTATGAAGTGATTGGCCATTGCGTCTAAATCCTCTGCACATTCTTTCAAGGCGGGTACAAAAATTTTTATAAAATCATCATTCCCTATATCTGATAATGCTGTGCAAACAATTCTATTGTTATTCTCCAAAGCCATTTTTATTAGCGTTTGCCTCTGTTCGTTGGTTATCTCATCTAAACCCACGAATATAAATGGCTCGCCACTGTTAACTGATGATATTGTCATGTAGTTTTCGGGATTAAAAACAATCGGACTTATAATGCCGTCATTACTCAATCTTATGAGTTCCCTGGCCAATGTTCTCTTACCTGTACCCGACTCCCCGATGATTAATACGTTGGCATCTGAAGTTGCAATTTTGCTAACCCTTCTCCATAACTCCTTTAACTTGGGAGATGACCCCCGAAAAACAGTCGTCTCATGTTTATTAGAACCTTTCTTTCTCTTTGCGATTATCCCTCGTAGAACAGAGATAAGCCTTGAATTATCCCATGGTTTGACAACAAAATCGGCTGCACCATATTTCATCCCTTCCACCGCCAGCTCTATATCGGCATAGGCTGTGAAAAGCACTACATCGACCTCGGGAAATTTATTCTTAACTTCTCTCAACCAGTAAAGACCCTCAGAGCCTGTGTTGAGTTCTGAACTGAAATTCATATCCAATAAAACAACATCGGGCGACTCATCTTCTATCTTTCTAAGAAGGGTCACAGGATTCGACAGGAAGCTCACTTCCTCGAAAAATCCTTTCAGAACAAAATCAAGTGCTCTTCTGACGCCTTGGTTGTCATCGACAACCAAAACTTTTCCTATAGCTTTCACCGCCATTGATTCTTTACTTATTAAACTACAAAAATAATACATTAAAATTCATAATTTTTATATTCCCACTCTTTCAACTTCTTACAAAAACATCAAACTGTAAAACTCCCCAAAAACCTTACAATTATACACGTATATGAACCCATTCCCATGAAATTCTCCTCTCACTTTTTGACGATTTAAGATAATTTGTTTTTTCGTTATTAAATGTCTGACATTTATTGAAGGTGTAAATTGTTAGAGTAATTTTACATTCGATAATTCTTCGATTAATTTGTAATTCAAACACTTAAATTAAACTGATTTTTTATGTACTAATTTTGCATCAGTTCATAATGAGAAACTGAATAAAATCCTATTATTAAATTCTTAATTGAATGAAATCTTACTTAAAATTTCTATCCCGAAATATATCATTTGCAATAATTCAGGCATTCGGATTATTCTCAAGCATGACATTCATTATTATTATCGGTTGCTTTGTGATTGATAATTATAAAATAGTCCATGAGAATCCCTTCGCCAAGTCCATTTATATTTTTGGTATGCCTGATTATTACGGTTTAACCTATGGATTTAAAGAAGTTGCAAAAGAACGAATACCGGAAATCCAGAGCATTACCCAAATACATCAGGGAATATCTGCAACTAGTGAATATAAAGGTGAACGATTTATTGCCAAAGCAATGGCTATCGATGAAGATTTCTTCGAAATTTTTCCGAATTACAAACTAATTGAAGGAAATATCGATAATATAAAGTCCAAAAACAATGTCTTCATTAGTGAAACATTAGCCCGAACCTATGGAATAGAAGTTGGTGACGAACTAAAGATTGCAACCGATTATTATATTGTTCAAGGATTATTTAAAGATTTCAAGAACACCCTATTAAATGATACCGATATATTGGTCTCATGGATGAGTCCGGTTAACGACAATGTAAGGGACAATCCTTTTGACCTTTATGGGAGCACTATTCCTCTTGTAAAACTCTATCCGGGAACTGACATTAATCTTATTATCAAGAAGGTGGAGGACATCTGTAAAGAATATTATTCTATATATGAAAACCTGTTCTTTCAGAGTTTGTCATGTACGCGACTTGATAAAATATATTTCGATGAGACAATTCGTTCCGACCAGTTTAATCAGGGTGATTGGGGCACATTGAGAATCTTGATTGCAGTTGGTATATTGTTATTAATTTCAGCCATATTTAATTACATCAATCTGAGCACTGCTTTGACAGGGAAACGGATAAAAGAAATGGCGACACGTCGACTAGTTGGCGCAAATCGGTCAACGGTTGTTATAAGATTCATTTTCGAATCAATGCTATTCACTTTCGTATGTTTTGGAATCGCCATTCTATTGGCATATGCCTTTGCGCCTATTATTGACAGTCTATTGAATTCTCCTAATATCCAAGTAAGAGTACATTTGAGCTTTTCAATATTTATTTATTATCTATTGATAATAATTGGGGTAGGTATTTTATCAGGAGTGATCCCGGCTCTAATTGCCGCAAAATATACTCCAATTGACGTAGTTAAAGGAGCTTATAGAGCATCTAATAAAAGAACCTACAGTAAAATCTTTATTGTCATTCAAAATTGTCTTGCAATCTTTTTATTGACAATGGGACTAGTGATGGAGTTCCAATACAAAAAGTCTCTTAACCGACCAATGAACTTTAATCATGATAACAAATTCTATCTTTCTTTATGGCTTAGGACTGAAAACACTGGTTTATATGAAGAATTAATTAAAATACCAGGAGTCAAAAGAGTTGGTAGAACATCTTCGGTACCGGGCTTCATTTTTAGTGGACAATACGGGAAAGATGTACTCGGCAATGAGGTATTATTCCGACTCTGCCGAATGGACTCTATAGCATTCGATATGCTTGAATTCATAAAATTAAAAGATTTCAATATTCCCAAGGCCGGATCGGTTTGGTTAAGTGAGAATACATATAACAAAATTGGGTTCTCCGATACCGTTAATGACATTTCGTTGACTGAACTCCCAAAACGAACAAAATTTATAGATAACACAGCCGGAACATTTAAAGATTTCCCTTATAACACATCAAACACAGGAGAAGAAGAACTTGTGGCAATCAGTGTTATTAGTGATAAACAAATGGATGAGATTTTCTATAATAACTGGTTAATAGAAACTCAGGATGAATCGAATGAAATACGCAACAAGATATTGGAAACTTATAGAAAATGGTCAGTTAAAAGATTGGGGACAGTTTGGGAATTATCGGGAGCCGACTTTATTAATTCACATTATAAAAAGGGACTGGAACCGGCAAAAAATAACATGAGGTTATTGGAGATTTTCATGATCCTTTCCCTAATCATATCAATCCTTGGCTTAATTGCAATGAGTACCTATTATGCAAATGTTAACTCTAAATCGATTGCCATAAGGAAAATCTACGGTGGCACAGTGAAAACTGAAGCTTGGAGAAGTATTGGAAATTATATGATTTTAATAATTATCTCTTGCCTTATTGCTGTACCGTTTGCTGTCTGGGCGGTTAGAAGCTACCTTGAAGAATATATATATCGCATTGAAAATTATTGGTGGATTATTGCTATTGCAATCCTTTTATCACTAATAACTGCTTTTCTGTCCGTTTTATGGCAAACACTGAGAGCGGCAAATGTAAATCCTGCCATCGAGCTAAAAAAAGAATGATTGGAGTTTCCAATCATTCTTTTTCTATCGAGTAAAGTCCACGTCCTTTATTTGACCAACGCAGCGGCATCACGGGCTATCATCAGCTCCTCGTCTGTCGGTATAACAACAACCGTAACTTTCGAGGAAGGAGTAGAAACTACCACCTCTTCGCCTCGCGACTTGGCATTCTTCTCCTCGTCAATCTCAACCCCCATGAACGCCAAAGGCCTGCAAACATTAGAACGCAAACCGGTCTGGTTCTCACCAACCCCGCCTGTGAAAACAATCACATCCACGCCTCCCATTTCGGCTGCATAGGCTCCAATATATTTCACAATGCGATGCTCATACATGTCCAACGCCAGTTTAGCCTTCTCATTGCCTTCCTTAATGGCTGCTTCAAGTTCTCGCATATCTGATGATACCTCGGATACTCCCAAAACACCACTCTCTTTATTCAAAATTTTCTGCAATTCATCGGCCGACAAATGATGACGATGCATCAAATAAATCAACGCACCCGGATCAACATCGCCAACCCTCGTCCCCATCATCAGTCCTTCGGTCGGAGTCAAACCAAGCGACGTGTCTATGCTCTTCCCATGATAAACTGCTGTGATGGAACCACCGTTTCCTACATGACAGGTTATCATCTTCAAATCATTGAGATTCCTCCCAAGGAACTCGGCGGCACGGGCGCTGACATATCGATGGCTCGTCCCATGGAAGCCATAACGACGAACACCATCCTCCGAATAATACTTATAAGGCAAAGCATACATATACGCCTTCTGAGGCATAGTCTGATGGAAAGCTGTGTCGAACACCGCTACTTGTTTTACATCCGGTAAAACTGCCTCGATGGCCTCAATCCCGGTTATGTTCGCAGGATTGTGCAACGGAGCCAAGTCATAGCACTGCTTTATCATTTCTTTAACCTCAGCATCAATGATTACTGAACTGCTGAATTTCTCGCCGCCATGGACAACACGATGGCCAACCGCTCCAATCTCATCAAATGACTTAAGAACTCCGGTCTTTGAGTCTGTGAGATTTTTCATGATGGCCAAAATCGCGCCTTTGTGGTCGGTCTTTCCCAACTCCTCTATCTTTTTGTCACCGGTCGACATGTCCTTGTATTTCAAGAAACATCCGTCCATGCCGATTTTCTCGACTCCCCCTTCGGCAAGAACTTTCTCGCCTTCGGTCTCTATCAGTTTATATTTTACCGAACTGCTGCCACAGTTCAGAACTAATATCTTCATTCTTTCGATTCTTTAAGTCCTATAGCCTGATTACAGGTGATGATGATGGTTTTGTAGATATCTTCCGGGAAACAACCTCGCGACAGGTCGTTGACCGGAGCTGCAAGTCCTTGCAGAATCGGACCCACTGCCTGAATGTTACCCAATCGTTGAACTAGCTTGTAAGCAATATTCCCAACCTCAAGACTGGGGAAAATCAACACGTTTGCACGCCCCGACAAAGCAGAATTAGGTGCTTTTGTACCGGCAACCGATGGAACAATCGCGGCATCGGCCTGCAATTCACCGTCAAGAATCAAATGAGGATCCATCGCATGAGCTATGCTCAAGGCTTCGATGACTTTAGATACTCTCGAATGTTTGGCGCTTCCCTTGGTTGAGAAACTCAATAAAGCTACTCGTGGCTCTATTCCGGCAATGTCTCGTGCGGTCTGAGCACCCGAAATGGCTATCTGTGCTAACTCCTCGGCCGTAGGATCGGGAACAACTGCACAGTCCGCCATCACAAGGACTCCGTTAGTTCCAAAATTCATGTCTTTAGGAATCAACATCAGGAACGCGCCCGAAACAACTTCAATACCGGGTTGGGTCTTCACTACTTGGAAAGCAGCTCTCAGTACATTTCCGGTTGTGTTCATGGCTCCGGCGACCATACCGTCGACATCACCGGCCTTAATCATCAAACATCCCAAATATAACGGATTGGCTGCCGTCAAACGCGATTCCTCGGGGGTCATCCCCTTCTTCTTACGAAGCTCCAAAAGAATCGGAGCATACTTGTCTATCACCGTTTCATCGGCCGGGTCTATGACATCGGCCTTTTCAATGTGGTCCAAATGAAGCTGCCGTGCCAGATTCATTATATCCCCCTTATTGCCAATCAAGGTCACCTTGGCTATTCCTTCGGCCAGGATATTGCTGGCCGCTGTCAACGTACGCGTTTCGGTTCCTTCGGGAAGTACTATCCGCTGTGGATTCTCCTTGGCTCGGGCTGTTAGTCTTTCAAATAAGTCCATATTTCAAAATATAGAGAAAAACGTCTCAGATTTAAGATTCGATTAAAAAACAAGGGCGTGCTTGCTTAGCACGCACGCCCTCTAAAAATTATCTCTCTGTTTGGTGTTCCTTACAATTTAGGACCGGCTGCTACAAGAGCCTTTCCTGCAGGATTGGTCTCGAACTTCTTGAAGTTGGCGATGAACTTCTCGGCCAGCATTGTTGCTTTCTTTGTCCAATCCTCGGGATTTGGATAAGTGTTGCGAGGATCAAGAATGTTAGTGTCAACGCCCTGCAATTCGGTTGGAACCTCAAGGTCGAAAATAGGAATTTTCTTCGTGGGAGCTTTCAGGATTGCACCGTCGAGAATTGCATCGATAATGCCACGCGTATCCTTGATGGAGATACGTTTGCCTGTTCCGTTCCAACCGGTGTTGACCAGGTAAGCCTTCGCACCGCTCTTTTCCATCTTCTTTACCAACTCTTCGGCATATTTTGTCGGATGCAATGAAAGGAATGCTGCACCGAAGCATGCCGAGAATGTGGGGGTCGGTTCGGTAATACCACGCTCGGTTCCGGCCAGTTTCGAAGTGTAACCCGACAGGAAGTAATATTTAGTCTGATCGGGAGTCAAAATCGATACGGGAGGAAGAACTCCATAGGCATCCGCTGAAAGGAAGATGACATTCTTCGCATCAGGACCTTTACTGCCCGGGGCTATCTTCTCAATGTGGTTGATTGGATAGGAAACTCGAGTGTTCTCAGTTGTGCTCTTGTCGGCAAAATCAATCTTACCGTCATCAGCTACAGTAACGTTCTCCAACAGAGCGTCTCTCTTGATAGCATTGTAAATGTCAGGTTCGCTGTCCTTGTCAAGATTGATAACCTTGGCATAGCAACCACCTTCGAAATTGAACACGCCCTGATCGTCCCAACCATGTTCATCGTCACCGATGAGCAAACGTTTAGGATCGGTCGACAAGGTTGTCTTTCCGGTTCCCGACAAACCGAAGAAAATAGCTGTGTTCTCACCGTTCATATCAGTATTAGCCGAACAGTGCATCGAAGCCATACCCTTCAACGGGAGGTAGTAGTTCATAATTGAGAACATACCCTTCTTCATCTCACCGCCATACCAAGTATTGATGATGATCTGCATCCTTTCGGTAAGGTTGAAGGCAACACATGTCTCTGAGTTCAAACCAAGTTCTTTCCAGTTCTCAACCTTTGCCTTCGATGCATTCATTACAATGAAGTCGGGCTGGAAGTTTTCCAACTCTTCTTTCGTCGGACGAATGAACATGTTGGTCACAAAGTGAGCCTGCCAGGCAACTTCCATGATGAAGCGAACTGCCAAACGAGTATCAGCATTGGTTCCACAGAATGCGTCAACTACATACAATGGCTTGTTTGACAATTCCTTGTCCGCAATCTCTTTCAAAGCATCCCATGTCTTTTCGCTGATGGGCTTATTGTCATTCTTATATTCGTCACTGGTCCACCAGATGGTATCCTTTGAAGTCTTATCCTCTACAAAGAATTTATCTTTGGGAGAACGACCGGTGTAGATACCTGTCATTACGTTAACCGCACCAAGCTCGGTTTCCTTACCCTTCTCATAACCTTCCAGACCCGGATTTACTTCTTCGATGTAAAGCTCATCCCAAGAAGGGTTATGAATGATTTTGGTAGTTCCGGTGATACCGTACTTCGTCAAATCAATTTTACTCATGATTATCAGTTAGTTTTAAAGTTGTTTTTTGTCTTTTATTCCGACTACAAAGATAGAATTTTGCATCATATTTTGCAATAGAATTATCTTTTATTTAAACTTCCATTTCGCACTTTATCTCTTTCATGCTTCCTGCCGTTTTCATTCATCACATTCTAACATGTCTCTCACTCTACTCCACAACTTTATCGACATTGGCAATATATCACCTATCTTTGCGTTTTAAAATACATGAGACCGGGTCTATTTTTTATTTTCACTCTTTTCTCTCTGATACTGTCGGCTCAACAGTGGACATGGGAAAAGCCTTTCTGCGGTGTCGAAAGGATGGTCGAAACTCGCGACCGTGTCTATTTCGAATCGGCCGGGGCGCTTTTCGCCTACGACAAGGAACAGGATGAAACTCTGATCTTTGACAAGTCCAATTATCTCAACGACACCGGTGTCAACGGTCTTTACGCACCGACAGCTCAAAATTGGGTCGTAGTCACCTACGCCAATTCCAATATCGACCTGCTATTTGACAACGGAAAGGTCATAAACCTGCCTGATATCAAGGATTCGCAATATTCCAACGTCTCTATCAACAGCATCTCTTTCGACCTTCAGTCTAACCAAATGCTTGTCACCACTTCTTTCGGAGTGGTTATATATGATCTGAAAAAATACGAGGTAAAGGAGGCCGGGATTTTTGAACAAGAGGTCATATTAGGTGCATTCGCTTCGTCAACGCCATTCATAGTGGTTAACAGCCACCTTTATGCGCTCCCCCGAAACGCATCTCCAAGAAGACTTGAGAACTGGATCGATTTAGGCTATCACAATTTCTCCTCTCTCTTGGGAGACAATAACAAACTCTATGGAGTCAGAAGCAACTATGGGGAATTCCATACATGGATGCTGACAACCGATGGAAGTAGCATAACCCGGGAAACAATGCTTGACGAAGAACCTGCCAAGACTTTAATTACCGGAAATAAAGACGTTCCCATTTATATTCGCTACGAAAACCGCATTGATGGATTTGATAATTCTGACAGCCCCTTCCCATCGGAAACATTTTCCATCGTAGATATCCCCTATTTACTAACGGTATCCGATTCGCCGCAAATGGCATGGATTGGAAATGACAAGGGAATTCAACCCATTGACTTCACAAATTCGGGTAGAACTATTTGGAATGAGCCTCTAAAACCGGGAAATCTTCCGGTGAGCGACGTTAAAATCATGAGAATGACACCGTCAGGCAACGTTCTGATCTCAAATCGTGGAAACTCCAATGTTTTCTATGACCATTCGACTCGAAATGTCGCCCGACAAGCAAAAAGAGAATCCAATGGCTCCTATGTAAATCTGACACCCAAGAACCTGACCGTAACGTCGCCCATAAACCCGAATCCCGACGGTTTCCTTTTCGACCCGACTTTCATAAGCGAATCACCTTCAGATCCCAATGTTTTCTTCACCGGGAACATAACCGAAGGTTTCTATGCACTGTCTGCCGAGAATATGGAGGAAATAGTCCACTTTACCGATTCAAACTCACCCCTAACCGACAACTACGGCCTGCGAGCAATGGATGTCGAATTTGATTCGTTCGGCAATCTGTGGATGATTAGCGAACGACAGGAAGGACTCCCCGCTCTTTTCCGACTCCCCGCTCAAGCCATGGACGGAGGGCTGCAGAATGTCACAAAAGATCAATGGGAAATAATTGAGGATTCCAAGATATTTTCAGCTGGCCGTGACGGAGCAATTACCGTTTCATCAACAGGTCGTTATCTCTATTGCATGGGAGCGTTTGAAATCTTTGTCTACGACACGAATTCCACTTCTCAATTGAACGACGACGTATCTGGTCTCGTTACACGACTGGCACTTAACGACGGATTCGGAGATATCGAAATCCCCAGGATCTCAGCCCTTATTGAAGACCCGTCCGATAAATCACTCTGGATTGCAACTTCCCGAGGTGTTTTCGTCGCGCCCGAGCCATGGAATGTTTCAAACGGTGCAATCTCGGCCTTTCGACCCAAAGTCCCAAGGAACGACGGAACTAACCTCGCCGACTACCTTCTTGAAACAGAGACTATCTACGACATTGCCGTCGATCCCATCGGACAGAAATGGTTCGTCACAAAGGACTCAGGTGTATTCCTGACAAACTCCGATGGCTCGCAGATTATTGAAAATCACAACGCGTCAAACTCGCTTCTCCCCTATAACACAGTGTATTCGGTCCTTTGCGACCCCACTGGAAACGGCAATGTATTCTTCGGGACTCCAATGGGAATTGTCACTTATCAGTCAACGACTACTGCACCATCAACCTCTTTTGATAATGTGAAAATCTATCCAAATCCGGTCAGACCTTCCTATCAAGGACCGGTCACAATCACCGGACTGATGGATGGCTCAATTGTAAAAATCCTCGGCGCCAGCGGAAATCTGGTCGCCCAATTTCAAAGTGAGGGCGGAACCGTTACCTGGGATGCCAACAGTGCTTCAGGGTCTCGTCTCCCATCGGGAGTCTATCACGTTATAGCATCTTCATCCTCCGACTCGGGAAAACCGGTTGGAAAAATCGTCATTCTGCGCTGACATGGAAATCGATGATATTCTTCACCGAATCTATCGAGAAGCTAATCTGAGACTTCTATACCCCCGAATGGTGTCGGGACATCAACAGGGACAACTTCTTTCGATTCTCACCCATCTTATCGCCCCACGCCGGGCTCTGGAAATCGGAACTTTCGCCGGTTATTCAGCACTCTGCATCGCAAGGGCTCTTAAACCAGAAGCCCGACTCGACACTATTGAAATAGATGACGAACTCGAACCGTTCATTACAAAAGGTTTCTCATCTACTTCGGTAGGTGATAAGATTAAACTGCACATAGGCGATGCACTTCAAATCATTCCGCAACTTCATCAAGACGGAATCACTTGGAATATGGCTTTTATTGATGCTGACAAGCGTCTCTACCCTCAATATCTTGAACTTCTACTCGAGATAATGCCCAAAGGGTCATACATTCTTGCCGATAATACCCTTTGGCCGGGAGCATCTCAAATCTCCCTCGACCAGCCACCGCCATCATCTCGACATGAATTGCAATCCTATGGAATCGCACTTTTCAATCACCTTGTAGCCCATGATAAACGACTGGAAAGTTTTACTCTTCCAATTCGCGACGGACTAACAATCATCAAAATCAAATAACATCTAAGAGTTATAAGCTAAAGGCTAAAAGCTACTTGAAAAAACTGTAAACTGAAGACTGTAAACTGAAAACTAATTCCTATCTTTGTAGAAAATTAAACCAACATTAATTCAACTTAAAAAAATGGTTAGTTATAAGGAATTAGGACTTGTAAACACCCGTGAGATGTTTGCCAAGGCCATTAAAGGCGGATATGCTATTCCCGCGTTCAATTTCAATAACATGGAACAGCTTCAGGCCATCATCAAGGCTGCTGCTGAAGATCGCTCCCCTGTTATACTCCAAGTTTCAAAAGGTGCTCGTAACTACGCAAACGCTACTCTCCTTCGCTACATGGCACAGGGAGCAGTTGAATACGCTAAAGAACTCGGTTGGGAACATCCACAGATCGTTCTTCATCTTGACCATGGCGACAGCTTCGAACTTTGCAAATCTTGTATCGACAACGGTTTCTCATCCGTGATGATTGACGGTAGCCATCTGCCCTATGAGGAAAATGTTGCTCTCACCAAACAGGTTGTCGACTACGCCCACAAATATGACGTCACCGTTGAAGGTGAACTCGGAGTTCTTGCCGGTGTTGAAGATGAGGTATCAAGCGACCATCACACTTATACCGACCCTGAAGAAGTTATCGATTTCGCTACTCGCACAGGATGCGACAGCCTTGCAATCTCTATAGGAACTTCCCACGGTGCTTATAAGTTCACTCCCGAACAGTGCACACGCGATGAAAACGGCAAACTGGTTCCTCCTCCATTGGCTTTCGACGTGCTTGATGCCGTTATGGAAAAACTTCCCGGGTTCCCAATCGTGCTGCACGGTTCATCTAGCGTACCACAGGATGAAGTTGATACCATCAACAAATATGGTGGAAAACTTCCCGATGCTATCGGTATTCCCGAAGAACAACTTAGAAAAGCTGCCAAGAGCGCCGTTTGCAAAATCAACATCGACTCCGACAGCCGTCTTGCCATGACTGCAGCCATCAGAAAAACCTTCGCTGAACATCCCGAAGAATTCGATCCCAGAAAATATCTCGGACCGGCTCGCGATAACATGACAAAACTTTACAAGCACAAAATTGAAAACGTTCTCGGGTCTAAGGATAAAGCCTGATAATCCCGAAGTGACTTTTAACGAATTGCTTATTAAGTTCAAATAACAAAAGACACGTCACTGTCAAATTTGACCGCGACGTGTCTTTTTAATTTCTCAACTCTCTCTTGAAATTAAAACATGATTGAAAGAATCGTCATCATTGACAGCGTTGACCCGGTTTCTTTCTACGGTGTCAACAATACTAACATGCATCTGATCAAGAATCTGTTCCCTAAACTGAGGATCACAGCTCGAGGTTCGGTCATAAAAGTCATTGGAGACGATCATGACACCGCCGAATTCGAGAAAAAAATTAAGGAACTCGAACAATGGTGCGCGCGTTACAATAAACTCTCCGAAGATGCCATCATTGACATCATCAAAGGTAACGAACCAAAGGAGGTTAAGGCCGATTCAGCCATAATCTTCGGAGTAAACGGAAAACCGATCACGGCTCGTAATCCTAACCAACAAAAGCTCGTCAGGGAATTCCATGATAACGACTTGACTTTCGCTCTTGGCCCTGCAGGAACCGGTAAAACCTACATCGCTATAGCCCTGGCTGTTCGCGCTCTGAAAAATAGAGAGGCACGAAGAATCATCCTCTCACGTCCTGCCGTCGAAGCCGGAGAAAAACTCGGATTCCTTCCTGGAGACATGAAGGAGAAAATAGATCCCTATCTCCAACCTCTTTATGACGCACTTGAGGACATGCTTCCTGCTGTAAAACTTAAGGAATACATGGAAACTGGGGTCATCAGAATCGCACCTCTCGCGTTCATGAGAGGACGAACACTTAACGACGCTATAATCGTTCTCGACGAGGCCCAGAATACTACGAAACATCAAATCAAGATGTTCCTGACCCGACTCGGCATGAATGCCAAGATGATCATAACCGGCGACGTCACTCAAATCGATCTCCCCCGATCGGAACAGTCGGGACTTATCCATGCACTGCATGTGCTACGAAATGTCAAAGGAATTGGCAAAGTCGAATTCACTAAAAAGGATATTGTTCGTCATCCATTGGTGCAGAGAATAGTTGAAGCCTACGAGGAATCACAAGCCGAAGAAAAGAAAGAACACATCAGCTCCCATAACGCGGCTGAGAATGAAAACCCACAAGAAAAATGACCAACACATTAACCGCAACAAACTACACCTTCCCGGGACAAACCAAGGTCTATCATGGGAAAGTAAGAGATGTCTACACCATCGACGATAACCTCATGGTGATGATTGCTACCGACCGAATCTCGGCTTTCGATGTCATTCTCCCTGAAGGTATTCCCTATAAGGGACAGGTTTTGAATCAAATCGCCGCTTTTATGCTCGACGCAACCAAGGATATTGTTCCTAATTGGAAACTCGCCACACCCGACCCTATGGTTACTGTCGGATATAAATGTCAGGGATTCCCCGTCGAAATGATCATACGCGGTTATCTGACAGGCAGCGCCTGGAGAGAATATAAAGCCGGGTCGCGCGAACTCTGTGGAGTCAAACTCCCCGACGGAATGCGAGAAAATGAAAAATTCCCCGAACCTATTATTACACCAACTACAAAAGCGGCCGAAGGACACGACGAAAACATCTCTAAAGAACAAATCATCGCTCAAGGACTCGTGAGCGCCGAAGATTATGAGAAGATGGAGAAATACACTCGTGCTCTTTTCGCTAAAGGTTCACAAATCGCAGCTGAAAAAGGACTTATTCTTGTCGATACAAAATACGAATTCGGAAAACGTGACGGAGAAGTCATTTTAATCGATGAAATTCACACCCCCGACTCCTCGCGTTATTTCTATGCCGAAGGTTACCAGGAAAAGTTTGAAAAAGGTGAGCCTCAGAAACAACTCAGCAAGGAGTTCGTTCGTCAATGGCTAATCGACCACGGATTCATGGGACAAGCCGGACAAAAAGTGCCGACAATGGACGAAGCATTCGTTAATAGCGTTTCGGAACGCTACATCGAACTGTTCGAACACATCACCGGACAAAAATTCGTTAAGGCCTCTACCGCCGACCTTGAAGAACGTATCGGCGAAAATGTCCTGAATTTCCTGGAACAGAATGAAGGATAGGGCCGAAGATATAAATCCCTATAAAGATGACAAAAGGGGCAAAGGGGAACAAATAAAAGACATGTTTGATTCCATTGCCCCTGCCTATGATTTCATGAATCGGGCCATGACTGTTGGGATCGACCGACTTTGGAGAAAAAAAGCCGTCCAAACGGTAGAGCTTAAAAAACCACAACAGATTCTTGACCTCGCCACTGGAACCGGTGACCTGGCCATAGCTCTGGCAACACGCATCCCACAAGCTTCTATAGTCGCTGCCGACCTCTCACCTCAAATGTTGGAAATTGGTCGGAAAAAGACCGAGGAAGCAGGACTTTCAAAACATATTACGTTTGTCGAAGCCGACGGACTTAACCTTCCCTTCGACGACAACTCTTTTGACTGCGTGACAATCGCCTATGGAATCAGAAATTTCGAATCACTCGAGAAAGGATTCCGTGAAATGAAACGGGTCCTTAAGCCCGGCGGATTAATCGCTGTACTCGAACTTTCAACCCCCTCGAACAAAGTTGCGCGATGGCTCTATGACATCTACGCAAAAAACATAATCCCGTTTGTCGGAAAAAGAATATCACGCGACTCACAGGCCTATGCCTATCTCCCCGAAAGTATCAATGCCGTGGCTCAAAGAGAAGGAATGATCCAATTGATGCAAGCTGCCGGTCTGATCAACTGCTCTTTCAAGAGCCTGACTTTCGGGACATGCACTTTTTACATAGGATATAAAACCAATTGAAGATCTAAAACGAAGAACCATGTCGTTACAATGTGGAATTGTGGGACTCCCTAATGTGGGTAAATCTACCCTCTTCAACTGCCTCTCGAATGCAAAGGCTCAGTCGGCCAACTTCCCTTTCTGCACCATAGAACCTAACGTAGGCGTAATTACTGTTCCCGATGAGAGACTCAACAAACTCGTTGAAATGTGTAATCCTCGGAGTATTGTCCCCGCTACTGTGGAAATTGTCGATATTGCCGGATTAGTCAAAGGAGCCAGCCGAGGAGAAGGACTCGGCAACAAGTTCCTCGCTAATATCCGCGAAACCGATGCGATTATACATGTTCTGAGATGTTTCGACGACGATAACATTACTCATGTAGACGGTTCTGTCGACCCCGTGAGAGATAAGGAGATTATCGATGCCGAACTTCAAATAAAAGACCTTGAAACTGTCGAGAACCGACTCGCCAAAACATTGAAACAGGCTCAGACCGGTGGTGACAAAGTTGCCAAGATGCAGGTCGGTGTGCTCCAGAAACTAAAGGAAGCTCTCGAACAAGGCAAACCGGCACGTTCGGTAACAGTCGACACCCCCGATGAACAGAAGTTCCTCAAGGAACTTTTCCTGCTGACATCAAAACCTGTCCTTTATGTTTGCAACGTAGACGAAGCGTCGGCGAAGGACGGAAACCATTATGTTGACCAAGTCAGGGAAGCAATAAAGGATGAGGATGCTCTTCTGCTTATTGTCGCAGCTCAAACTGAAAGTGAAATTGCCGAGCTCGAAACCTGGGAGGAACGACAGGAATTTCTCGAGGCCGCCGGACTGGAGGAAAGTGGAATTTCCCGACTCATTAAGGCCGCTTACAATCTGCTTCAACTTCAAACCTATTTTACTGCCGGACCCGATGAAGTCAGGGCTTGGACATTTCGTCGTGGTATGAAGGCTCCTCAATGTGCAGGAATTATCCACACCGATTTCGAAAAAGGATTTATCCGCGCTGAAGTCATAAAATACGACGACTATGTCACTCTCGGAGGAGAAAATCCTGTCAAGGATGCCGGGAAAATGGGAGTCGAAGGGAAAGAATATGTGGTTCAGGACGGTGACATAATGCATTTTCGATTCAATGTTTGATACTCAAGATTTCGTCGACGGACAAATTCTCCACCACTTGCCCGAACCCTACACCTTTGGGCTTGTCATCAAGGTGCGCGACTACGAAACCGATTCACAGGGAATCGTTAACAACGCAAATTATCTCCACTACATGGAGATGACCCGACATGCATTCTGTGAACGCGAAGGATTCTCATTCAAGGACATGAGTGAAGCCGGAATTCTTGCCGTGCTTCGAAGAGCCGAAATCGACTATCTTTCATCCTTGCATGGTGCCGAACTTTTCGCCAGTCTGCTCTGGTTGGAAAGAAACGGACCGAAATTTCTATTTCACCAGGATTTTTATCATATCCCCTCGGGCGAACCGGTTATCAAGGCTGTTGCAACTGTGGTCGCCAGCATCAACGGACACCTCTCGAGGGGCGATGAACTAGCCAAATCATTGCACGTCTCTAATCCCTGACATATTGTATAGCGAGTTGACCTATAAGATTGCATTCGGCTCACTGAAAGGCATGAACTTCCAGTTGGCTTCTGAATTGCTTTCTCGGGTAGGTTCGGAACAGAATTTCTTCTCGGCATCCCATGATTCGCTTAAATCAATCCTCGGATTTGACAGTAAGCTCCTCGACAACGATTACCGACGGGAAATTCTGGAAAAAGCCGTCGAAGAAACCGCCTTCGTCGATGACAATAAAATTAACATCATCTACTTTACCGACGATGATTATCCCCAACGACTCAAAGAATGTGACGATGCCCCTGCTCTCATGTACAGCCTGGGAAATTGCGATGTAAACTCCAACCATGTAATCTCTATCGTAGGAACCCGACATGCAACTCCCTATGGAATTCATTTCATCTCGGAACTCGTCGAGGAGATAAGTCGACGACTACCAAACACCATCATCGTCAGCGGACTGGCCTACGGAGTCGACATTACAGCCCACAAGGAAGCACTCAATCATAAACTGTCCACCGTCGCCGTTCTGGCCCATGGACTCTCGACAATCTATCCCGCGCCTCATCGCAGCGTAGCCGTCGAGATGATTCGTAAAAACGGTATGCTTTTGACGGAATATTCCCATGTTGCGAAAATGAACCGTGGAAATTTCATCGCAAGAAACCGAATCGTAGCCGGACTCTCTGAATGTACAGTAGTCGTGGAATCGGGAATCAAGGGAGGCGCCATGATTACCGCAAACATCGCCAACAGCTATAATCGTGACGTTTTCGCTCTCCCGGGAAGAAACTCTGACCTCTATAGCCAAGGTTGTAATCATTTGATTACTGAGAACATGGCTACCCTTATTCAGAACCTCGACGACCTGGTTATGGCTATGAGATGGGAAACAAAACCCATCGAAAAAGAACAGCCAAAACTTGTAATCAATCTTTCCGAGGAAGAACAGAAGGTAGTGGACTTCCTCAAAGACACCGGAGAAGGAAACATCAACCGAATATCGGTTGAAACGGGACTGAAAATTCATCGACTCGTAAGTCTGCTCGTCGACATGGAATTCAAAGGACTGCTGCTCGCCTATCCCGGTGGACTTTATCGACTAGCCTGAAAACACAAAATCTGGAATCATAATTGCCATGAAGAATTTTATCATTTCGACCCTTATCGTCATCTCAACATTTGCAACCGTCGCCAAAGCTTCTGTTGACAGTATTCCTGAACAACTTAAAAGCGTACCGGGCCAAAAGATTGATCATAAGGGAGTCATCATTAATCCAACACCCCACTCCATCGAAGTCAAGAAATCGGGATCTATAAATATCTCCAAAGGGTTTCGACTCGTGGCGCCACAAGATATTTATCACCACGTCAACGACGAGATGAATTTCCTCTCGTTGAAAAACGATACCGACGGAATTCGCCTTAAAATACAACAAGGTGAAACTATCGCCTCGAAAAACAAAATCAAGGAAACAAACGGCTCCTATAAACTTGTTGTCGACGGTAAAGGCGTCGACATAACAGCATTCGACAACGACGGCACATTCTATGCACTCCAAACACTCCGACAACTCATCTCATCGCCTGTCGCCAAAAACGGAACATTGCCTTTCCTGACAATCACCGACTATCCCGACCTCGGAATCCGTGGTACCGTGGAAGGTTTCTATGGCAATCCCTGGAGTCACCAGACGCGTCTATCTATCATCGACTTCCTGGGCCAAAATAAGATGAACACCTACATCTATGGACCTAAAGATGACCCCTACCACAACTCTCCCAACTGGCGACTTCCCTATCCCGAAAAAGAAGCTTCGCAGATAAAAGAACTCATCGACGAGTCCAGAAAGAATCATGTCAACTTCGTTTGGGCAATACACCCGGGACAAGACATCAAATGGAATCAGGAAGATTATGATAACCTGCTGAGAAAATTCAATTCGATGTATGATCTGGGAGTACGTCAGTTCGCAATCTTCTTTGACGACATCAAAGGCGAAGGCACCGACTCCTACAAACAAACCAAACTGCTCAACGATCTGACTAATGATTTCGTAATCACCAAGGATGATGTTGGTCCAATCATGATTTGTCCAACCGACTACACTCAGCTTTGGGCAAACCCCGACTTGGAAACAGGACAGCTCGCCATCTACGGCAACTCCCTAAACCCCAAGGCCGAGGTATTCTGGACAGGGGCTGTCGTTTGTAGCGACCTGACTCCCGAAACACTGGAATTCGTCGACGAGAGAATCAAACGTCCGGCTCTCTATTGGTGGAATTTCCCTGTGACCGACTATGTCAGGGAAATAGTCATGCAAGGTCCGGCCTACGGACTCGACACCACACTGACATCCCAGCAACTTTCGGGAATCGTCAGCAACCCAATGGAACATGGCGAGGCCTCCAAACTCGCCCTCTACGGCACCGGCGACTATGCCTGGAATGTCGCCCAATATAATCCGTTGGACAACTGGGAAAGAGCTCTCGTCGAGGTGGTACCCGATGAAACAGAAGCCTATCGCACATTTGCCATCCACAACTGCGACACAGGGAAGGGCTATCGAAGAGCCGAATCGTGGGAAACCGAAACCTTCACAATCCACAATTACACCCCCGAACAATTCGAAAACCTCCGAAACGAATTCGAGAAAATCGTCTCTTCGGCCGAGCGTATGAAAAAAATCTCCAATAGTAGCCTTCTAAACGAACTGGAGCCTTGGATTGTAGAATTCGGAAAACTCGGACAAAGAGGTTTGAAAACCTTAGAGCTTATAAAGATCTATGAAAACGGCGACGACGCTGAATTCCTCAGGGCCTATATCGACAACATCATGTCACCCCAAGAAAGAGCCGCCTACAGCAAGCACAAAGTCGGGACTTTGAAACTGCAGCCTTTCTACGAAATAGTAATGACCGACCTCCTTAACGCCCGCGACTCCAAAAAATCATCTAAATAAATTTCGCTTCTCCCTTAAAAACCTCACAAAACAGGACCCAATAATGTGACAACTATCACAAAAAAGGAACCAGAAACGTGGAAAATATCACATTTTTGGTTCCTTTTTTGTGATGATTCAATAATATTCAAATCCATACTCGAATATTGCCATTTGATACATTCAAACTTTTTATACATAGAGTCACAGTGATTTATAACCATCCAGGATTATAGCAAAAGTAACAGTCTCTAATGTGATGTTATCGTGCAGTTTAGGAATGAGACCCGACGGCATCTACGTTATCCCAATCAACACCCTCAAAAACTAACAATTCACAAACCCGCGCACTCCTGTCATTTTGCCTTTAACTCAATATTAAACAAGACCGTTTTCCATAGAAATGAGCGAAAGGAGTAAATCTACATATTCCATCCTTTTAGTTTACTCATCTTCCTCATATTTGAAATAATCCAATTTAGGGTCCTTCAGTTCTTGCCCGTCGATTTTCAATTCCATTCCTTCTAACTCCTTGAGGTCTTTATTTTTGAGATTAATGATCGCCATAATTCTTTAGTCTTTTTATTTCTTCATCTTTTCCCTCATTTCAAGTTATCCTTTCTTTTTCTTTCCTATTATGCCATTAATTACTATTCTGCCTATTTTACGTTCCAACCCTCCTTTTGTTAGTGGTATTCCTGTGGAACGTGATATTTTTTGCTTAGCTACAGTGATTCCAACAGCCCTTTTTAAAGAGAATGATAAACCAGGTATTTTCATGATCTACACTTAAACAAGGATTTGAATAATTTAAAAATAAGCCACAATGGAAAAAACACAATTGTAAATATCATTACCCATCCACATCCCGGACCTCCTTTTCTTCCATCAA
>JAFLTL010000055.1 GCA_022510505.1 Muribaculaceae bacterium | reverse complement strand
AGGCATTTTGTATCGTCTTGCCACATCATCGACCATGGAGCAGTGAAATCAAATCAGATTCCGTCCGAAACCTAAAACAATTTACTTTGTTATAATTTCAAATATTAATATTAAAACATTGTAATTATGATTAGAATTAAAATATGGAGCGATTTCGCTTGCCCTTATTGTTATATCGGAGAAAGAAGATTAGAGAATGCCATCAAGCAATTAGGTCTTCAGAATGATGTTGAAATCGAGTACAAGGCCTATGAACTGGATCCTTATAGTAACCGGGAAGTCACCTCAAAGACTCCGGAACGTTTTGCAAAGAAATATGGACTGACTCTGGAGGAAGCCCTGGAGAGAGTGGAAGAAATTTCTTCCTTGGGCCGGGAATTAGGAATAGATTTCCGGTATAAGGATTCTCAATATTCGAACACTTTCGATGCCCACCGACTTATGAAACTGGCAGAGGATCTATATAACAGAGAAACCGTGGCAAGACTAAACGAGAATTTATTTTCCGCATATTTTACAAAAGGTCTTGTTTTGGCTAATCCTGAAGTATTGCGGAATGTAGGCAAGGAGTCCGGATTAAAAGAAATAGACATTGATGATGTTCTGGTCACGGAGAGTTATGCCCCTCAAGTCAGAGAAGATGAAAAAGAGGCCTCTCTATTGGGAGTAAGAGGTGTACCATTCATGATTTTCAACGGTGAGTTTGCAATTCCGGGTGCCTTGTCACAGGAAGGATTTGTTTCTGCACTTGAGAGAGCTATGAAAAGACAAAGCAATGATTCTGGAGAAAAAGCCCATAAATGCGGACCTGAAGGTTGCGAAATATAAATTCTTCAAGTAATGGTTAAGGAACTAACTGTAACGGGTGTTTTTACAGAAAACACCTTTTTCTATATCGATGACAAAACCGGTGCGGGTTTTCTGATTGACCCGGGAGCACAAGCAGACCTGATATATAGCACCATCCGACAGAACGGATGGAAGATCGAAAAGATACTGTTGACTCATGGACATATGGATCACATCGGAGCCGTTACTTATCTTCAACAACATCTTAATATCCCGGTTTTACTACATGGTGATGATGAGTTATACCTGAAAGATCCGTATTACAATCTCAGTGGGAATTATGGCAGAGGCATAATCATTGAGGGTTATCAACTCTTGAAAGATAACGACAGGATAAAACTGGATGAGAATCCGGAATTTTATCTTGATGTGATTCATACACCCGGTCATACACCCGGTTCGGTGGTATTCTATAGTCCCAAAGACAAACTGGCATTTGTAGGAGATACCCTTTACCAGCATGGACCCGGTCTGACTAATTTCCCCGGTGGCAACAGACAGGATCTGGAAATATCATTGATAGAAAAGGTACTTAGTTTACCAAAAGATACCTTATTGTATTCAGGTCATTCAACACCCATAACTGTGGGAGAAGAAAGAAAATTGCTGTTAGGACGGTAAAATGAGAATTTTATAAAAGGTTGCATCGAATTTGACGATAGGAAAATTCGACCGCCGGCTTTAGAC
>JAFLTL010000054.1 GCA_022510505.1 Muribaculaceae bacterium | reverse complement strand
GCTTCGGCAACTGCACCAACACCCGTGCCTGCGAGGCCGTCTGCCCGAAGAACGAGTCTATCGCTAATATCGCCCGTCTGAACCGCGAGTTCATCAAGGCTAAGTTGGCCGATTAATTCTGAGTATATCATCTAATTAAGGTGGTGGTTCCTTCGTTGGAACCACCACTTTTTTTTGAAATGCTTATCAACGAGCAGGCAGGTGAGGTGATTTTGGAGCGGTAAGAATATAGAAAAACTTTTTCTATGTTCTAAAAACATATAAAGAAAATGCGTTTTCTTTTATATATTTCTTGAATATGTAAAGGAAATGTGATTTTTTTTATATATCTTTGCAAATCTAAAACAATGACTATGTATCAGATACCATCATTACCGTTACAGCGGGAAGTAGAGACAAAAGCTGTGTTAAAACAGGCAGCACAGGCGCATAGGCGTTTGGCAGAATTGAAAGGTGCTGTGTTGTCTATTCCTAATACAGCTATTTTGATAAACACGCTTTCGCTTCAAGAGGCTAAAGATAGCTCTGCGGTGGAGAGCATCATCACTACTCATGACGAATTGTACAAGGCAGAGCTATCTTTTTCTGGTAGTATTACCCCAGCAGCTAAAGAAGTGAGAAGCTATGCTGATGCGTTGTTACATGGATTTAATCGGGTGAAAAAATACTCTTTGCTAACTTGTAATGATATGATAGAAATCTATCAGCTCATCAAACGGAATAATGCAGGATTCAGAGTGACACCAGGAACAACTTTGAAGAACGATATTACCGATGAAATTGTCTATCAGCCGCCGCAAACTAACGATGAAATCGTGACATCTATGAGGAATCTTGAACAGTTTATCAATGATGTCGGTATGTGCGATTGGGATCCATTGGTGAAAATGTGTGTTATACACCATCAGTTTGAGAGCATTCATCCCTTTTCTGATGGGAATGGAAGAACGGGACGCGTTGTCAACATCTTGTATCTTGTACTTCAGGATTTGTTAGACCTTCCTGTATTGTATTTGAGTAGATTCATTATTAAAAACAAAGGAGAGTATTATCATCTATTGCAAGCCGTAAGAGAAGACGAAAATGAATGGGAGAATTGGATATTATTTATGTTGAAAGGCATAGAGGAAACTTCCATTGAAACCATTGTACTCATAAAATCCATCAAGGAGCTTATGATGGAGTACAAGCAACAAATAAGAACGGGGCTGAGCAAAATATATTCACAAGACCTGCTTAATAATCTTTTCAAACATCCATATACGAAAATTGACTTCATCTGTCAAGACCTGCAAGTAACACGTCCCACAGCAGTTTCCTATCTTAACCAGTTAGTTGAGGCCGGTATTTTGTCTAAGATGAAAATGGGGCGTGATAATTTTTACTTGAATGTTCGGTTGTTTGATTTGCTGATGAATGCTTTTCATGCCGAAAATATAAGGTGGGATGAAATGGGAGAAAAGATTGTGACCAAATGATTATAATAGTGTGAAACGGACAATTCGACTGGCAACGCAAGAAGACTTGCCTCGCATCATGGAACTGATAGAATACGGACGGCAAAAGATGCGTGCGGTAGGCAAC
>JAFLTL010000053.1 GCA_022510505.1 Muribaculaceae bacterium | reverse complement strand
GCCATTGATTTCCTTGCAAAACATGGAATTCTTCACCGTGATATAAAACCGGCCAACTTCTTTTATAAAGATAAAGCCAAGACTCAGATAGTGCTCGCCGATTTTGGTATCTCAGTGGAATGTCCCGAAAAGGGCTATGTCAAAATCGACGAGATGCGTTCTCCCGTGTATGCGGCTCCCGAATTCTATACCAATGTACCTGGTGAACCGGCCGAGGTTGGAGTAGAAAGTGATTATTTCTCATTAGGAGTTGCTTTGCTTTGCCTATGGATGGGAAAAGCGAAACTCACCGCCAATGAATCGAAATTGCTTCGGGCCAAACTTAACGAGACATTACCGATGCCAAGTGACATGTCCCATCACATGGTTTCATTGCTTAAGGCTCTGACACGTCTGAAGATGACTGATCGAGCCAATTTCGAGGATATCAAGAGATGGGTGAAGGGCGAAGATCTTGACAACGAAGGTCAGGGAGAAGTAAATTCCGACTTTCAGGTCGTATTTAATTCGTCAAAAAACCAGGTCGCTCACTCTCCGGCTGAACTTGCCCACTATCTTTTGGAAGACAAAATCTTGGGTAAGAAATACCTCTATTCCGGAAGGGTAACAAAATGGCTTGAGGAAACCGGACGGAATGAAATTGCCGTCAATGTAGAAGAGGTTGTGGAAAAAATCTATCCCCGAAATCAGGAAGCGGGTTTGATGACAGTGGTATATATGCTCGATCCGGCTATGGATTATGTCAGTCCCGATGGAACTCACATGTCGGATCCGGCCGGTATATCGGAATATATCCTTAATCATAATGAAGAAATGGAATCGGAAGTTTGGGACGACGATTCCAATCTCAAGATTTATTTCAGGGCATTGAAATTAGATAAGGTGATTGATCAAGTGGATGAATACCTTATTGACGATTATTATGACACAGGAGATAAAAGCCTGAATGCTTATCTCGCCTCTTTCTATTTAGCCGAACAGTTTAACGACTTTGCCCTACCGGTTGAAACTAACGATGGTTATGAATATGCTAACGATGTTATTGAATTATTAGGTATAATAAATAAAAAATGCAACGGTTCTGTTAGTGATTTTAATAAAGCGATGTTCAGGTCGCCCGGTTTTATATCATGGTTGGCATATAGAGACCCTGCGTTAGCCGGGAAAATAAGAAAACTTATCGACAGTCGCAATGAAGATAAGGACTCAATCTACTACCATTCAGATTCCCCATATAGGATTCTTTATGAACTGGATCCCAACGTGGATTTAAAATTTGACACAGATGTAGATGATGAAAACAGGATTTACAGCATACAACAAGTAGGAGAACATTTATCATCCATCCTGATGTCGTCGCAATTAGGCAAAACCGATGTTTCTTTTTTCTTTCCGCTGTTTAACAGCATGTATGAAACTTACTTTGGGGATTATCTCAGGGCCAGGGGAGAAGCCTACTTTAACTTCTTGAAGTGGAATACCTATTGTATGGGGGTTGATGATGATGAAAACAAACAAAAAGCAGGACCATACGACATGGTAATAGCCGCCTATAAATCTGTAGCCGGATTTTTAGGACATGCTCCCTCTTATTC
>JAFLTL010000052.1 GCA_022510505.1 Muribaculaceae bacterium | reverse complement strand
ATTTTGACATTTCGCCAACCTCCGTAGAAGTCGTAGCGAAGCGAAATGACGTTACAGAGTTCGAGGATAGAACCGTCGGCTTTCCACACGGAAACATCGACGGGGTCGCCAGAGTTAAGGATGTGCCGAGCTGTGGATATATGTATCGAGCGAGCCATGGGTTACGAATAGACAGGGTCATAAACTGAGTTGAATATTCCCGGAGTGGTCGGAAGATTGAGTTTCGGAGTTTCATTGGATTATTGATGATGGTTTATTTTTATAGATCCAAACGTCATGTCAGATAATTAAAAAAATCATAAAAAAACCGACATATAGACAGGTAGATATAATATGTCTCCCTCTTTTCTTAAATCTTTAGTATATATTATGTACTTATTATTGATACGGGAAGAGAATTTTTCACAGAACATATCTAAAGATTTGTGGGTTTTATATCCTGATGACTTTACTTCAATCGGTTGAATCTTCACACCGTTTGAGAGCAGGAAATCAATCTCGTAAAGATGGTTGCTCGTTTCCGAGGGAAATGTATAGTAATAAAGTTCATTGCCGGCTGCCTTTAGTATCTGAGCTATTACATTCTCATAGATATAGCCCAAGTCGGCACTTAACTTATCGGAAAGAAGTTTTTCATAAATGATGTTGTCGGTGAATTTTTTATCCCAAAAAGCCAAGGTGACGAAAAGCCCTGTGTCACATAAAAACATTTTGTATCTGTCTGAATCCCTATGCAGAGCCATTCCCACGTTAGGATCGTTGGCATGGTAGGCCAGATTTACCACCATCGAATCTTCCATCTCAGAAATGATTTCTGTCAATCGTGACTGCCGTCCCCCATCGGTTGCCGCCTTTACAGTGTAACGTGATGCGTTTCTTGTTAATTCGGAAGGAATGGCATGAAAAAGTCGGGATGCATTTCCCGAAGGGTCAATCTTCATAAAATCCTTTTCATATAACCGAATAATTTGCCTTTTAACGGTGTCAACCCTTCCCATGTTGTTTGTTTCAAGATATGTCTTGATAGCTTGTGGCATACCGCCTATAAGCATGTATAATCTGAACTGGCGCATCAGACTTCTGTTGGCTTCATCGCCAAGTCCTCTTTTTTTCTCAAAAAAAGCTTTGAGATTGGGGATGGATACTTCGTCTCCCAAAGCCCATAAAAATTCCTCGTAATCCAGTGGATTGAGGATCAGTTCTTCTTCTTCACTGGGAATGATTATACCTTCCACATTCTTCCGTATGGAAAGCAGGGAGCCGGTTTCTATATAATCAAAGCGGCCGTCTTCTACGAGATATTTGATTGCTTGACGTGCATTTGGACATTTCTGTACCTCATCAAAAATGATTACAGATTTTCTTTCTTTCAGGTTGGTTTTATATATCATTTGCAGACGCATGAATATATAGTCAAGGTCTGAAATATCATCAAATAGCGACCGTACCTCTTTGGTACTTTTTGCAAAATCAATTATTATAGAAGACTCATATTCATTTTCAGCAAATTGCCTCGCGAGCGTTGACTTTCCAACACGCCTGGCTCCTTTTATTAGCAAAGCAGAAGAGCCATTGCTTTGCTGCTTCCACAGCAGCATATCTGAATAAAGTTTTCTTTTGAAAATCATATCTTATTA
>JAFLTL010000051.1 GCA_022510505.1 Muribaculaceae bacterium | reverse complement strand
CTGCGGACAAACACTATTTCAAGGTTACTTTGGAGAATGTAACCTCTGACGAATTACTCAATGTTGAACGTGTCAAGAATTATCTCTCGATGGTCGCTCCCGTTGATATATCCTCACAATTTTATTATCGTCACCAAATAAACGAATTTGTAAAAAAGAATGGTCTAAAAGTCGATGTATATAATATTTACATTAACGACGAACAGATTTATAAGCCATATACTCCGGGCATCTACGAGGATAATCAAGGCGGAAAGAAAAAAGTTGATGATATTCTCGGAGTAGATTTTCTGCTTTCAAAGGATGAAAATGGCAATGTCATTTATTGGGGTTGGTACTCGTTATCCCGATTAAAAGGACAGATGAAGCAAAAGAATATCGCTCGTGGTATTCGATTGCGTAAAGAAAATATTCAAATCGGCGATGAGGAAATCTGCAAAAAGTTCTTTGCCAATACATCTGACCAGCGATTTTCGTTCTATTATTTTGGTGAGATTCACGCAGTAAGCAAGGATCTTATTCCGAACTCTCGTAGAGATTATTTTGGCGAAAATGAAGCACTTGCCTCATTTGAAAAAAGCGTAAAGCAAAATTTCCTAAAACTTAGAGAGTTATGCTATGACGCATCTGACATCAATAAGAACTTAAAGATAATCGCCAAGAAGGAAGAGATTGAAGAAAAGATAAAGCAAAAGGATAGCTATTTTTCCACAAAAGAAAAAGAAGATTTGCAACAGCAATATGAAGATTATAAGAGAAAGTCTGATGAAGCTCGCAAACAACTCGAAAAGAAGAAACAAAAGATAGAGGAAACTGACTCTTCTCTCAAAAAGATTATTGATAATTTAACACCCAAGGCTGAACAGAATAACGATTTGTTTACGCCTGCGCCACCCATACTCGAAACAGAAACAAACGAAAAGACAAAGTTTAGAACGGACAGCCCTACATACTCTCGGTTCAGTAAGGCGGAACGAAAACTTATTGGACGGATTTATGCGTCTATTGCAAATGCTATACCTGATGAACGTCAGAGAGAGGCTCTGATAAAAGTTATCGAGGAGGATTTGACGCGATGAGTCGCCGGGTGTTACTACTTGAGCCCAACTACAAGAATAAATTTCCACCAATAGGGCTAATGAAACTCGCCACCTATTTCAGGTTGCGTGGTGATGATGTTGTCTTTTACAAAGGAGATTTGAAAGAGTTTGTCATCAATCAAATCACCGAGGAATGCGTAGCAAAACTTTCAGATCTTGATAGCTCTATTAACTGGAAGCTGCGCTCAGACAAAATCGCTCTATATATAAGATATAGGAAGCGTGAGTATTTAGAACAGGTAGGCATTGAGGAGTCCGAGATAGCTCCGATATTAGAGCCTTGGGTCGAATATTATAAGAAATTTTACCATTCAGGGGAGTATAAGAAATACCCTCGTTGGGATTGGGTTGGAGTAACAACTTTATTTACTTTCTATTGGGATATCACCATTGAGACTATTGAGTTTGCAAAGTCGATGGTGAAAGACACAAAGAATATTATGGTTGGAGGTGTGATGGCCTCTATCCAACCGGATGAGATTGAAAAGGCAACAGGTATTCGTCCTCATATCGGAACACTCCATACGCCATATAAAGATATAGACAAGGATAATCCGTACATCATTGACGAATTGCCTTTGGATTATTCTATTCTCGACGAGATAGACTATGTTTATCCCGATAGTGGCGCATATTATAGTTACTCTACAAGAGGATGTATACGAAAATGCTCCTTTTGTGCTGTTTGGCGAATTGAGCCGGAATATCAAGAATACTTGCCTTTACGAGAACG
>JAFLTL010000050.1 GCA_022510505.1 Muribaculaceae bacterium | reverse complement strand
GGAGAAGTCCGCTTATGAATGAAGGGATAGTCATATCTGACATAACCAAAAGCTACGGCAAGACAAAAGCCCTTGAAGGGGTGAGTTTCACAGTAGATGAAGGAGAGCTGTTCGGACTGATAGGTCCGGACGGAGCGGGCAAATCTACCCTGTTTAAGATTCTTGCCACACTTCTTCTCCCTGATTCCGGGAAAGCATCAATGACCGGGTTGGACGTGGTAAAAGATTACAGAAAGCTACGCACTGAAATAGGCTATATGCCTGAAAAATTCTCGCTTTATCAAGATCTTACCGTCAAAGAAAATCTTGAATTTTTCGCTTCCTTGTTTGGGGTAAGCATAAAAGAGAACTTTGATCTTATAGCACCGATATATAAACAACTTGAACAATTTCCTGATAGATTGGCAGGTAATCTCTCAGGTGGTATGAAACAGAAACTTGCTCTGAGTTGTGCTCTGATTCATCGCCCGAAGGTGTTACTCCTTGATGAACCGACTACCGGTGTAGATGCTGTTTCAAGAAGTGAATTCTGGGATATGCTTTCAGATTTAAGGAAACACGGAATCACGATACTTGTTTCTACTTCTTATATGGATGAAGCGAAATTATGTGAAAGAATCGCCATGATTAATAACGGACGTATACTGGCGGTCAATACACCTGAAAGATTAGCTGAATCAACCGGTGAGATTCTTTATAATGCTTCAGCAGATGATATGTTCAAGCTCTTGACGGAATTAAGGGAAATTCCGGGAGTAAAAGAATGTTATACATTCGGTGCTACCTTACATATTGTAGTCAAAAAGGGCTTTTCTCCCGACTCAACCATCGATTTACTTCAAAAGAAGGGGTTGAAAGATGTAAAGATTTATCCCGCTAAAGCCACCATCGAGGATCTTTTTATAAAACTGATGCAGAATGACAGGCGGTGATATGGTAATATCGGTAAAGGATCTTACTAAGAAATTCGGCAATTTCACAGCTGTCGATCATATCTCCTTTGATGTCAAAAAGGGAGAAATTTTTGGATTCTTGGGAGCCAACGGCGCAGGAAAAACTACAGCAATGAGAATGTTGTGTGGTCTCAGTTTTCCCACTTCAGGGGATGGTAAGGTAGACGGATACGACATAATCACCCAATCAGAAGATGTAAAGAAACATATCGGATATATGAGTCAGAAATTTTCTCTTTATGAGAACCTGACAGTGGCTGAGAATGTCCGACTTTTCTGCACTATCTACGGAATGTCAAATAAAGAAATCAAGCAGCAATCTTCTCGGCTTTTCACCTATCTGGATATGGTGGGTATGGAGAAAAAATTGGTAAAGGATATACCCGTTGGATGGAAACAGAAACTTGCATTTTCGGTTGCCACGATGCATAACCCTGCTGTTGTCTTTCTTGATGAACCGACAGGTGGTGTGGATCCTATTACCAGGCGAAAATTCTGGGAACTGATTTATGAAGTTTCCTCAAAAGGTATGACAGTATTTGTCACCACCCATTATCTTGATGAAGCGGAATATTGTGATAGAATATCAATAATGGTAGACGGTAAGATTGCAGCCCTTAATTCTCCAGAAGGATTGAAACAGGAATTCCATGTTGAAACCATGGATGAAGTTTTCCGAAAAGTGGCATCTCAGGCTAAGAGAACAGAATAGGATGGCTATAATACAATCACTCATAAAGAAAGAGACACTCCATGTGTTGCGTGATACCCGGACGGTTGTCATAACGCTTGTCATGCCGTTGGCTCTCCTACTCTTGTTCGGGTTTGCTATTTCCACCGAAGTGAATAAAGTAAAAGTGGTTGCGGTTACAGAGAATTTTACGGATGAAATCAGAAATATCCTGCAAGAATTTCAGTTAAATGAATATTTTGATTTCCTTGGCCTTGTAGGTTCATACGAGGTCGAAGATATGTTAAGAGCCGGTAAGACTGATGCAGCCATTTATTTGAAAACTGACAAGGGGAATCTGACCTCACAGATTATGGTGGATGCCTCCAATACCACGACTGCTCAGACCGCCACTGTTTACATTCAAAATATATTGAACCGGCAACAAGTGTCTTCTAATGTCTTGATAAGGACCTTATATAATCCTCAATTGAAGAGTTCTTATAATTTCGTACCCGGAATTTTAGGAATGATCTTCATACTTATCTGTGCCATAATGACATCGGTGTCGATTGTAGGTGAAAAGGAGAATGGCACAATGAGTCTTTTATTGGTTTCACCCATAAAACCAAGAACAATCATATTCGGAAAACTTGTTCCAT
>JAFLTL010000005.1 GCA_022510505.1 Muribaculaceae bacterium | reverse complement strand
TTGAAAACCGTTGAGGGTCACACCTCCGGGGGTTCGAATCCCTCTCTCTCCGCAAGCCAATTATAATAAGAGTAACCACGCGAATGCGTGGTTTTGTTGTTTATAGGGTCATCTCATCTAATTTATTTGTGAAGAGATGGCCCTATAAACCACAATCTATTCAACTATGAATTACTCTATTACAATTTGTTTGCAGGATCCTCTTTTTTTGTGGATGGACAAGCGAAGCGAGTTAATCCTCTAGCCCCATTTTTCATCATTCTTCTATCTCAAATAATAATTTAAGCACACTTTTACGCACACTTTTTTTGTAAATCTGCTATCTTTTATTAAACAGACAATCCCGGCCTCACGGTCGGGATTTTTTCCATGAAAAACTTATTAAAACAATTCAATGCAAATTTAAGAATCCCTATGTAACAATTTCACTCTCGTTTCATAACTGAACCGTTTACAATTACATTCAAGTTATAATAACTCCATTTTTGAAGACGGTACTTATTGGAGATTATAGGCAATATTAAGTAATTTTGTAAACTAATCAAGAGACATTGAAATGATTTCAATTATGAATATAATCAGGAGGAGCGGAATTTTTTTAATTCTGTCTGCCGTGACCATTATTACTGGCTGTCGACAGGAATACAAAAATGACCGTACAATTAGAAATGTGATGCTCTCCGAGGTCACATCTTTGTCGGAAAATACCACGATTAATTATCCCGGCATTGTTGAGGAAGCATCCAAGACAACCGCATCATTTATGGCCGATGGAAAAATTAACAGATTGTATGTCAAAGAAGGAGACCGCGTAAGGAAGGGACAACTTTTGGCCACATTAGACGACAGCGATTATCGTATCGGTGTGTCCCAATTGGAAGCTCAATACAATCAAATGACCAAAGAAAAAGAGCGAATGGATGCCATGTTCCAGCGTCATAATATTGCACCAAATGATTATGAGAAATTTGAGGCAGGATATGAACAGGTGAAGCTGCAGCTTAAGATGGTCAAAAGAAAACTGGATTATACACGTCTTTTTTCTCCTGTTGACGGCTATATATCCGTGAAATATATGACTGAAGGGGAATTAGTTGGAGGCGGAACACCTGTTTACAATATAGTCGACGACTCCAACCTTAAAGTGTCAGTTGACATGCCGGTTGACGTTTTTCTAAAGAAAGACAATATAAACTCGGCTAGGGGAAAAGTTGCAGGATTTCCTGATGACATACCACTTAATATAATCAGTTTCACACCCGATGCAGAAAACAACATGCTCTATCACATGAAACTTTCGGTACCGGCTTCAGTTGTCAAGTCTCTTACGCCGGGAATGAATATTTCGGTAATGATTGAGTCCAATGGTAATCAGGAAAGCGGAAGTATCATCCCTTCAAGATCCTTATTCACAAATGAGGAATCGAAAACATTTGTTTGGCTTTTTGATGAAACCGATTCTACTATACACAGAAAAGAAGTCATGATAAAAGGCACTCCGATTGACAAAATGAGTATAGTCTCAGGATTGGAAAGAGGGGATAAAGTAGTGGAGACGGGAGTCAAACAACTCTTTGAGGGAGAAAAAGTAAACGTTTTGAACCGACGGGATCTCGATATATAAAATGATGGAAAGAATCTCAAAGTTTTTCATCCGGCGTCAGACCTTATTTTGGACATTGATGCTGCTCATCATAGCGGTTGGTGTTCTAACCTACCTTAGAATGCCAAAATTAGAAGATCCTGCTGTGTCGGTAAAACAGGCATCGGTGGTGGTGCTCTATCCCGGGGCTGACACCAAAAGAGTGGAGAAAGACATAGTGACAGTAATGGAGGAGCAACTTAGGGCTCTTCCCGATGTTAAAAAAATTTCAAGCACTGTAAAACCGGGGCAAGCTTTAATTCAGATAGAATTCAACTTCGAGACACCCATCGATGAGGTTGAACAGCATTTCGATTTGGTTCGCCGAAAGGTCCATGACACGGAGCTCTTGCTTCCTCCCGGAGTAATGAGTCCGATTGTTATAGATGACATGATGGATGTCTATGGGATTTTCTATTCTCTTAGTGGAGAGGGATATGAAATAAAGGAACTGGAAACGTTTTCCAAGGCACTCAAAAATGACATTCTCGCGGTGAAAGGTGTCAAACGAGTCATGATCGGAGGACTTCAAAGAGAAGTCATTGATATTGCATTTACTCCGGAACAGATTCACCAGAACGGGATGTTACCAATGCTAGTGGCCCAATCCCTACAATCTTCAACGAAGGCTATTAATGCGGGAAGAATTGACAACGGAGATGATCGTCTCTTTATAAATGTCAGTAAAGGAGCCTCCAGTGTGGATGAAATCTCCGATATAGTTCTCAATTTACCCGACGGAAGAAAAATTAGAATCGGAGATATTGCTAAGATAAGTCGGCATGAAGCACCGGCATCCACCGGCGGTTTTTATATTAATGGAGAACCGGCTGTAGTGTTAATGGTTGCTTTGGAGAATTCGGCCGTTGTACCCGATGTAGGCGCCGAGGTCGACAAAGTTGTTGGCAACACGCTTTCCCGTTTACCGGTTGGACTCACCATTAACAAAGAATTTTTCCAACCCGACCAAGTGAATGAAGCTGTTTCATCGTTTATTATAAATCTGATAGAATCGGTTTTGATTGTTATCATTGTCCTGATGATAGCCATGGGATGGAAATCGGGTCTTATCATAGGATTCGGCCTCATGCTCACAGTACTTCTCTCCTTCCCCATTCTCTCATCTTTAGGAACCACATTGCAGAGAATCTCACTGGGTGCATTTATCATTGCCATGGGGATGCTTGTCGACAATGCCGTTGTAATCATGGACGGGATTATGGTCGACCGCAAGAGAGGTCTGCCCAAAACGGTCTATCTCCACAGAATTGGGCGCCAGACTGCCATGCCTCTTTTGGGCGCGACAATAATAGCAGCCGCAACATTCTTACCTATATTTTTGACTAACGGCACTGTAGGTGAGTTTGCAGGTGATTTGTTTCTTGTGATTTGTGTGAGTCTTCTTGTCAGTTGGCTACTTGCACTGGTTCAGGTACCCGTTTGTGCCGACCGATGGCTTGACCCTACTGATATAAAAGGAGACATAGCTGCCCAACCACCATTAAACAGGATCCAGAAAGTGGTGAAAGGAATAGTGGAATATCTCATAGGTCATAAAGTAATTGCAGTTTGTTGCGCAGTTATGCTCCTAGCCGGAGCAGGAGGAGGAATCCTGCTGGTGAAAAACGTATTCTTTCCCGACTTTAACTACGACCAGTTTGTGCTTGAATGTTACTTCCCATCCGAAAGCAATCCCGATGCTGTGCGGAAAAGGATGCTGGAGTTGTCGGACACTTTAATGAAAGAAAAGGATGTCAGGAATGTGGCAATAAGTCTGGGTGGTGCACCTGGAAGATATTGTCTTGTTCGCCCCATACCCGAGGGTGGCGATGATTATGCCGAATTTATTGTTCAATGTACCGACTATCATGCTGTGCAGCGACTATCAAAAGATTTGACATCCCGGCTCCGTATCATAGCACCCGAGGCTTATATCCGAGCCAGAAAATATAATTTTTCAGTTTCGTCTTCCCATCTTGTGGAAGTGGAATTCACAGGTCCAAATGCCGATGAACTCCGTCGGCTCGGAGAGATAGCCGCCGGGATAATGCGTAACTCTCCCTATGTGGATCCCTATACGGTGCAAACCAACTGGAACACACCAAGCCGACAACTTGCAATAGGATATTCGGCCCAATCGGCAGCACGCGCAGGAGTGAATCGTGAGGATGTCGGCAACGCGTTGATGGCTGCAACCGACGGTTACACTGTGGGAGTCATCAGCGACAAGGAAAATCTCATTCCAATCAACATAGTAATGAGAGATTTTAATGGAGAACGACTGAAAGATCTTTCCAACCTGCCCGTTTGGACAATGATGAACCTAAATCTTTCTCAGAATGACATGGAGGGAATTATGAGAGGATCGGTTAAGAAAGAGGACGTCCAAAAGAAATTGTTCTTCACAACTACTTTAGCCAATTGTGTCGACAGCATAACAACTGTTCTTGATGAATCGCTCATTTACCGCTATAACGGTCAAAGAGCACTTCAAGTAGAATGTGACCCCGACCCATATAACATCGATGCGACACCTGATAAACTTCTAAAATCGGTAAAACCTCTCATAGAGAAAATAAAACTCCCGCAGGGTTATGCTATGAGATTCGTGGGAGAAAGTGAAGTCGCCGATGATGCTATGGGGAAAGTAATGCAGAATCTACCTGTGATGATTGTCATCTTGATAGTAGTACTCCTGCTTTTATTTAATGATTGGAGAAAACTTGCCGTCATCATTCTTTGTTTTCCGTTTGTTCTTTGCGGAATCGTCCCTGCGCTGATATTGACGCAAACACCCTTTACGTTCCTTGCTATTCTGGGGCTGATGGGATTGGTTGGCATGATGATGAAAAACGCCATTGTCCTGGTAGATGAAATCAATGCCCTGAGCACCGGTGAGCGCCTGGATCTTTTCCCGGCAATAGTGCAGGCGACTCTTTCGCGTGTCCGACCTGTTCTTCTGGCTTCTCTGACAACGGTTGCAGGAATGTTGCCTTTAGTTAGTGACCCGATGTATGGTCCGTTGGCAGTGACAGTTATCGGAGGTTTATTGATAGGAACTTTGGTGACGCTGCTGTTCCTTCCGGTCCTTTATTCCTTATTGTTCAAAGTCAAAGCCGGCAAACGATGAAAATAAAATCTATAATATCTATTCTTTGTCTCGTGACTTCTATGTCGCTGAATGCACTCGAGTTGTCGCTTCAGGAATGTCGCGAGATGGCTCTTCAGAACGATGAAGATATCAGGATTGCTCAGAATCACATTATCCAGGCCAATTTAGACAAAGGAATTGCCAGAAGCGCGTTTTTCCCAAAATTCGATATCAACGGCGGTGCGTTCTATCTCACACCCAATCCCTCCATGGGAGCTGCAATGGAAATGCAGATGCGTGGAGTCTACATGGCAGGTATCAGTCTGACCCAACCGATCTACACAGGCGGAAAGATAATCACCGGCAATAAATTAGCCAGGATCGGACAGAAAGTATCTCAAGATCAATATGAAGCAATACGAATGGACATAGTAGCCGAAGCTGAGAAAAGTTATTGGATGTATGTTGCCGTTTTGTCTAAAATAGACATGATTAATTCCTATATTACCCAGCTGGATTCCATCTTCGACTATACTCTTTCGGCCTATGAGTTAGGCTTTACAACCGAATTGAATGTAAAAAGAGTTGAGTCACGCAGATCAGAGTTACAATATAATCTTAAGCAGGCCGAAACAGGTGCCGACTTATGTCGTATGGCAATCTGCCGAATTATCGGAGTAGAGGAAAATGAACCGGTCATCCCAACTGAAAACATCGAGACCTTAGGAGAACCTAATGACAAATATTGGGGAATAGAGAATCGACCAGAGGTGAGTTTGCTCGAGAGAAATATAGAGGCAAAGAAACTTGATGTTAAAATGGCTTTGTCGGATTTTTTGCCCACAGTTGGAATGCAAATAGGTTGGAATGCCTTCGGGAACATGAAAATGACCAGCTATACACCACTCGAGGACGGCTCCTTCTATCCATTCACTCAGTCAATTGATTATCGCGGTTTTGTTGGAGCCGTGTCGGTATCCATTCCTGTTTTCCACTGGGGAGAAGGCTATAAAAAAGTTAAGAAAGCAAAGTTTGAGGTGGAGAATGCGATTCTTTCTCATGAAAAGAACCGCAAGCTGATGGAATTACAATCCCGTCAAGCCTACAACAACTATATAACAGGTTATGAACTTATTACCACAGCCAACAAAGCCTTGAACGAAGCCAAAAGTAATTTAAATGCGATAACCGAACAATATCAGGTTGGATTGATGACATTGACCGACCTTCTTGAAGCACAGTCACAATGGCAGTCCTCCTATTCCAATTTAATCGAAGCCAAAACCCAATTTAAGATAAACGAAGTGAACTACCTCCGAAGTGTCGGGATGTTATGACATCAGTCATTCATTTTAATCTTATTATCCCACTTTTTGATCCGCTGTATACCATCTTCAACCAGTTCTATCAAGAAAGCTTGCAGGTTTTCGTTTCGTTCCATTTCCTCGGCCAAATGATCTTTTTCGCCTATTATATCATCATCGGTCCACCATAACCATGACTGTTTCTTAGAATTCTTGACAAAAGTTGGTGGATTCATTATTATTTCGGTCGCAAAATCCTTATCATCGCCGTAGCGCACGGCAATGCTTGGTCGGAAGCCACGTATAGCAGTTTTTATCTCGCCTGGTTTATCATCACCTCTGTGAACCGAGAAAGCCTGATTATTTGGATCGCTCTTCCATCCTTCCCAGATCAGCCAACCATCCTGCTTCCATTTATCAACTGCCTTATCCCATTTATCAAGTTTAAAAATCCTATCATCCGGCAACTTCTTCTCAATGGAATCGTTGGTCACAGGACTTTGTTCTAAATTCGGTTCAACATCATAAGCATCATTAAAATTATTACTTATAGTTCTGAGTGCTTTTTCATCTATAACCAAACTTTTCAAAGTTTCGTTATCTTTTTCATCCTGGTAAAGTTGATTTTTCAATTGTTCAACAATTTCTAACAAGTCAGAAATCAGATCTTCACTTATTACTGGGGCGTTAGAACGGTTATAATTGCTTATAATATTCTTAATCTTCTCGGAAATAAATTCAAGATTCCTCCCGTTCGTGTGCAACCCCAACAAGGCAGTTGCAAATTCAAGCTTCAAAATTTCATTATCCGACAGTCTTTGTGGTTTTTGCAATAAAACATCCCCGACCGTATTTAAATAGTTTTTATAAACATCGAGTCTTTCCTCATATACTTTACTATTCTTTTGAACCTGAAGACCATGTTTAGACTGATTCTTTAATTGCTGATCAGTTATAAACATTGAAATAAGAGCACCTATAACGGCAGATACAACCGCGATGATTACAGTTAGGCCGGCCTCAAGATAATCCGTAAAAACCAACACAGCCATTAGGATAATGAATAAGATGAGGCCTATTGTTATCCAGGATATTGTGTTTTTCATAATTATATGTTTTTTTACTTTATTTCTAACATAAAAAGTGAACACCAGTTACCGATTCACTCACAAAAATAAAAAAAATTTCAAGTCCTAATCCAGTTTACACCCCCATCTTTTGAATAATAAGTACCTTTAGAGGTAACAGCATACAATTGAGTGCCAGAGACCATCAGAGACTGAAATTCACCATAAATTGGTGTGACTGTTTTGGGCCACCAATTTAATCCTTTATCCTTCGAAAAATACACACCTTTTGAAGATGCTGCATAAACATATTGGCCGAAGAGACACAAGTCCCTCAATATTCCCCTATTAAATGTTGGTCCTCTTTGAATCCAGTTTCTGCCATCTTTTGAATACTCAACCGTGTTTTTTGCCGAATTTATTCTCAATAACTCCCGACCTAATTCAATCATTTGACCCATCTTTCTGTATCTAAAGAATTTATTAACTTCAGCAAAATTAATATTTTTCAGATTATTTAATCTTAAAATGACGTTTAATGTCATTTATAATTGTGTTAGAATAACGACTGAATTCTTCATTGCTTTTCCGAGAGGGATGAATTGTGCGTACAGCATATTCAACACCCTGGATGCGTAGTTTAAGAAGGTTCGGAAGTTCAGGATCTATTGTTTTAAATTCATCTGTTATTCCCAACTTTTCTTTGATGACATTGTCGGCTTTTGTTCCGGTCATAAAAATGATTACATCGGGGCGAAGAATTTCAATCTCCTTTTTCACAACATCAAAAGTTTCCCTTTCCACTGTTTGAATATACTGAGGAGAGAAACCGCAACAGTTGCCTGTACCCTCACCGCCACGGCCTATTTTGTACAAGTTATTCCAAACCAAACCTATCTTTTTCCCTGTCTTATCTTCTAATTCTTTAACAAACTGGATCATTCTTTTTGTAAACGGAGTCTTAGAAGCCTTTGGATTGTAGCAATAATCCCAATAAATATCGGTTAAGCCATATATTTCTTGATCAAGTGGCAACGGATTTCCATTCTCATCGGCATGTTTTCCCCTGATTTCAGTCAAGACATCGTCACTATTTTCCAAATGAAAATTGTAAGTCCCATAGTCGGTATATATGGATGGATCCTTTCTGTTTCCCTTGTCATTCCAATTATTGTTTTCTCTTCCGAAAATCATCACCTTCAATTCACCACTTTCATAAGGGAATTCTCCTTCATCGGATAATTCTAATAATAACGGAGCAGCCGGTTTAATGGAGAGCTTGTTGTTGGAATAGATTTTTTCCATCTCCACATAAAGAGCTGGCAAATGGCTTCCATAAAGATTCACCAAGCGATCGTTCAAGTCTATTTCAGGAATTAATTTAAAGTCTATCTTTTTCATCAGCAACATTTTTAGTCAAATATCATACATCTCATTCAAATCCCGAATCCATCCATTTATGACTTGACGGAGTGACTCCGGTTTTAAAACTTCCACCATTGCTCCATGTTGGAGAAGTTTCATTATGAAATCATAAGTCGGAGCCAAGTAAAGTTCAAAGTCAGCAAAATTCTCACTATCTTCAAGCAAACGTTGCGAAGGATGTAAAGGCAGGGATTTAATATATTCTTTGCTTTGTTTATTTGCTTGGATAACGATTCTCTGATGATTGACATTTTCATCCAAAACAACACCATAATAATTGGAAAAATAATGCGAGGCATTAAAATTCTTGGGTAGAGAGAAAGTTTCTTCTAAGATATCTAATGATTCTATTCTGTCGAGACACAGAATTTTCGTCTCTCCTGAAGTTTTCCCCAAAACATACCATCTATTATCAAAAAGCTTGACACAATAAGGTTCCAGATTATATTGGATATCAGAATTCTGTCCAAAAGGCTTATAGACAATATTAACCTTTCGATTTTCCTTCATTGCATTTAAAATCGCTTCCAAATGGTCATGCCCCGAGGGCACCTCATTTACAAGAATGCGGTTCTTCAAAGAAACATCTTCTTTTATAACTGATCTAATGCTAAATGTATCAAGACGCCACTGTTTCAGTTTATTTTCATCAACACTCTCAACATTTTCTATAAAGTAATAATTGCCTCCTTTTCTCTGACATTCTATTCTGATGCCATATAAATCTTCTATCGCTTCTCGCCATCTATTGAAAGTAGCTCTATGAAGCGGTTTATAATCACTAATAGCTTTATCGGCTTCCCAAAGACGGGAGAGATCACAAAATGAAATTCTTCCCGCTCTTTGAATAGTATCAATTAGCCAGACATATTTTTTACGAGGCGTCATGACTGAAATATGCAACGGTTTAAATTTAGACTAATATCTTTTACTTACCTCATTAATGCAAATTTATAAAATCATATATTCAATCGAAGAAACTTCGTTCTTCCTCATCCATCTGACCATTGTCTTTCATAATTATTCCAATGCTCCCATCTTCTCTTTCCTCCAAATTAAATCTATAAATGATCCTGGTGTTTTTCTTACATTCAATACCGGCAGTTGCAAGAAGCCAGGATTCACCTAAGTCAGAATCATAATATACTTTAATTCCACCGGTAGAGAAACTTCCTCCGATATAGGAGTCGACCCTTAATCCTCTTTTAAACGGTATCTGAAATAATACTTCAATTTCCTCAAATGGCCTGAACTGAAATTCATGATCATCGAGTGTCAGTCTTATTTTGCCTGATTTGAAATTCTCGACCTCAAGCTTTATTGCCATCATATAATTCTCGAGTTCCACATTTATCCCCTTTTCATTAATCTCTATGAAATCGGTCTGACCTAAATAACGCTGACAGGTTCCAAGGATAAAATCTCGATTGTATTCAGCCGATGTATTTTGAACCAGGTTACCAAACATATTGACAAGGAATCCCTGATTGTTGCCACCGGGACCTGATTCTGTAAATCCTTTAAAATAATTGATCTCATTCAATTTATATGTATGAGCTTCATAAATGTAGGAAAAAGGACTTCCGAAAGTGCCATTCGGATAATTATACACTATATTTTTAGCATCGGGGAAATAGTTCAAGGAGATTCTGTATTTGTATCCTTTCACAAATTTAGCCTTTAATAATGAAACATCATCGAATACACCCCATGCATAAGTTTCAGGCTCGCCATCCTGAAGTACTGCAATATCCAATCCAATCAGGTCATTACCTGACGTTCTCGACAGAGGTGTTTCATATAGTTCAAAACTATATCCTATGCTTGCCTCTATGATTTCAGGTTCATCACTCTGATTTGGCTGATTTGGCTGATTTGGTTGATTTGGTTGATTTGGCAATTGTGGCTCATTTATTTCATTTGTTGTACATGCTACAACTGTCAAACAAAACAAGACAATGGAATTTTTTATCAAACTGTTAGATTTCATATATTGTAGTTCTTTAGTAATTAAACTTTTTTGCAAAGTAAACTTTATCATGTCTCATTTTATGTGACAGTATAAATAAATTTACATTAACAATATTTGTTTGAATTATCACAAAAAAAATAATAATCGAAATGTCTCATCATTAATAATTAATAATGGTAAACCTCTGATTACTTACCGGAATATAGCAGATCTTATTATAATAAAAGAAAGACTGAAAGCTAAAATAAAGCAATCAGTCTTTGATTATGACAAGAAACGGAGAAATGACGACTCCTTTTTGATCCCAGGATGCATTATAAAAAGATGAAGTCTGTTTCATCTTTCTGTGGACGTTCGAATCCTTTCCAATAGTCGGTAAGTTCTTCTTCAGTTACTATAAGGTCATCAGGACCCTCTCCCTTTCTTTGAGATAGGCGGCGCCACAATTCTTCCTTAGGCGCATGACAATAGACAAATACCGGTTCGACCTGCATTTCTCCACATAGGCGTCGGATATCGTCGCGGGCCGAACGTCTGCAATGCGTAGCATCAACTACTATTTTCTGTCCCGCCTTGACAAGACCAACAAATTGTCGTAGTACTTCAACACGACTTTCATTAAAAAGCTTCCTCTGGTCTTCTTTCGACAATTCAAATAATTTGTCACCTACCTTTTCCCATATCAAGGCATCGGTTGACAAACGAACAAAGCCTTTCTCTTCAATCTGTTGTGCAAAGTGAGTTTTTCCCGAACCACTGATACCACACATTATGACAACTTGACATTGCTCGTCAAATCTCTTCATCGGAAGCTGATGGATCAACCATTACAAGTTCATATTCATTTCTGCCCAAACCAAGTTCTTCAGCATATTTGAGAAGATAGGTACCATTTCTTTCTTCGATTCGCTCTATCAGATGAACTTTTCCTGGATCACTAGAGGAATAGACAGCATCAATACAAGCACGGTCAACGGCTACCGGATCAAGAGAAGCAAAAATTCCGATATCTAACATCCGGATGGGCTCGGGTTCGGCACAACAGTCGCAGTCGACAGAGAGATTGTTAGCCACGTTTATATACAGTATTTTATCTCCCACATGATCAAACACCGACTCGCAGGCCTCGGCCATTGATTCAAGGAAGTCCTCCTGGGGCGGAACATTTTCCCAATCGACCGGAACCATCCGCGACTTTCCGGCTGTGTGTATCCAAGCTTTACCGGCTGATGAAGCTATTCCGATTGCAACATTTTTCAATGCTCCGCCAAATCCGGCCATCGGATGTCCTTTAAAGTGAGAAAGAACTACAGTGAAATCATAGTCCAAATAATTCTTACCAACATAATTTTCTTTCAAATGTTTTCCTTTTTGCACCGGAAGCGCCACATCTCCATCAGCATCCATAATATTAACTTCGGCTATTGCTGTAAAGCCATGTTCAGCTGCTGTTTGAAGATGATCCTGAGCGTTCATGCGACTTCCCTCATAGGCAGTGTTACATTCAACAATAGTTCCATTGACAAGATGAACCAGCCCTTTGATGACATCGGTGCTGAGATGGTTAGGATTACCGGCCTCTCCTGTCGAAAGTTTTACAGCTACACGACCTTTAGCATCCCTACCAAGTGCTTTATAAATTTTTATAAGATTATCGGCAGTGATGCGTGGGCAGAAAAACACCTTGGATTTATTCATAGTTCTAATTGATAAATAACTTGTTCTCAACAAAGTTACAAAATATTTGAAAAAACCATCTATACCCTCAGTGCTGAAAAAATATAAAAGGCTTATTAATTTTGTAACTCAAAAATAGCTAAATGAGAATAAGTCTTTCAATACTTTATTTTCTGCAGTTTGCCGTCTGGGGGTGTTATCTAACAAGTCTGGGGCAATACCTCGGGGCGGCAGGCCTTGGTAGTGAAATCGCCTGGTTTTATGCAGCTATAGGGATAGTGTCACTTGTGACACCGGCCTTGATGGGACACGTCTCTGACAAATATATCAGTCCATCCCGTACGCTTAGTCTGTGTCATATAATTGCAGGGCTGATAATGTTTGTCTCATGGATCTATGGATATAACAATCAAGAATTGGATTTCGGTGTGATGTATCCATTATATCTCTTTTTTCTTGCGTTCTATCTGCCGACAATGGCACTTGCCAACACCACTTCATTCGGTATTATAAAAAGCGTGGGAAAACTCCCCGTTGACATTTTTCCCTCGGTTAGAATTTGGGGTACAGTGGGTTTTATCTGTGCCATGTGGATGGTTAACAGCACTTATTGGCATGATGGTCAGTTAGGAATGACGCTTTCCGACTCCCACCCTTATGCCTCCGACAGATTCCAATATAACTCAATGCAACTTTTATGTGCTGCCTGTATGGGACTCATTACCGGTTTGTATTCTCTTTCTTTGCCCTCGATAAGAAACCCATATGAAAGAAACAAAGAAAAACCGTCGGTTTTAAAAATTGTCAATCTAACAACACTCAAAGAGTTCTTTTGCAAAAAGACAGGCTACAATCATTTCTACCATGCATTGAGTCCAATAGGCTTGTTTCTGGTATTCATAGCCTTAATCGGAGTTTGCATGCAAATTTCAAACGGCTATGTTACCCCGTTTATTTCTCATTATTTAGGGATGCCGGAATTTGCCGATAGCTTCGTCGCAGGAAATGCAACTATGCTTTTTTCTTTATCGCAAATATCAGAAGCCATTCTAATTCTGGTGGTTGGAAAATCATTAAAAAAGTGGGGAATTGGAATAGTTTTGGCAATTGGAATTTTAGCATGGAGTCTCCGCTTTTTCTTCCTGGGCATTGGCAATCCCGATAGCGGTCTCATTTTTCTCTTAATTTCAATGATTGTTTACGGGGTCGCATTCAATTTCATCACCATCGCCGGACACCTTCACATTGAATCGGTTTCCTCAGCAAACAACAAAGGACTCGGACAAGGCTTGATGATGTTAATGAGCAATGGAATCGGTGCTACAACTGGGATAATCGCAGCCGGTGCAATTATCAATCATTGGTGCAATTGGGAGATTGTTCAATCAAACAATGGCGTACCGATGAGATTGTTTATGGGAGAATGGACGGTCCCATGGTTAATTTTTGCAGGATATGCATTTATTTTATTCTGCCTTTGGATCTTTTTACAGCGTGCAGAACAACAAAAACAGTTGGTAAAAAGCAAGATTGACGATTGAATAGCCCGTCTTAGAAAGAATCGCTACCGGTGGGTGGACATATATTCAATTGCACGTGGCAAAGCAACTATGATAGTAAACAATAACAGGCCTATAATTAAAACAAACCCACACCACAACAGGAGAACGACCGATTTCCATCGTTTCTTTTGAGGGAAAGCTTTCAATAGGATAATAACACAAAATATCGATACAATTCCCAGTGTTATGGCTGTCAAATCGAAATCCAAACCCGGGATGAAAGTGAAAATAGTGAAAAACGTATCCCACAAGGTTATTGCTCCAAACAGATAGGTGAAAGCTGCCAAATATTCGGCGAAATTATATTTTTTCGCTCCATGACGATAATAGGCTATATATACACAAAAAGATGAAGGAATGCCTAATAGAAGTGTTGTAACCACAATCGAAGTGTCTATCATTCTCAGGATGGGGTTCTCCCCCGTGTAACCAAATAAACCATCTTCAATGTTGGTTTGTGTTCCAAATATTGAATCCAATGTCGCAAAAATTATAGTTGCATACAGGACAATCTGGATAAGCATCGTAATAGGAGGAGAATAAGGAACATGACGGCCATGAATGTGATCTCTTATAACTGTCCATGGATGGAACATAAGTCCTTTGGCAGTGTGAAGAAAACCAGGGGTCAATCGTCCGAAACTCATTAGCAATCCTTTGCCAAAATTCTTCATCTTTAGTTTGGCAGGAGTGGCTGTTGATTGTCCGCAATGAGGACAAAAGTTATCATTTACCTCCGTACCACAGTTGAGACAGAATATCCCTTTCTTTTCTGTCTCAACCAGAGTTGTCGCAGTTGAATCTGTATTGTTTTCTTCTAGGATCAAGTCATTGCTCATTTTTCAACTTTCCTATCGTTATATCGGCTATGCGATGTGTTTACAGTTTTCAAGTGGATTAGCCATCGGCTTATTCCAACAATTCCAGTATTTACAATGCGGGCGCGAAATGTCGCGCCCTATTGACAGTTGACTATTTGAGACGGTTAACAGATATCTGACAACTGTTAAATTCATTTAGCGTTAGGGTTCTCTCTTTTTGCTCGTTCTTTGAGCTGGATGATTTGAGCAGGAGGAAGAGGTATGTTCTCGGGATCTTCGAAATCAAGCTGGATTACCGGAGCATCCTTCTTTAATTCTTTAGCCTCATTAGCCGTCAGATAGGCTCTATCGATGACAAATAGTTCACCGTAGCCATTAATATCCATATCCGATTTAGTTTCATAGGCGAATTTTATAGCCTTTCCGCTCAGGTTTATATGATAGACTACAGTGGCTTCCAAAATATCTTCAGGAGAGAATTCACCTTTACCGTTATCAATGAATTTATAGGTCATATCATCCTGGTCCATTTCCATTGTGAAGCCAAGAACTTTGGCAACAGTTGGTTTCTTCAAGTGATTCTTATAATCGGCCAGTCCGTCGAGTTCAAGAAAATAAGTATCACCCCTTTTTCGCCACGTTTCCTTATCACTATATTTGCCTGGAACAATTTCAAAAGTGGAAGTGCCTAATGCCATAGCTTCGGGTAGAACGAACTTATCGGTCAGATGGTAAGAGTAGTTCTTTCCATCATAACCCTCTTTATATAAAACGGTGTCACGTTTCCCATCGGAAACCCAGTCATAACGTCGGGTTGACAACACCCTCGGTTTCTTCCAACCTTTGAATTTAGCTTTCTTACTCATTGGAAAGACGAAGTCGACAATCTTTTCTTCAAAAACCATGATGGTGTCTTCGACAGTTGTTCGTGTAGCATAGTTTCTAATGTAGGCTTTAATCCACAAAAGATTTCGGTTTTCAGCATCGATCATGACCTCGGGCAAGTCGTAGGAGGTTTCCTCCAGTTTTACTATCTCCTCATTCGGTGACAACACCTCTTTTGGCTCGTAACCCACATAACGTATGTTAAGCGGATAGGATTTGACGGTCACACTTGAGGGTACGATTCCGTAATCGTCGGTAATTGCGATGAACTTACCGTTTTTATCAAACACCGATGCCTTTACAAGTGGTTCACCGGTTACATTATCCACAATCTTAACCTTGGCATTCATTGTTAAAACAGTGAATGACAGGATGAATGTCAACGCTGTTAATGTCTTAATAAAATTTTTCATAATTATATGATAATAATCTGATTTTATAAGTTGTTTGACTGTTTTGAAATCTTCCAAGAATAGCTAAGCATTAAGAGAGGAATTTGTATATCAAAAGCATTGTTAACTTAGCGGTTAAGGACTGGGGCTTTTTTGAAGGCTTCATTGAAGAATAGCAGATGGTAGAGAATCGAGTTGTTCCAGTAATCCCAACTGTGTCCTCCAGGCCGTGAAATATAGTCGTGGGCTATCCCCTTATCAATCAATACCTGATGAAGATTGTCGTTAACCTGTTTAAAAAAGTCATCATTGCCACAATCAATCAGGATATTCAGTGTTCCGGGCTTGACATTATCTACCAGGTTTATTACCGATACTGCTTCCCAACGCTCAGGATGTTCATCGTAGCTACCTAGCACATCATTCAATGTCCAACGCCCTGCAAAAGGAAGGATATCCACTCCACCGCTCATACTTCCCGCATTTCCAAACACATCGGGATGTTTGAATGCAAGCGACAAGGCACCATGGCCACCCATACTCAATCCCGTAACAGCACGTTGCGACGGTTCGGGATTTGTTGGATAGTTAGCGTCAATATAGGGAATCAGATCTTCAATAAAGAAGCTTTCCATTCTAATTGTACTGTCCACCGGCGAATCGATATACCAGGAGTTGCGTCCATCGGGGTTCACGATTATCATCCCATACTGATCGGCCAGATCTTTCAACCGGGGCTGGTGCTTAATCCAGTTGTCTTGTGCGCCTCCATATCCATGAAGTACATAAGCGACCGGATAACGGACCGTGTCATTCAAGTTTTCAGGCGTAATCACAACTACCTTCATCGGATCGGGCAGATTGCTTCCCGACACTTTAATGGAATCGACATCGGCAGCTTTAGCTGTTACTATAAAAACTGCTGTTAAAGCAAGGAACAAGAAACGTTTCATAACATTCAATATATTGATAATGCAAATATAGTGAATTAATAAGACAAACTGAGTATCTTTGGAAAACGTCTCAAAACATCATGAAAAGAATCTCATTAGTCTTGATAAGCTTGACCGTCATCACGATGGCCCATTCCAGGGTATGGAACCGGGATATTCTTGGCGAAGGTTTTGTGCAAACTACCGTCAGCCTTCCAGGAGAAAAAGATCAATCGGTTTGCACCGTGATCAATTTGCAATCACCTGTGAATTATCGCAAAGCGATTTTGTATATACATGGTTATAACGACTACTTCTTCCAGAGCGAGATGGCGCGACAATTCGTTGACCATGGCTATAACTTCTATGCTCTAGATTTAAGGCGCTACGGTCGCTCAATCAGAGAGAATCACCAACCATTCAGCACCAAAGACCTGAGTGAATATTATCAAGATATCGATTCGGCACTTTCTATCATTGCTCAAGCAGGCGACACTGCTGTTGTGATGCTGGGACATTCCACCGGAGGCCTGATAGCAGCCGACTTCATGGCAAATCATCCCTCACCCTTGGTCAAGGCACTGATTCTAAACAGTCCGTTTCTCGACTGGAACCTCGGATGGATGGAAAAAATCGTGGGAGGAGTCGCGGCAATCGGAGGGATATTTCCTTCTATCAGGATTCCACAGGGAAATTCTACAGCCTATTCCGAAAGCCTTCTGAAATCGGCTCATGGAGAATGGGATTATAACACCGATTGGAAAATGCCTGTTTCTCCACCGGTCTCGGCCGGCTGGGTAAAAGCAATCAATGATGCCCAGAAACGGCTTAGAAAGAATAAATATCCCATCAAGATACCGGTCCTTTTGCTAATGTCCGACAAAAGTATCGAAGGGGATCAGTGGACACCCGAATTCAACAAAGCCGATGCTGTCCTCGATGTTAACGACATTGCCCGTTATGGCAAAAATTTGTCGACATTGACTACCGCCCGACGAATTCGTAACGGACTTCACGACCTGGCTCTTTCCGAACCCGGTTCACGCCAGGCCTATTACCGAACTATCTTCCAATGGCTAACTAATTTCTTCTAAAGTATAAGACTTCAAGATATTTTAAATACCGATCTTAGAACTGTTAAAAATATATCTTAATTTGGATTTATTCCGATTTTTTTCTTATTTTGCATATACAAATATTCGATAAATTTATGAAAAAATTCTTTCCAATTTTATCAATCTGTGCTTCACTGTTCATTGCAGCTTGCTCCGACAAAGAAGATGATGAGGATCCTATTATTTGGGATTTCGCAAATTATAATCTACAATTGGAAGCAACTCCTGTGGTGGAGGGGAGAAATCCTTTTGACAACGAATCAGAAGTAAATCGTTTGTCGGAAATCGAATTGATTGAATATAAAGGGTATCATTACAAAGTGACTCCAATGGATTATGCCAACGGCTATAAACGGCCAGAATCCCGTTTTCTAATGCCTGCTCCATTTTGTTTACGATTGGTTCGTTATGATTATCCAAGAATAGGGGAAGAAGTTGACAAGGAAGTATGGAATTTAATATTCGGTGAATTTTCGCCATGTGACAATTACCACGACGAGCCTTTCAAAATTCGTTGGACCGACGGCTCAATAACCGAAGGAACGTTTGATTGCTACATTAATTGGAAAAGCAAAACCGAGCCTGATGTGATCAGGAATATCAGTTCGATTGGAAAAATGCCCGACGGCTGGTCAATCAAGGTTTCCAGGCAAATGTTATAATGGAATCACGAAAGCCGTCGTAATGAACGGCGAGAAATCAAACAACGGAAGGATTACCGAATTCAACGGTGATCCTTTTGTTTTTACATAAACAATTCCGCGAAGAGTTTGATAGGTGGCGGAAGCAAACTCTGTGCAAAGCCCCTTGGGAATGCTGAGACCTTGTGGAACGCAAAGTTCCTTTATCATTTCGTCACTGAAAGCAAAGCTGCAGGTCAACTCGGCCTGCAGCAGATTACGACCTCGTTGAACTGCCCTCACCTTGATGCTTACACCTACCCTCTGTCGCATCTTTTCAAAAAAGAACGACGGCATCGTTCCCACATCAATTTCGGGGTCATCGGCTACAAAGTTTTCTTCCCAAGCCGAGAACTCATTAAGTTCTATCTCAGCGATTCTAATCTTTATCATAAAATCAATTCCTAATTCTTGCTAATTTACATTTTAAAGTTGATAGTTAACTTGTTCCTTAAGGCTTTAATACATTATAGTCCTTAATCACATTGTAACGGATTTCTAAAAATAATCATTTTTAGTAACTTTACAAAAAATTTGTAAAAATCCAAAGAAAGATGTTTGATAAAGAAAGAGGACTTTATGTCGCCCACAGTGATAACGGTCATCTGGCCATTACAGGTAAAATGGCCAATCGCCACGGATTGATTGCCGGAGCAACCGGAACCGGCAAAACAGTCACACTTCAGGTATTAGCTGAAACTTTCTCTCAGGCAGGAGTTCCCTGTTTCATGGCCGACATGAAGGGCGATCTTTCGGGTGTATCGAAACCTGGCAGGATGTCGGGATTCATCGAGAAACGCAAGGACGCGTTCGGTATCCCTAACCCTGAATTCCAAGCTTCACCGGTTCGGTTTTTCGATGTGTTTGGCGAACAGGGTCACCCGATTCGCGCTACCATATCTCAGGTTGGTCCTCAACTTTTGTCACGGCTAATGGGACTGAACGAGACCCAGGATGGAGTTCTCAATATTGTTTTCCGAATTGCCGATGAGCGCGGACTACTTCTTATTGACATCAAGGACTTGCGGGCAATGCTTGATTGGGTGTCGCAACATGCAAAAGAATACACATCACGTTACGGGAACATATCAGCGACCTCTATCGGAGCCATCCAACGTGCTTTGCTACAGCTTGAAAATCAGGGTGCCGACAAATTCTTCGGAGAACCCTCGTTCGACATCTTCGACTTCATGCAGTCAGAAAACGGAAAAGGTGTTTTGAATGTTCTGGCAGCCGATAAGTTGATGATGAACCCTAAACTTTATTCCACATTCCTTCTTTGGCTCCTATCGGAACTTTACTCTACCCTTCCCGAAGTTGGCGACATGGACCTCCCGAAACTCGTTTTCTTTTTCGACGAGGCCCACATGCTTTTCGACGGAACTTCCAAAGCTCTTCTCGACAAAATCGAACAGGTTGTCAGATTAATTCGTTCAAAAGGAGTAGGCGTATATTTCATTTCGCAGAGTCCGACCGACATTCCCGAAAACATTCTGGGACAGCTTGGCAACCGCGTACAACATGCATTGCGCGCCTTCACGCCTAAAGACCAGAAGGCGGTTAAAACAGCTGCGGATACCTTCCGTTCAAACCCGGCATTCAAGACCGATGAAGCCATCATGAATCTCGAAACCGGTGAGGCTTTGGTCAGCTTCCTCGACGAAAAGGGTGCACCACAAATGGTGGAAAGAGCCAAGATTCTCTTCCCATTGTCACAAATTGGTGCCATCACTCCCGATGAACGCACCGAAACGATAAAACGGAGCCGTCTTTACGGAAAATACGACAAAGCCATCGATCGTGAAAGTGCGTTTGAGGTTCTTCTCGCCGAAGCAGAAAAAGCACAGGCCGCACAGAATGAAGCAACCGACACAAATAAAGCAGAAAAAGCTTCGAAGACCTCCAAAAAAGAAACAAAACAGTCAACAAGCACTGCAGGAAAGGTTGGAAAAGCAATCTTCACGGCTGTAGCATCCACTGCAGCAACATTGTTGGGTAACTACATCAGCGGTGCTGTAACAGGAAAGAAAACAACCTCCAAGACATCGGCCACCCAGAAAATAGTGAAGAATGCGACTAGCGCGGCCACGAGGTCTATCACGAAAGAATTGTCAAGAGGAATTCTTGGAAATCTGATAAAATGACATTCCGAAAAATCTGAAAAGTCAGAAATCTTATTTTTATTATCTTTGCAATCAAAAGATTGACCAATTATGAAGACAGCATTAATAACAGGAGTAACCGGCCAGGACGGTTCATTCCTCGCTGAATTTCTATTAGAAAAGGGTTATGACGTTCATGGCACTATTCGTCGTTCAAGCGTCGATTTCCGTGAGCGCATTGCGCATCTTGAGGGACATCCTCAGTTCCATCTCCACTATGCCGACCTTGGCGACTCGATGTCGATCATTCAGGTCCTGAACAAGGTTCGCCCCGATGAAGTCTACAACCTTGCGGCCCAAAGCCACGTACAGGTGTCGTTTGACTCACCCGAGTTTACGGCCGATGTCGATGCAACCGGAGTGTTGCGTCTGCTCGAAGGCATCCGCCAGTGTGGTCTGGCGAAGACCTGCCGCTTCTACCAGGCCTCCACGAGCGAGCTCTACGGAAAGGTTCAGGCGGTTCCTCAGAACGAAGAGACACCCTTCCATCCCTATTCGCCTTATGCCGTGGCCAAGCTCTACGGATTTTGGATTGTGAAGGAATATCGCGAAGCCTACGACATGTTCGCATGCTCGGGCATACTTTTCAATCATGAGTCGGAACGTCGTGGCGAGACTTTCGTCACACGCAAGATTACCCTTGCCGCAGCACGTATCGCCCAGGGAAAGCAGGAGAAGCTTTATTTGGGAAACCTTTCGTCATTGCGTGACTGGGGATATGCGAAAGACTATGTGGAATGTATGTGGTTGATTCTACAGCAGCCGAAGCCCGACGATTATGTTATCGCCACTGGCGAACAACATTCGGTTCGCGAGTTCTGTCTGCAGGCTTTCCATCGCGCCGGAATCGAACTCAGGTTTGAAGGGGAAGGTGCAAATGAAAAAGGCATTGATGTCAAGACCGGTAAAGTACTCGTGGAGGTGTCACCCGACTTCTACCGCCCCACCGACGTTGTGAACCTCCTGGGGGATCCGACAAAGGCAAAGAGAGAATTGGGATGGGATCCGACCAAGAAGACATCCTTCAAGGAGCTTGTCAACCTGATGGTCGATGCCGACATGGCTAAGGTTGCAGTTGAGCGTGCCGGAGAAAAAGTGAGAACCAACCTTGCCGAGTATCTTGAAAAAGGCATTGTAAAATAATTGCTTCAAGAATGAAGAAAAATTCTAAGATATACGTTGCAGGACATCGTGGAATGGTTGGAAGTGCCATAGTTCGTGAACTGCAACGACAAGGATATGACAACATAGTCACAAGAACCCACAGCGAATTGGACTTGACCGACCAGAAAGCAGTGGAGGAATTTTTTAGGGAAGAGAAACCCGAATACGTGTTCCTTGCGGCAGCAAAAGTAGGCGGGATCGAAGCCAATAACACCCAGCCGGCCGATTTCATGTGGGAGAACATGACCATGGAGATGAATGTCATTCATTCGGCTTGGAAAAATGGTGTCAAGAAACTCGAGTTTCTGGGGTCATCATGTATCTATCCGCGACTTGCACCTCAACCTATGAAGGAAGACTGCCTGTTGACATCCGCATTGGAACCAACAAATGAAGCTTACGCTCTCGCAAAGATCTCGGGATTGAAATATTGCGAATATCTCAACCGACAGTATGGAACCGACTTCATTTCGGTGATGCCGACCAATTTATACGGGCCAAACGACAACTATCATCCGACCCATTCCCACGTGCTACCGGCACTGATTCGCCGGTTCCACGAAGCAAAGGTTAACGGAAGTTCCGAAGTGGTGTGTTGGGGTGACGGTTCTCCATTAAGAGAATTCATGTATGTCGATGATCTTGCGAGTCTTTGTGTGTTCCTGATGAACAACTATTCGGGTAACGAAACCGTCAATGCTGGAACGGGAAAAGAAATCACAATAAAAGAACTTTCGGAGCTTGTTGCCAAGACGGTAGGATTCAAAGGAGAAATCAAATGGGACACTACAAAACCAAACGGAACGCCCCGAAAACTTCTGGATGTTTCTAAAGCACGTAGATTGGGTTGGACAGCAACCGTTGATCTTCCCGAAGGAATTCGTCTCGCCTACAATGATTTTCTCAGCCGTTAACATGACAACGTAACAACGATTCAAAAATAATTGAATGAAAAAAATCATTCTTTCAACAATCATTCTTTGCGGATCACTCCTATCTTTCGGACAAAACAACAAGGTTTCGTTCGTTGATTATTGTAAAAAAAATAACATCTTCAATCACCTTGAAGCCGGCTTGACTCTTGGTACCACCGGAATCGGGATAGACTTGGGTGCGCCCATTACCGACTGGGTGAAAATGAGAATGGGAATTTCCTATTTCCCTCAAGCTACCTTCCCATTTGATTTTAATCTGACTCAATATTCCGATGGAGTCGTGACCGAGGACAATTTCGACCATGTCAGCGAAATGATGGAGAAGATCACCGGATACGAAATTGACAAGATGGTAAGAATCGACGGGAAACCAAATCTTTTCAATTTCAAGATGTTGTTTGACGTCTATCCGTTCAAAAACAATCGTCATTGGCACTTCACGGCCGGATTCTTCCTTGGTCCCAAGCGCATTGCCAAAGGCATCAACACCATGAACGAGATGACTTCACTGATGAGTTTGAACCTCTATAACAGGATGTATGACTACTTCACCACGACCGACTTCTTCGACACGCCCATCTATGGTGACATATATCTCGACCCCGAAGTTGCCGATATGTTAAAGCAAACGTTCGAAGAATATGGACGATTGGGCATTCATGTTGGGGACTTCCGCGACGGTCAACCCTACATCATGCAGCCCGACAAGCACGGTATGGTTACGGTCAACGCCTATGTCAATGTGTTCAGGCCTTACCTCGGATTCGGCTACGGCGGTGCAATCAGCAAGGATAAACGTTGGAACGTGGCAGTAGATGCCGGTGTTATGTTCTGGGGAGGAAGTCCAAATCTTGTCACTCACGACGGTGTCAGTCTAACCCACGATGTAGTGGACATCAAGGGAAAAGTTGGTGATAAAGTAGATTTGATCACATCCATCAAAGTTTATCCTGTGCTGGATTTCAGGATTTCTTATACTATCTTTTAGAAATTTGCGGAAGAAATTTGTAAACAAAAGAGGGAAGGCATCTGCCTTCCCTCTTTTGTTTTATAATTCAATTATCTATCAGAAAATTTTCTTGAACTCGTCCTTCACTTTATCATAGGTTTTGACGGTACCTTCTTTCGTCTGGTCATATACCGTCACTGTTCCATTTTTCGCCTTATCGTAAACCTTAATTGTTCCATCGGCCAATTTGTCGGCTTTGGAAGCAGTGCTGTCAGCAACTACGTCATAAACCTTTATGGTTCCATCCTTTGTCTTGTCATATACATTTATTGTTCCATCCTTAACCTTATCATAGGCTTGAACTACATAAGGCTGACAAGCAGTCGTATCGGACGTTTGACAAGTAGACACGCAATTATCCTTTGCGAAAGTCGGCAGAGCTACAGCAATCATACTGAGTCCAACCATTACGATAGATTTAATTCCTTTCATAGCATTTGTTTTTATTTTATTATAGAACAAAACACCATTGAAAAAGTTACCGGTCAAACGTTAATTCTTGTTAGAATCATCCAGGCAGTTACATCACGTCCCAACAGTCTTTTATCAGAAACAAGATGAGATTAATAAGTCTAAATTTATTATTTTTGTAAGACATCAACAAAGGATAATGAATCACAAAACATATATTCTTGGCATAGAGTCTTCATGTGACGACACCTCGGCCGCAGTAGTTACCGACAATGGCTTGATACTCTCAAATGTGATTGCCTCACAGAAAGTACACGAAGAGTATGGAGGAGTGGTCCCGGAGCTGGCATCGCGAGCCCATCAACAAAACATAGTGCCGGTAGTTGACACGGCTTTGAAAAGAGCCGGAATTCAACCCGAAGAGTTATCGGCAATCGCTTTCACCCGTGGCCCCGGACTGATTGGTTCCCTTCTTGTTGGAACCTCATTTGCAAAAGGATTATCGCTGGCACTTAGGGTTCCGATTATCGATGTGAACCATCTTCACGGGCATGTACTGGCTCATTTCCTTAAAATGCAGCCCGACGACGAGGTTCCCGAGTTCCCATTTATCTGTTTGCTTGTCTCGGGAGGAAACTCTCAAATACTTCTGGTCAGAGCCTATAATGACATGGAAGTGCTTGGGCAAACGATCGATGACGCTGCCGGAGAAGCGTTTGACAAGTGTGCAAAAGTCATGGGACTCCCCTATCCCGGAGGTCCTCACATTGACCGGCTTGCCAAAAACGGCGACGCCAAAAAATTCAAATTCGCAAAACCCCATATCCCGGGTCTCGACTATAGTTTCAGCGGTTTAAAAACATCCTTCCTCTATACTTTGCGCGACCAGAAAGTGTTGAATCCCAACTTCGTAGAACACAACCTTAACGATTTGGCCGCCTCACTGCAGGCAACCATCGTGGAAATCCTCATGGATAAGCTGCGCAAAGCCATCGATAGGACGGGAGTAAACACAATTGCCGTGGGGGGAGGAGTAGCCGCCAACTCGGCCGTTAGAAATGCCGTGGAGGAACTCGGCAAGAAAAAAAACTTGAAAGTATTTCTTCCAAAACCGGTTTTTACAACCGATAATGCGGCAATGGTTGCAGTTGCAGGTTACTTCAAATATCTCGACAAAGAATTCTGTCGTTACGACGAAACACCTTTTGCAAGAGTGAAGGTATGAAAAAGAACTGCGCAACAGTCATCGCCATTGGTGACGAACTTCTTATCGGCCAGGTGACCGACACCAACTCGGGCGTTGTAGCCCGTACACTACAACCACTCGGACTGGAAATAAATTACGTGAAAGTAATTCATGACAACACCGACGATATCATTCGGGCGGTCGTCGATGCACTGGAAAAGTCCGACATAGTGGTTACCTCAGGAGGTCTGGGACCAACACGTGACGACATTACAAAAGCGGCCTTGATGACAATTTTCGGAGGAGAACTCGTTAGAATCCCCTTTGTGGAGGAGACTGTCAGGAAAATCTTTAAAAGAAGGGGGCTGACCGTGAATCAACTTTCACTCGATCAAGCCCTTGTTCCATCATCGGCCATTGCGATTCCCAACAACTACGGGACTGCTCCGGTGATGTGGTTTGAAAAAGAAGGTAAAATTCTGGTCTCTCTTCCGGGAGTCCCACAAGAATTCCAAGGCGCATGGACCGACGAAGTATTGCCACGATTGAAAAAACGGCTTATTCCCGAAACCCACTTCGCCCATCGCTATGCAACAGTCAGCGGAATAACCGAAAGCGACCTCGCCCTGTTGCTTGAATCATGGGAAAACAGTCTAAATCCGAGCCTCCATCTTGCCTATTTACCTAACGCGCCCTATATCCGACTTAGGCTCGACGGCCATCATAATGATGAAGAAAAACTAACAAAAACCATAGACCTGGAATTTGAAAAGCTTTTGAATTTGATTAATCCTTACCTCCTTTTTACCGGTGACATTTCACCAGCCAATGCTTTGTTCGAACTCCTCGACCAAAGACAGCTGACGTTGTCATCGGCCGAAAGTTGCACCGGGGGGCGTATTGCATCTGCAATTACGGGAGTGCCAGGTGCAAGCAGGGTATTTAAGGGAGGAGTAGTGGCCTACGACAACTCGGTTAAGACCGATGTTCTGGGAGTCTCACAAAACAATTTGAACGAATATGGGGCGGTCAGCCAACAGGTTGTTGAACAAATGGCCGATGGTGTAAGTCAAGTGTGTCGAACTGGATGTAGCATTGCAACATCGGGGGTAGCAGGTCCCACAGGAGGAACTTCACAAAAACCTGTTGGAACAGTGTGGATAGCAGTCAAGACGCCTAAACGCATATTTTCTAAAAAATATTTTTTTCTTGGCAATCGCGAGCGAATAGTTCAAAGAGCCACTTTACAAGCTATCATTGACCTACTGAAAGAACTGAAATGCTGAAGATTTACAAGGCATCGGCTGGATCCGGGAAAACCTTCACTCTCGCCAGGGAATATATCGCCTTGCTTCTTGGCTATAAAGACGAGAAGGGTAAGTGGCACCTCATTAAGAAACATGACGGTAAGGCCTCTTCTATTCTGGCCGTGACATTTACCAATAAGGCAACTGCCGAAATGAAAAAAAGAATCGTCGAGCAGTTGGCGATACTTGCCGACCCGGTTAAATGTCATGACCGAAAAATCAGCAAATATATAGATTACCTGACGGCTCTCTATCATGTTCCGGCCGAACAGATCAGAGAAGCGGCAGCCGATGCCCTAAAATGTCTTCTTGTAGGATTCGACGACTTCAATGTCAGCACAATCGATTCATTCTTCCAGCTCATTCTGAGAACATTCGCTCATGAGATGGAACTTCCCGACAATTTCGAACTTCGGCTCGATGACATGGAGGTTGTCAAGGAGGCTGTCAGGGATGTGTTCGATACCATCAACGGAAACTCATTCCTTCTCTCAAAGAAAGATCGAATCGACACCGGTCGTCTTCAAATGTGGTTACAACGTTACATGGAGAAGAAGATGGACGATGGCGACAACTTCATGCTTTTCCGAGAAGCCGGACAATTCTTCAATGAAGTGGTGAAACACATCAACGGCTTGATGGATGAAGATTATCGACTAAATAATAAACTGATAAACGAATATCTGGAACATCCAACAAAATTGATTGAATTCGAGAGGGGACTCGCTGAATCACAGGCCAATGAACATAACGAATTAAAAAAAGAAGCCGCGCAATTTCTCAAAAGAATCGAGTTCCTGAATCTATCGGGTGACGTCAAAAGCAATGCTGTAAAAGCTCTTGTAAAATTTGCCAATGGCACGCTAAAATTTAAGAATTTCCCTGCCGATATCAAGAAAATAGCCGAAGATCCTTCGAATGCAATTAATAAGAAGAGTACAAAGAGACTACTGGAACCTGAGGTCAGACAATTTGTAGACGACCTCCATGATTATTGCCTGAACATCGAAGAACGAATCAATAGAATTGGGTTTCTTCGACTCCTATTATCCAACATCTACCCTCTTGGAATTTTCGGAGAAGTTATCAGAAGAATGGAAATTTATCGGCGAGAGAAAAGCTCCATACTCCTTTCCGACACCAACCAGTTATTACATCATTTAATTGGAGATGATGACACCCCATTTATCTATGAACGTCTGGGAAATCGCCTGCGACACTTTCTGCTCGATGAATTCCAGGATACCTCGAAAATGCAATGGTTGAACCTGAGGCCGTTGCTCATCAACAGTCTGTCGTTCGACTACGAAAATCTGATAATTGGTGATGAGAAACAATGCATCTATAGATTCAGAAATTCCGATCCTCGACTGATTAACAGCGGTGTTAAAAAGTCACTTCCCTATGAAATAGAAATTGAGGGAAAAACATCTGAACAGAACACCAATTGGCGCAGCGAAACTAATATTGTTGTTTTCAACAATTCCCTTTTTAAAGCTCTCTCGAAAGTTCTCGATGCAACGGCATTTTATGAGAATGTCGTTCAATCAATTCCTGAGAAACGTCTCAAAGAGGAACCCAAAGGTTGGGTAGACCTGATGTTTGTCGATACAAAGAATTCTGAAAAGTCAAAAGAAGAACTTGAAGAGATTCCTCTTAGCCGAATGTTTGAGAATGTGGTTCGACAATTGCGCGCAGGCTATCGTCCATGGGACATTACAGTTCTAACAAGAACCGGGGCTGAGAGCAAATTGGTTGTGCGTTACCTTATAGAGGCTTTCGAAAAACTCGAAAATCCTCCTTTCAGTGTGCCTAAAGTTATGTCGGCCGATGCTTTCACATTGGAAGAATCAGGGCTCGTGCTGTATATTATATCCCATCTCCAAGCCATTGCAAATCCTTCGTTCACTGCAGGTGTAGACCTAAAGAGAAAAACCAGGAAACCCGAACTTCTCAATGAAGAATATCTAATCAACCTCATGACAGCCGACAACCCAGTTACTGCGTTGAAGGAATCATTGAAAACATTGGGTGAATTTCCGGAAGACTTGACGGATAAAGGCATAGAGAATAACCATGGGCCGGTAGTAGAAGACAAACTTCAGAACACTGATCTCGTAGCTTTATCTCACTTGATAGTCAAGGAGTTTATAACTCCTCTTGACAAAAAGAAAGCAGAAAATCTTCTGCGTAGAGAAAATATTTTCCTGTCAAACTTCATGGATCTCCTTGACCGATATGTAGAGGAGAATGGAAATGACATTTATTCATTCCTCAAATTCTGGAATGACAAAGGACGATTTACTAAAGTCGAATTTCCCGAAAATCACGATACTATCAGAGTTATAACGATTCACAAATCAAAAGGTCTTGAGTTCCCTTGTGTTCATATTCCCTTCGCAAAGTTCAAGTTACATGACAATGCGGGACTTCACAAAGATTATAAGTGGTATAAGCTGTCATCGGAGATTATTCCAGGTTTGACACCTCCCTTTTTTCCATTACCGACATCAAAAGACTTCGAAAAATACGAGCCCTTACGAGAACAGTATCTGATGGGATACAAAGAAGAGGAATTGGATAATCTGAATCTTTTGTATGTAGCTTTTACACGAGCTTCGCAAGAACTTATTGTCACGGCAAAGCTCTCTGAGAAATCAGAAACGAGCTCAAACAAGATTCAAGATGTGGCTGATTTGATGATGGTTGCCATTAAAAATTCCGAAGAGCCTGATTCAGGTTTGGTTGTTGACTTAAAGAAACTAATGTGTGATGAATTTCATCTGACATTTGGAGAGCCAACTGTAAATGAAGGATCTCATAAAGAAGAAAAAACTGAAACAAAAAATGAGATTGCTACGATTTCGGTCGACTCTTTCACTAAAAGAAAATCCATTCTGCAGATAACCGTTCCCGAAGTTCCTGTCGAACTTAACTTCAGTGATCCGGCAGTTCGGGGTGATTTCCTCCATTTGGTTATGAGCCGGATTCGATATCCCGAGGACCTTGATTTCGCACTGAAAAAATCGGCTTATGAGTATCAATTGTCTGATGAGGAAACCAATTGCTGTCGGAAAATTCTTGAAAAGGGACTTTCTTTCCCCGATGCTCAGCGTTGGTTCAATGGTTTCACCAGAATTCTAAACGAAACCACTATCTTTGACGATCGTTCCTTGACTAACTCATATTCCCGTCCCGACAGAATCGTTTGGAATCCCGACGGCACTGTCGACATCGTTGATTACAAGTTCGGTCATTTGGAGTCGGAAGAATACAAAGAACAGATGATGGGTTATGTCAACAGGATGATTGACATGGGCTTTCAAAATGTCAAAGGTTACATCTGGTATGTGGAAAGCAACCACATCATTCCGGTTCCTGAGGCAACTCCACCCAAGTGAAATCATGACCGGTTGCCGGAATGACCTTTCCCAAAAGATCCTCAAGAGTCATTGCCACCGAGGCTGTATTGACGCACGGATGACAGGCATAGCGCCCACTGTCCTTAAGATCACTGTCAATTATCAGTCGAATCTGACCATTCACATCATTACGCAGCCCTAACGGAGAAACCGCTCCCGGATGAATATGAAGCATCTCCACCATCTCTTCTTCCGAAGCAAACGATAAACGTGCGCACCCCAACTGCGACGACAGATATTTTGTCTTGAAAGGTTTGTCGGCCGGCATCATCAAAAGATAGAATAAAGTGTGCTGTTTATTGGTCAGGAAAAGATTTTTGAAAACAGGTGCTTCGATTCTATCTCGAACTCGTTCACATTCCTCCATCGTGAAGGCAGCCGGATGATATAATGTCATGAAATCTATTCCAAGAGTGTTAAGGAACTCGTAGGTTCTGACTTCCTCTTCTGCCCTGCCGGTAACATCCATGGGCTTACCGTTCCATTTGACATAATCCTTATCCATTGCATCGCTATGATTTCGAAAATCATCACAAAACTAATCAAATTTTTGGTAACTTTGTAGGCCTCTTTATTCTCCATAATGAAAGTAAACCGTTTCATTTCTTGGTGTCGACGTTACATTCGCTGGCCATTTCTCGTTGGAGTGGCTGTCATTGTTTTTTTGACTTTTTTCAATGAAAACAACGTTCAACGCTACTATGAATATGACTTGGAAATCGAACGGCTCAAGAAAGAGATAAAAAACCACGAGGACACTATCGCCTACTATCGCCAGTTAAACAGCAAACTGTCCACTGACCGCGAGACGCTGGAAAGGATTGTTCGTGAACAATACCACATGCAGCGACGCGATGAGGACGTTTATGTATTCACAAAAGACTAAGATGAAAAATAATAACGATAATTCCGTCACCGGGCGACAACATGCTCAATGGAAACTTTGGGGAATAACACTTGGAATGCTATTGATTGTAGCAGGAACCCTGATGCCACTGCTAGGAAACACCGGGACCTATCGATGGATTTATAGTGCTGGAGCCCTCTTGCTTTTGCTCACACGGATTTTTTCTCCCTATACCGGGCAAGTATTCCGCTTAAAACGACTCTACCGGATTGAGGCCTGGAGCGCTCTGTTTTTCTGCGTAGCAGCATTCTTTATGTTTTATGAACCCGCGGCAATGCGTGACTGGCTCGGTTTCACTATGGCGGGGGGAGCAATTCAAATCTATACCTCCATTATGATTCCGAGAACTGTGGCAAAAGAAAACGAGAAACGAAATTCTTCTTCGATTGATTGACAACACCACTTTCGCATCATATAAGGCAAAATACGTCACCTTTGGTTGTAAACTGAATTTTGCCGAATCCTCTTCTATAGCAACCAACCTGGAACAGAAGGGAGTTAGGCGTGCTACCGACTGGGAAGACCCGGATGTCATTATAGTAAACACCTGCAGTGTTACTGCCGTGGCCGATAAGAAATGCCGCCACATGATTCGTTCCCTTGCTTCACGTTATCCTGGGGCCGGGATATTTGTCACAGGCTGTTACAGCCAGTTGAAACCTGATGAAGCAGGGTCGCTGCCCGGTGTAGTGACTGTCATTGGCAACGATTCGAAGAACACCCTTCCCAACGTCGTAGAAGCCTATCTTAACAAGAATCAAATCAAGGCCGATATTATTCCGGCAAAAGATTTCTCAACCTTTGAACACTCCTGTTCGCGGGGCGACCGAACCCGGTATTTTCTTAAGGTGCAGGACGGTTGCAACTATTTCTGCAGCTATTGCACTATTCCTTACGCAAGAGGTAAAAGCCGGTCGCCCGAAATTTCATCTCTTTTGAAACTCGCCGAAAAGGCTGCCGCCGACGGTGCAAAGGAAATTGTATTGACAGGGGTGAATATAGGTGACTTCGGACGAAATTCTTCCGAAAAGTTCATTGATCTCATTCGAACTCTCGAAAATGTTGATGGTATAGACCGCTATAGAATTTCTTCGATTGAACCGAATCTTTTAACTGAAGAGATTATTAAATTCGTTGCATCATCGAAACGTTTCATGCCCCATTTCCACATCCCGTTGCAATCGGGAAATGATGAAGTGCTGAAGTTGATGAGGCGTCACTATGACACAAAACTATTCTCAGAAAAAATCGCTCTCATCAGACAATTTATTCCCGATGCCTTCATCGGAGTCGATCTGATTGTAGGCATGCGTGGAGAAACCCCCGAAAGATTCGAATCATCGGTAAACTTCATTCAAAACCTCGACATCTCACGCCTTCACGTTTTCCCCTATAGCGAACGACCTGGCACGGCCGCTTTGCAAATCAAGCCTGTGGTAAATCCGGTTGAACAACGAAACCGAATGAACATTATCCTAGATTTGTCGAAAAACAAAGAAAAGAAATTTTCCGAAAGATTTATTGAAACAATTAGACCGGTACTTTTCGAGGAATTCAACGAAATGACAGGAATGATTTCAGGCCATACCGACAATTACCTGAGAGTTAGTGTAAAACCAACAAAACCAAGTTTGGTTAATGAAATCTCGCCTGTTTTTATAACCGGCATTGAGCATTGCGACAAGGATGGTGTAACACTTAAAGGAAATCTTGTTGATGGTTGAAACGGCTGTTATAATTCTCAATTGGAACGGAGTTGAACTGCTACGGCAATTCATTCCACGTGTTATCGCCAATACTCCCGAAGAAATTGCTCGCATCATTGTGGCCGACAATGGTTCTACCGATGATTCCATCCAATGGCTTCAACAGAATTACCCGTCGGTTGAAATAATTTCATTCAATGAGAATCATGGATTTGCCGAAGGATATAATCTGGCAATCGAACAATTATCAAACTATAAATATATCGTTTTGCTCAACTCCGATGCAGCGCCGGCAAAAGGTTGGATGACTCCTTTGCTGCAGGTGCTCAGTCGTCCCGAAGTCGTGGCAGCACAGCCTAAAATTCTATCGGAAAGAAATCATGACTTTTTTGAGTATGCGGGAGCGGCCGGAGGATTTCTCGACTGTAACGGTTATCCCTATTGTAGAGGACGAATATTTGAAACCGTCGAGGAGGACCTCGGGCAACATAACACCGAAACCCCCATATTCTGGGCCTCGGGAGCCGCTCTGGCAGTTAAGCGAGCCGCTTATATTGAGGCAGGAGGATTGGATCGGCTCTTCTTCGCCCACATGGAGGAAATTGACCTCTGCTGGCGACTTCAACTACACGGTGGCCGAATTCTCTATTGCCCCCGGTCAGTAGTCTATCATCTCGGAGGAGCTAGCCTTGATAGTTCATCACCACAAAAAACCTATTTGAATTTCCGAAACAATCTTCTGATGCTTCACAAGAATCTACCTGTTGGAAAGGAAAAAGATTCGAAACTGTTTCGACGTCGACTTCTCGACACTCTTGCTTGGGGTTCATTCATTGTAAAAGGGAAATTTAAACATGCTTCGGCTATTCTTAAAGCACATAAAGACTTCAAAAAAATGAGAGGAAACTACCGAAGTTTCCCCTCACAAGATCTTTTAAAAAACAGTCGACCGGTCAATATCCTTAGTAACTATTATCTTAAAGGTAACCGGACTTTCGATAAGTTAAGTTATTAGTTTAAAATAACATTTTCTATCAATTTTTTTTCAGAACAATTGCCTGTGCACGATTGTAGTCCATGTTGGGCATTTGTACTCCAACTGGCGCACCGATGAAAGTCGGATCACACACGATGAAATCCTTTCCGTTAACTACAATCGCATCACCCGACACTTTCTCGTTGAAATTCACAGCAGCTGCCAAATGCCCGGGATAATAAACCAGTGCCACATCTAGTCCGAGGAGATCACGAACCAGTCGTGAGAAAAGGATTGCACGGTCTTCACAATCACAATAGGGATAATACAAGGTTTCTTCAGCGAAAAATGCACGGTCGCCTCCCCACACTTCATCATCGAATTTATATTCCAAACCGGTTTGAACCCAGTTTAGGATTCGTTGTGTTGATTCCAGTTCCGACATTCCTTGGAGTTCCTGCTTGAATTTTGGATAGAGCTTTTCCTTTGTCTCAATTGACAACGGTGTGTTGGCATACATAGCCCATCGTGTCATTAGGTTACCGTCAAGAGCCGAGGTCGGATAGGTGTTGAAGAAATCAATCAACGGATTCTTAACCTGGGACAGCATATTAATTTCGGGATATTTCTTAGAGATAATGTTTCGCTCCTTGCTGAGGCTATTTCCCGTTACCGGCTCCTTGTCTATTAATAGGGACATTTGTTTTTCTCCTGGATATTTCGCCTTGCTAATATTCAACTCGCTCGATTTATTTCGGAAAGGATAAAGAGTGGCTCCATCTTGGACATAACTAGGAGAGTCATAAATCAAGTGTTTTGAGCCATATAGCATTACCAGCTGATCGCTTGCCGATGCCAATCTCATCTGGTAGCCCGACTGACAATAAAGCCAAGCCATCAACATCGTTGCCTCGTTGGTATCGCCATAGAAGGCTTTCGCCAAAGCCTCAAGCATAAGCAAATAGGCCCAATCACACAAGTTATTTTCTTCTCTGATTTTCAAACAGTCATAAAGAAGATTGTCCATGTCGCCGTTGCTCAACTGCTCCCATGCGCTACCCAATGTTTTACCCGACAAATTTTTCAGAACGATTTTATTTTCTTTTGGCAATCTTACATCGGTTTCGTTTCCTAAAAAACTGAATGTGAAATATTCAGGGTTCGGTTCTATCTTTTCTTTTATCGGTTCAACAGGAACAGGTTGAGGTTCAACTGCCAACAACGGCACTATTATGGGAGTTACCTTGATTATCGGTTGACCATCGGGACGAACAGCCGGTTTTACCTGTTCCTCAACCGGTTCTTCAGCTTGATTCTCTTTTGGAATGATTATCGGTTCCAATTCGGGAGGAACAGTAGGCTGAATCTCAGGTTGTACCAATGGTGGTGTAATGGGTTCAACATCTGGAGTAACAATGGGGGAAACCTGTGGCAAAACAGGTTCCACATAAATCAACGGCGGGAGGGGCGTAGCTTCCTTGGGTCGTTCTATTGGTTCCATCGCTTTATAGCGTTCCCATGCCTCACTGAGATAATCGGCATATCTTTGATTTGCCTCTTGACGGAAATCATTGTATTCCTTTTTGATTTGATTGCGGAATTTGTCAAATTCCTCGCGAAAATTCTGCGCAAAACAACTCAAGGACCCCAGCATCAGTAATGCAGATACTATATACCTAACCATAAAGATAATGTGTGTATAAAAATAGACCTTACTTATATGCAAATATAGATATTTTCCCCTACATTTGACATATAGACATAATCATTATATGGTTAATTGAAAGAAATTTTATAATTTTGACTATGCAATACATCCAAGATTCACTTGAAAAAATTAATAAATTAGCAAACAATCAGTTAAGAGATTATTTTCTTGGCAACCGTAAACAGTTTGACCTTCCGTTAGCTCCGAAAGGAACCGATTTTCAGAAACTTGTTTGGAACGAAGTGGCAAAGATACCCTATGGCGAAACAGCTACCTATTCGGATATTGCCCAACGAATTCATAAGCCCAAGGCAGTCAGGGCAGTGGCATCGGCTATTGCACGTAATCCTCTTCACATATTCATTCCGTGTCATCGAGTAGTAGCAAAAAATGGTATAGGAGGCTATGCTGCCGGTATAGAAATCAAGAAGTTCCTTCTCAATCTCGAAAAATATAATTCCATCGAACAAACAAAATAACCTTATATCTTCCCTATCAATGAAAAAAGTCTTCCTAAACTTGCTCTTTCTCATAATTGCATCAAGTCCGATTTTTGCATTGGAGACATTCCGTGACACGACTTTGTCCGACTCACAAAGAATCGATGCCCTGATCAAGGAATTGACACTTGAAGAAAAAATCAACCTCTTTTCAACAAATCTCGGTGTGCCTAGGCTTAACATCCCGGCATGCAATCATTTTGAAGGACTTCACGGACTTTCGCTCGGAGGACCGGCTCATCAAAGGGGCGGACACCCCTCAACCATCCATCCCCAGGCCTACGGACTCGGCGAAACATGGGATACTGACCTTGTTCAACGGATTGCCGACCTCTCGGCCGAGGAAGCTCGCTGGATGTTCTCTCAGGACACCATGCGCTACCATTCTCTTGTCATGAGAGCACCTAATGCCGACCTGGCACGTGATCCCCGATGGGGACGAACTGAAGAATCCTTCGGGGAAGACCCGTTCCTGACGGGAGCAATGACAGTTGCCAAAGTAAAAGGACTGCAGGGTGACAATCCACGTTATTGGAAAATGGCTTCGTTAATGAAACACTTTCTTGCAAATAGCAACGAGTTCGGACGCGACAGCACTTCTTCAGAATTTTCCGAAAGACTTTTCCACGAATACTATGCCTATCCCTTCTGGAAAGGCATTACAGACGGCGGAAGCCGTGCTTTCATGGCAGCCTATAACCGTTGGAACGGCATTCCGATGACGGTTCATCCCGTATTCGACCAGGTTGTTCGACCCGACTGGGACATGGACGGCATCATATGTACCGATGGCGGAGCCATGAGGCTGCTTATGACGGCCCACCACTATGTGGACTCCTTACCCGAAGCCGCTGCATTAATCGTGAAGGCAGGTGTCGGGCAGTTTCTGGACAACTATAAAGAAGCTCTTACTACAGCACTTCAAAACGGGCTTGTCACTGAAGAAGACCTTGACAAAGCACTCCGAGGCAACATAAAGATAGCCATAAAACTCGGACTCCTGGACCCCGATCCCACAGCAATCCCTTATTATATATCACCTGACGCTCCCAAATCATGGGAAACCGACTATGCACACAACCTGGCTCGCGAAGCAACAGCAAAGAGTATTGTGATGCTCAAGAACGAACCGGTCAACGGGAACAAGCTCTTACCATTAAACACCGACAAGGTGAAACGTATCGCTTTGGTAGGACCTTATGTCGACAATATCATTCAGGATTGGTATGGCGGTGTGCCTGCCTATGAAGTAACGGTTCTTGACGCCTTCCGTCAGACCTTCGAACCCATGGGAATCCAGGTAGACTATATCATCGACGACCGCATGAGTCAGGCCGAAGACCTGGCACGCGAAGCCGATATCGTGTTTATCGTTACTGGGAATCATCCTTTCGGAACTAAAGCCGATTGGTTTTTCAGTCCGGTTCCGTCGGATGGCCGCGAGGCAGTCGACCGCAGGTCGCTGATGCTTCCCGACGAAGATATGATACGTCAAATTTACAACGTAAATCCAAACACAGTATTAGTTCTACAGTCCTCATTCCCCTATGCAATCAATTGGAGTAATGAAAACCTGCCTGCCATACTACATTTCACTCATTCTTCACAAGAAACCGGGAACGGTCTTGTTGACGTGGTGACCGGAAAGGTCAATCCTGCAGGACGTACCACTCAAACCTGGGTAAAGGATATCCTTGACCTTCCCCACATGATGGACTATGACATCACAAATGGAAGAACCTATATGTACTTTGAGGGCGAACCACTTTATCCATTTGGATATGGACTGAGTTACACTTCATTCTCCTATGATGACATCGAGCTCTCCGACAAGAATATTAAAGCCGAGGATCTCGACAAAGTGATCACGGTAAACGTGAAGGTTACGAATACCGGCGATATGGATGGCGATGAGGTAGTACAACTCTATGCATCCTATCCCGACACTAGGGACTCCCTGCGTCCAAACAAACATTTGAGAGCATTCCAAAGGGTTTCAATCCCAATGGGCGAATCAGTTACAGTCCCTCTACAAGTCAAGGCACTTGATCTGGCGAAATGGGATGAAAACAAGAAAACATGGGTACTCGAACCCGGACGCATAAATCTGGCGGTTGGGCCTTCCAGCGCTTCACAACCGTTGACAACTCACCTGAAAGTAAAATAACCGAGGTATAAAATATTAGCCGTTAGTTAACATTAACTAACGGCTAATTACTATAAGCTAACAGCTAATCGCTATTTCAACGCGAGCCCTGAACGAAAAGCATCTCCTACCTTCTCTCCTATCACCAAATAATCGTTGCGTACAGGATCGAAGGTTATAGGGCGCAATTTCGACGCGTCAATTTTTCTATTTTCGTCCAGAATTCTTTCATCGGCTGAAACATTAACTATCTCACCAATCAAATTGCATGTTTCAGGGTCGTACGACACTAGTCGACATTCTATACACATAGGCAACTCGTTGATGACCGGGGCATTCACAAACTCCGATTTCGTTGCTGTGAAACCGGCACGCGCAAACTTGTCGGGAACCTTGTTGCCGCTCTCAATGCCAACATAGTCGCAAGCAACCATATGGTCAACGTCGGCCATACTGACAGTGAATGCCTTCGAGGCAATAATATTGGCCGTCGTCTTATGATTGGCACTGATGCACATTGCGATTTGGTCATCGTAATGAATACCACCCCATGCTGCATTCATAGCATTGGGAACACCATTTTCATCATAAGCAGCCAATATAAAGACAGGCTGTGGATAACACCAGGGCTTCGACCCGAAATTTTTCCTCATTTTTAAATTATTTTGATATTAGACTTTTTCTGATTTATCTCTTCATAGGATTCCCCTCGTAGAAATTCACATAAGCGCGGTTAACCATCCTGACTCCACCTGGAGTAGGATAATCGCCCGAAAAATACCAGTCTCCACAATGATTAGGAATCGCCCTGTGCAAACCATCCAAAGTTTGATAGACAAGTTTCACTTCTGCTTTAGTTCCCTCAGGTTTAAGCATCTGAGCTATCTTGTCTGATATCTCCTCGTCGGTAAACTGAGCATATATCCTTTTCACCTCGTTAATCTGTTCTTCCGGAGGTAATATAAGTTGCTTTCTGCACGCATGATATACATCGTCCAAAAGTTTTTCCTCCCCGCGATCCTTTAGAAGTTCGACCGCTGCCCTGAATGCGATGAATTCAGTCATGCGTGACATATCAATTCCATACCAGTCGGGGTAACGAACCTGTGGTGACGACGACACAATCACTATTCTCTTGGGGTGCAAACGATCAAGCATAGAGAGAATCGACTGCTTGAGTGTAGTTCCTCTGACTATACTGTCATCAATCACAACCAGATTATCCTTATCATTGTTGATTATGCCGTAGGTGACATCATACACATGAGCTGCCAAATCATTACGCGAACTACCCTCGGCGATGAAGGTCCTTAGTTTTATATCTTTTATTGCGACCTTCTCTATTCTTAACTTTTGTGATATGATTTCCTTGATTTTATCTGAATCAAGTAAACCCGAAGCGCTCAATTCAAGAATTTTATCAGTCTTTTCCCGGTTCAATTCTTTCTCAAGACCGTCCATCATACCAATGAAAGCGACCTCGGCAGTGTTTGGAATAAACGAAAAAACCGAGTTCTCCAGGTCGTTGTCAATGGCTTTCATAATATCCGGAACTAATTGTCGTCCCAATTCTTTCCTCTCACGATAGATGTCGGCATCACTACCCCTTGAGAAATAGATGCGTTCAAACGAACATTTCTCATTTTTCTTTTCGCCAAGAATATCGCTCACCTTGAAATTCCCGGCTCGATCAACTATTATGGCACTTCCCGGTTTAAGCTCGTCGACCTGAATTCGGCGAACATTAAAAACTGTTTGTATGACTGGACGCTCCGAAGCAACCACAATCACTTCATCGTCACAATAATAATAAGCCGGCCTAATTCCACCGCTGTCGCGCAGAGCAAACATCTCGCCCGATCCTGTGGCACCACATATTACAAAACCACCGTCCCACGTTGGAGCCGAAGCCTTTAGAACAGCTTCCATGTCCATGTTTGACTCTATTGCTTCATTTAAAGCCGGATTAGGAAGAACATCTCGGAATTTCCTGTATTGACGGTGATTCTCCTTGTCGAGTTCAGCTCCAATCTGCTCAAGCAAAACTATCGTGTCCGAGAAAAAACGCGGATGCTGACCCGTTCCAACGATATCCTTGAAGATATCATCGACATTGGTCATGTTGAAGTTGCCACACATCAAAAGGTTTCGCGACCTCCAGTTATTGCGACGAAGGAAAGGATGAACATAAGATATCCCGCTCTTTCCGGTTGTGCTATATCTCAGATGACCCATATATATCTCACCCAAAAAGGGTGTGTAGGATTCGGCCACTTCAGGAGACAGACTATTGATATTCTCCTTTTCAAGTTTCTCACCTATATTGGTAAAGATCTCCGATATTGCATTAGGTCCTAGAGCTCTTTCCCGAAATATGTATTCATATCCCGGAACGGCGTGTAGCTTCACAACACCCAGGCCGGCTCCCTCCTGGCCTCGGTTGTGCTGTTTCTCCATCAAAAGATATAACTTGTGGAGAGCCCAGCTATAAGAGCCATATTTCTGATGATAATATTCTAGTGGCTTGCGAAGACGAATCATCGCTATGCCACATTCATGTTTAAGTTGTTCCACTTTATACTCCTTATACTAACGCATGACGCCCGAAAGGCATTCGGGCGTCATGACTAAGTTATTCTATGTCTATTGTTTTATATGTCAGCTTGAGCTTTTTCATGGGACAAAGATAGTCAATTCCTATTAAAATTAAACAAGAGAAAACTCTATGTGGGATTTTTTTAATAAATTTGCCTGAATAATAGCCTAAACACAATCATTATCGACCTATGGCACAGGACGACGTTTTTAAGAAGATTGTAGCACACGCCAAAGAATATGGCTTCGTGTTCCAGTCAAGTGAAATCTACGATGGTTTGGCAGCCGTCTATGACTACGGTCAAAACGGCGTCGAACTCAAAAACAATATCAAAAGATACTGGTGGGAGTCAATGACACTGTTGCATGAAAACATTGTCGGAATAGATTCGGCAATCTTCATGCATCCCACAATATGGAAAGCTTCAGGACACGTCGACGCTTTCAATGACCCGCTCATTGACAACCGTGACTCCAAGAAGCGCTACCGTGCCGATGTACTCATTGAGGAACAATTGGCAAAATTTGATGAAAAAATAGAAAAAGAAGTAGCTAAAGCTCGGAAACGTTTTGGCGAAAGTTTCGACGAGGAACTCTACAAGAAAACCAATCCCAGGGTTACTGAACTTGTTGCTAAGCGCGATGCACTCCACGATCGATTCAGCAAAGCGCTCAACGATAATAACCTCGATGAGCTCCGACAGATTATTCTCGACGAGGAAATCGTTTGTCCCATCTCAGGAACCAGAAACTGGACCGAGGTACGACAGTTCAACCTCATGTTCAAAACCGAGATGGGATCCACCGCTGACGGAGCAATGACAGTTTTCCTCCGACCTGAAACAGCACAGGGAATCTTCGTCAATTACCTTAATGTGCAAAAGACGGGCCGAATGAGAATACCTTTCGGAATAGCTCAAATCGGCAAAGCCTTCCGAAACGAAATCGTGGCTCGACAGTTCATATTCCGAATGAGAGAATTCGAACAGATGGAAATGCAGTTCTTCGTGCGACCCGGTTCGGAGATGGAATGGTTCCGCTACTGGAAGGAATGGCGTCTGAGATGGCACAAGGCACTTGGCATGGGCGACGAGAAGTATCGCTATCATGATCACGACAAACTTGCCCACTACGCAAACGCTGCAACTGATATAGAATTCGAGATGCCTTTCGGATTCAAGGAAGTTGAGGGTATTCACTCTCGCACCAATTTCGACCTTTCTCAGCACGAAAAATTCTCGGGAAAGAAGATTCAATATTTCGATCCTGAACTCAACGAAAGCTACACCCCCTATGTCATAGAAACCTCTATTGGTGTTGACCGCATGTTCCTGTCGGTTCTGTGTTCAAGCTATGAGGAACAGGAACTCGAGGGTGGCGACAAACGTGTAGTTCTGCACCTGCCCGCTCCACTCGCTCCGGTAAAATGTGCCGTTCTGCCGCTCGTCAAGAAAGACGGTCTCCCCGAGGCTGCCCGTGAAATCGTCAATGACCTGAAGTTCGATTTCACAACTCACTACGAAGAAAAAGACACAATCGGAAAAAGATATCGCCGACAGGATGCAATTGGAACACCTTTCTGCATCACAGTCGACCATCAGACCCTGGAGGACGGAACTGTCACTCTCCGCGAAAGAGATTCTATGGAACAAACTCGTGTAGCAGCTTCTGAACTTCACCGGATTATCTCCCAGAAGGTTTCAATAAATTCTCTTCTTAGAAAACTCGGATAAATACATCTCATAAAAATGAAAAAAAATACTGCTGTCATTGTTTTGGTCATTGCGCTGATCGTCATTCTCATCTGGGGATTCTCATCCTACAATGGAATGGTAACCGAAGAAGAAACAGTCGACCAGACATGGGCAAACGTCCAGAATCAATATCAGCGTCGCTCCGATCTTATCCCCAATCTTGTCCAAACAGTCAAGGGTTACAGCGACCATGAAAGTTCAACATTCCAGAATGTCACTGAAGCACGTGCCGGACTCTCCAAAGCCTATGAAGAAGCCAATGCGGTTGTCGATCCTCAGAATAACATAGCTCAATTTCAAAAAGCTCAGGATCAGCTTAAGAGCGCACTCGGCATTTATGTCAATGCTGTTCATGAAGCCTATCCCGACCTCAAGGCTAATGAAAATTTCATGAACCTTCAAACTCAGCTAGAAGGGACCGAAAATCGCATAGCAACCGAAAGAACACGCTACAACGAAGCCGTTAAAAACTACAACGTGAAAATTCGTCGTTTCCCGGCTTCAGTCGTTGCCGGAATAACCGGATTCGACAAAAAGGAACCTTTCGCAGCCGATGCCGAGGCACAAAGAGCACCCAAAGTGCAATTCTAATTCCTTTAAAGTCATTAAATGAAAAATTTATTCTATTCTCTTTCATTGTTATTTATACTCGTTGCTTGTACTACCGATGAAAATGACCCATGGACGGAATATGCCAAATGGAGGGATGACAACAACGAATGGATCAAGAATCAGGCATTGATCGTAAATCCCGATGGGTCCCTATATTATGAACGTGTAGTTCCGGCATGGAACCACAATGCCTACGTTCTTATACATTATTTCAACGATCGCAGCGAGACCGCAGGGAATCTGTCACCGTTGTTCACGTCCACAGTTGCCGTAAAATATATCGGAAGACTGTATAACGACACCGTCTTCGACTCTTCCTATTCAATGCCCGACAGCATCTTCACAACCACATCGGCCAACGTCATCTCGGGTTGGCAAATTGCCTTGGCCGACATGCACGTTGGTGACACCTGTGAGGTGCTTATTCCTTATGAAGAAGCTTATTTCGGGGGTGGTTCAGGAGTCGTTCTTCCTTATAGTTGCTTGAAATTCAACATGAAATTGGTCGACATCCCCTATTACGAAGTAAAGCCATAAAAACCTCTCTTTTTAAAATATCGTTTTCAGTCATGAGATCCTGCGTCAAATTTTTAATTGCAGGAATAATCTTTTTATGCTGTTGGCAACCGGTACGATCTCAAATCAATGCCGAACAGGTTTTAAGAGTTGGACAGAATGCCTTGTATTTCGAGGACTATATGCTCTCGATACAATATTTCAATCAGGTTATCGCCGCTAAACCTTATCTCGCTCAGCCCTATTTCTATCGTTCCATTGCCAAAATCAACCTCGATGACTTTAAGGGTGCAGAGAACGATGCTACTCTTGCTCTTGAAAGAAATCCTTTCATCACAGATGCATGGGAGGTGCGTGGCGTCGCTCGACAAAACATGGGAAATCCACGAGGAGCAATTTCCGACTATGACGAGGCATTAAAGCTTTTGCCAAATAATAGAAGTATCCTTTTCAATAAAGCGCTCGCCCAGGAAGAAATCGAGGACTATGCCGGTGCCCATGAAACTTTCAAGATACTGCAGAAATACTATCCTCAGTTCGACGGAACTTATTTGGGACGCGCCCGACTGTACATTCTGGAAGGAGACACGGTTAATGCCAATGCCGACCTCGATAAGGCCCTTCAGCTTAACAAGAATGCCACCAACGCCTATGTGATGCGTGCCGATATTGCCATGAATTCCAATCCTCCACAGTATGAAAAGGCATTGGCCGACATGGACGAAGCTGTCAAACTTCAACCTCGATATGCCGGATATTTCATCAACCGCGCTTATCTTCGTTATATGCTCGACGATTACTTCGGAGCAATGGCCGATTATGATTATGCAATCGGACTCGATCCGTTGAATGCAATCGGATACTTTAACCGCGGACTTCTCCGAGCCGAAGTAAACGACAACGACAAGGCCATCCAGGATTTCACACGAGTTCTACAACTTAACAGCGACGATGTTCGTGCCCTCTACAATAGGGCTATGCTATATAAGGAGACAAAACAATGGGATGCAGCACTCAATGACCTTAATCGGGTAATTGAGCAATACCCCGACTTCGCCGGAGTTTACTATGCTCGGTTCCAAATAAACAATGACCGCGGAAATCTTCGTGAAGCCGAAAAGGATTATAAAAAAGCAGTTCAGTTAACCGATCTTGCCCTAAAAGAGGCCCGCGAGAATGCTGAACAGCAACAAAATACAGGAAATTCCGAGACTACGACCGAAAAATCAGTAGAGGAATATTCAGAAAAGATGGTTGCCGACCGATTCTCCTCACTTTTGACAATGGAGAACGAGACTAATCTTTCAGGCGACTACAATAACAAGAGCATAAGAGGGAAAGTTCAGGATCGCAATATCAACGTGGAAATCGAACCGATTTTTCTACTTTCCTACTATGGAGCACCAACTCAACTTAAGGAATCGGGATATTATATAAAGGAAGCCGATGATATAAACGGAACAAGAACCCTTCGCTATCTGCTTCAGGTAACAAATCGAATTCCGACCATAGAGGATGAGAAAGTTGCACAGAACCATTTCGAATCCATAGAATACTATAATTCCTATCTTGCAACTCATCAGCCACGTGCTATTGACTATTTCGGACGCGGAATGGACTTCATGACAACCCGCGACTATAATTCGGCCATCTCCGATTTCACGAAGGCCATAAATCTCACGGCCGACTGGCCGCTACCCTATTTTATGAGGGCTGTCGCAAAATACTATTCGCTGAAGTCTCCCCATAATTCATCCGAGAACAGTTCTGCAAATGAACTGCAATTGAACAATGTCAAGGCTGAGCTCCGTGAAATTCTAGCCGACCTCGACAAGGTCTCGGAATTGTCCCCATCTATGCCATTTGCTTATTACAATAAAGGTACGATACTACTTGAAGAGGGTGATTTGACTTCGGCTATCAGCGCCTTATCAAAGGCCATTGAACTCAAACCCGACTTCGGAGAAGCCTATTATAATCGAGGATACGCCTATATGCAGCTCGGAAACAGAAACTCAGGAGCGGCCGACCTTTCCAAAGCGGGTGAACTCGGTATTCTTCCTTCCTACAATCTGCTCAAAAGAATGAATCAATGATTACCTCGCTTAAATCATTGCCACAATCCGAAATTGATATCTTAAAGGACGACATCGCCAAAGCAGCCGATGTACTTGAAAAAGGAGGAACGATTCTCTATCCCACCGATACAGTTTGGGGCATAGGATGCGATGCCACAAACCCTGATGCCGTCAAAAAGGTCTTTGAAATCAAAAAACGAAGTGATAACAAGGCATTAATAACCCTCGTTCCTGAAGAAAGCTGGATAGAGCGATACATTAATGATGTTCCTGAGATTGCATGGCAACTTATTGAAGTGGCCGACAAACCTCTGACGCTCGTGCTGGACAATGCTCGCTTTATCGCCCCCAATTTATTGGGAACCGACGGAAGTGTGGGCATCAGAGTTTGCAAGGAAATCTATGCATCGTCTCTTTGCCGAAAAATAAAACGACCGATTGTTTCAACATCGGCGAATATCAGCGGAGAACCAACTCCGGCCACTTTTGCTCAAATATCTAAAGACATCCTTGATGCTGTCGATTATGTAGCCATGTGGAGAAGAGCCGACACAAGGAATGTCGAACCTTCATCTGTTATAAAATTGGGACCCGGAGGCCTGTTTAAAATTTTAAGATAATGGCCTCTTATATCCTTCCGTTCCTCATTTGGCGCGAACGACACATTCCCGAGCGAACTCTTGTTATGATTCTTGCGCTTATTGTTGGAATCATCTGCGGATTTGCGGCACTGTTGTTGAAATGGCTAATACATTTAATTTCAACACTTGTAACATCCCACATCACAATAAACGAAGGAAACTATCTCTATCTTGTGTTACCCGCAGTGGGCATTCTTCTGACCGTCCTCTATGTTCGCTTCTTGGTCAAACACAACATTTCCCACGGCGTCACAAAGGTTCTCTACAGTATATCTCAGAACAAGAGCCGACTAAAACCACATAATATGTACACTTCGGTGGTCGCCAGCTCAATAACTATTGGATTTGGAGGTTCGGTCGGAGCCGAAGGACCAATCGTTTACACCGGTGCAGCTATCGGATCCAATATCGGGCAGTTCTTCCGACTTTCACCCCGAGTCCTGATGATTTTGGTAGGATGCGGTGCAGCAGCAGGAATCGCAGGGATATTCAAAGCACCAATAGCCGGGATGCTTTTCACGCTGGAAGTTCTTATGATCGACTTGACGACTGTTTCGGTGATGCCGCTGCTGATATCTTCTATCACCGCAGCTACTGTAGCCTATGTTTTCACAGGGTTCGACGTGGAATTTCTTTTCTTGCAAAGCGAAGCTTTCAGTACATCCCGCATACCCTATGTCATTCTTCTCGGAATTTTTTGTGGCATCGTCTCACTCTATTTTACACGAACCGTCAACATGATGGAAAACTTCTTCCGACATCGCTTAATCCAACAATGGAAGAAGACTCTGATCGGAGGAGTTATTCTCGCAGCACTTGTGTTCCTCATTCCACCCCTATATGGTGAAGGCTATTCAGCTATCAACACCTTGTTGGGAAACCAACCAACATCTATTGCCAACGGAAGTATTTTCTATAACGACAGGTCATCGCCATGGTTCCTGCTTTTGTTTGTTGCTATGGTAATTCTGAGCAAAGGATTTGCAACTTCGGCCACAACAGGGGCTGGAGGCATCGGAGGAACATTCGCACCATCGCTTTACCTTGGGTGTATGTCAGGATTCTTTTTCGCGTTGCTATTCAACACTATTGGACCCACGCTTGGTCTATCGGTCAAGAATTTCGCATTAATGGGTATGGCCGGAGTAATGTCAGCTGTCATGCACGCACCCTTAATGGCCATATTCCTTACGGCAGAAATGACTGGTGGTTATCAACTCTTCCTGCCTTTGTTGATCGTGTCTACTATTGCCTATGGCACAATCAAACTGTTTGAACCCTATAGCATCTACTCAATGCGTCTAGCCCAACGTGGAGAACTCCTCACACACCACAAGGACAAAGCTGTGCTGACACTTCTCAAGATGAACAGCGTGATAGAAACCGACTTCAAGACTGTCACACCCAACATGAATCTCGGAGAAATGGTTCAGACAATATCCCAAAGCTCTCGAAACCTTTTCCCTGTTGTAGGAAAGGATGGTGAGTTGATAGGAATAGTGCTCCTTGACGACATCCGAAACATCATGTTCCGGCCTCATCTTTATAAGAAGATGTTTGTCAGGAGATTTATGAGTATTCCGCCTGCCCGAATAGAACTGGGAATGTCCATGGAAGAAGTCATGAAAAAGTTTGATGACACGGCAGCATGGAACTTACCCGTTGTTGACGAAAACGGAAAATATGTAGGATTCGTCTCTAAATCAAAAATATTCAACTCCTACCGTCGAGTGCTCAGGCATTACTCTGAGGACTGATGTAGTCGAGCAATTCAACCCATTTTCTTGCCGAACCCACCGAGTTATAAGTCTGAGATTTATACATTGCTCTTGATGACATAAATTCGCGTTGACGCCGGTTTTTCATCAAATTGACCATTTCCTTTGCAAAAGTCTTAGTGTCCCCGAAATCCTCTACCAGGAAACCGTTCTGGTTATCATCTATCGCATCGCTAATTGCAGCAAACGAATGGAAAGCAACCGGTACACAACCGTAGCTCATGGCTTCTAATAACGACAAACCCATTCCTTCTTTCTTGGAGGTCATTATGTAGATTGATGATTGCTGGAAAAATTTTTCACGTGGTTGCCAGCCGTGGAACTCAACGTTTTTCAATCCCAGTTTCTTTGCTAGTTTCTTATAACGTTTCAAATCAGGACCGTCGCCAACTATATCCAGAGTCCAGTCATCGGCATGACCCTCGCTTTCGAGACGCTTCCAGATTTTAAGAGCATACGATATTTTCTTATAGGTTTCATCGAGCCTGGAAAGTACAAGCACACGGTTTTCTTTGTTCAGATAATTTGACATGCGTGAAACTGGGATGAAACCCGGAATGACATAGAATTTCTTATCCTTCCTGAATCCCCCCATTTTTTTGTATCCGGGAATATATTTGGTTGACCAGAGTATTACACCATCGGTTTGTTTATAAATCTTTTTATAAAGTTTCTTCAAACCCAACAGTTTCCACATATAATACAAAGGATGAATTGCCAGCTGAGCCAGATTCGCTCCAACATTCTCCCCGTTACTTATTGCACGAACCATCGCTCCCGGACGAGAACTCAAAAGTTCGCTACCTGGGGAAACATGATGGACAAACAACATTTTTATATTCCGACCCGATTTCTTAATCGCTTTTCTGATTCTGTCATGCCGGTAGAAATCCCCCTCGTTAATTATGACTTCAACTTCGTTCTCCTTTAGAAAGTCAGCAAGATCAGGAATAAAACGTGACCTTTCCAATTTTATCGTCTTGTCATAGGCGCCACGTGTATCGGCAACATCACCGTTCTTAAAAGCATGAAAAATTTTATAACGACCTAATGTCCTAAGTGCCAGAGCCGTTCTGTAGGCTCTTATCTCGGCTCCACCTCTTGATTCAGCACCTGAAAAGTTATAAGTAAAAAATAGAATTTTGTGGTCAGTTTTCATATTCCGGATTTTTTTAGTGCTACAAATTTAAAAAAACATCGAGTTACATTGTAACCCTTTCGACATATATTTCTTCATCTTTATCATTCTCATGCAACATCGACAAACCTAATGCCAGTCCTAACCACATGGTGAAAGCGGTTGTCAAGCCGATAAATCCACCTAGACCTGATATGCTCACTCCAATTAACACGGCTAAATAGAACTGCCATTTCATATTAGAACGATAGAGATAAACTGCAATGAAACTGTAGAACAGCATTTGTAACAGAAGACCTATAAGACCGATATTCAAAACCGTCTGAACCTGAGTAATCTCAACTTCGGCAGGCATCTCAACCGAACTATGGACCGATTGATCGGGATAGAACGGATTTTTCAGTATCAGTTCAGTCAGAAAACTTTCCGAAGGATGTATAAATCCGAAACCCGTCCACAATCGATTTCTCTCCAGCAAAAGTTCCATCTTTGGTAGTGCCTGTGCTAACCTACCACTGCCAAACTCCGAAATCATTTCAACATCACCCGATTCCACCGCCTCTTTCAAGTCGAAAAATTGATTGACTGTCGATGAGAATCTAAGGAATCCCCCCCCACATAAGTCTACAAGATACACGATCACTAAACCCACACTCAGTCCTACAACATTTCGACGAATCTTATGTCGGTCACTTATAGAGAAAATGAGAACCACAAGAAAAGCAGCCAGGAAAGTCATTGTTCGCGAGGCTGCCATCGCACCGATAATAAGGAGCCACTGAAATAGATTTAAGCGGAAACATCTTGATATATAATAAGCTGTGGGAATCAAAATAAAAAGGCCCGGGGGATACTTCCGCGGAAAATAGGTTGTCAAAGGATCAACCCACAAATTGTTCCACCGGCTCACTCCTTCTTCCAGATAAGTGTTGGGAAGCATGACAAATCCGTTCAGGATAAAACCGTCAATTATATAGAATCCGCATATCACCAAAGAATATACTACCAGATAATGTCCGCATCCCAGCAGTCCGTCACGGTCGCTCCTCAATAAGAATAATGGAATGATAAACGTTATTATAACGAAATAATAACGCATCATTTTAATCTGCACCATCATCGACTCCATGCTCGTCATTGCCAACAGGAAAACTCCGACGACATATAAAAGGAATGCAACCAAAAGAGGTCTGATCTTTTGATTTAATTTACCGAAAAGAAGCAGTCCGATCGAAGCAATCATCATCAGGTCGCTCAATTTTACCGGCAGCTGGTCGCTTCCTATAAATCCCGAATAGGTCGAGAAAACAAATAATTGAACAATGAATTCTCGAGGCTCTCTAAAGTAACTGTGAAGCATCATCATAGCTGTCACCAATAAAAACGGCCACAGTCCTAAACCGGTCAACGACAAAGAAAAAAGAAACACAATCGACCGGCTCCATTGACCGGTCGATGCCGAAAATTCCATTTTCTTCTGTCTTTCCTTCACAGGCTCTTCCACTTAGGAACGGTCACTTTGCGACAAAATGCCAATGTAATAATAGAATGGTATAATAAGGAAGCCAACAAACAGACAAATAATTATTACAAACCATCCTGATTTTTGTGATGGCAGACTCGATACATACGGGCGATTTATTATTTGACCGCGTCCGGTAGTGTTTATTATACCCATTGCAGTCTCTTCTCTTTGCTCAAGCAAATAAACATAAATCTGCTCTTGAATAGCTTGCTGTCTGAAAATGTCTCGGTATATCTTCTCCTGTGATGGGATCTGGTCAATTTTGCTGTTGGTTGAATTAATCTGAGCCTGCAGTCGACCGATTTTCACTCTTAGATTCTCTCCGGTCCTCTTCAATGATTCTCCCACATTCTTTTTCATTGCTGAAATCTGCTCGTCGAGCCTACGTAAAGTCTCACTACCTTCACGTGCACTTTTCAACAACTGCATCCTTTTCAGAATCAATTCATTATATTGTTCTATTAGAGATTTTTCACTATCGCTGTCAAACAACACGGGTAAAAGCGCGTTTGAATTTTCAGGATTTGAAAGGTAGTCGATTGTCATTCTGATTATCTCGGCTTGCGATTCGGCCTCAAGCAGTTCTTTCTCCACTATGGCCCTCTTCTCCAGTGCATACTGAACATCCGTTGGTATATCCGACAATCGATTGCTTTCTTTGAAATTTTGAATATCGCTTTCACTTGATGAAAGCTCTTTTGAAAGCGTTATCAGACGTTCATCTATAAACTTCAACGTTTGTTGACCCTTTTGACGTGACTCCTCAATCCCCCTTGCATTGTATTCGTCAATCACTGTCCACAGTAAATCAAGACACAGTTCCTTGTTTTTACCCACATATGATATCTCTACCACATCGGCCAACTTGCTCGGAATATTGAATTCCACTTTCTCAAGATAGTCCTCAGCTGCTGCCGAATAACTTTTGAAACGTATCTTCTCGGTGAATTCCTCTCCATGGGGAGTTGTTTCAGTTTGTTCGATTTCGAAGTCACCCCATGTGGTCTTCAACGTCAAAGGTAAGTTTCCCTCAGTCTTTCCAATGGTTTTTCCGGCACACTTAGCGCTGGCCGATGCCTTTCCGTTTGCCGACACGTTGACCTTGAAGTTGATGGTTTTACTAAGAGTGTCCGGGATAGTACTGTCACAGTTCAACCTGATATAGGAATCGGGGTATTGTAACGAGTTTTTCAAGATTCCGTCACGTTTCTGGTAAGTGACATTCAAACCAAGTTTCTTGACTGTCTCCATCATCGTCGTGTGCGATGAAAGCATCTGCATCTCGTTATAGACCGAACCTGAACCACCCATGACATTGGCAAGCGAGAACTGCTTTACCAAACTTGTAGGTGAAATATTATCCTCATTGAGAGTAATCGACGCAAATGATTCGAATCTTGGACCACGTAGATACAGATAGATCAACCCAAGAAAAAGAACTACAACCATCGAAATTGCAATCTTTCCTTTGTTTTTGAGGCTCTTATCTAGAACTTCCAGGAATTCGCTTTTGAATGTCGGTTTCTCCATCACTTATTTTACTGCCAATGCTATAGTTAAGGATGCCACTACCGACACGGCCGACACGATGGTAGAAATCACCGACAGCTTATAGGCATTGTCCTGATTATATTTCGAATTGGCCTTCCTGATGTCGTTCGGCTCGACTATAATCACGTCGTTTTGCTTTAAATAGAATAACGGTGATGATAAAGTTTTGGAATCGTTCAGATTCAGGTGATAATATTTGTTGATTCCTTCCTCCTGTCTCACTAACAAAACATTATTGCGCTCGCCATAGGGGGTAAGATCACCTGCTGCCGACAAAGCGTCGAGAACTGTCAGCCGTTCTCCCTCTACTTTAACCGGACCAGGTTTCATAACTTCACCAATAACCTGAACGCGAAAATTCTGCAATTCAACCCTCACAAACGGGTCAATCACGTCTTTCTCTATTCTGCCGGCAATATAGGCAGCTAGTTCTTCGGTCGTCATGCCCTCGACATGAATCTTACCCAAAACAGGAAAGTTGATGTCACCTTTGCTGCTGACTATATAAGTCTGCTGCTGGGGCACGTTGTACAATGTGCGGTTTCCTCTCTCCGACGGATTAACCAACGGCATGTTGTAAATAGCCGTAGCTTCAGGTTCGACCGAATTGACAGTGATCAACAGAGCATCGTCGGGAACAATCCTCAATTGAGGTATTACATTTGTCATGATACCCTCTTGAGTCTCCTTGATGTCTTCGAAATAGGTCAACGACGATCTTGTAGTTCCACAAGACACCGTTATAACCACAAAAATCAGAGATATTATGCTGTTAATGAATTTCATCTCGTTTCTACTATCCCGTGCAAATTTAATAAAATAAAGTGGGGCTTTTGTCATCCTTCTCCATTCCGATACGAAACTTTAATCTTTCTACAAATTCATCATTAACCTCCGACCGAGGTATAATCAAAAAATGACTCCTCGATCCACGAAGTCTGATGATGTGACCCAACACATCATCCCTGACCTCTTCCACCTCACTCAAAGGATATACAAATTCCCTTATAAATTCCCGTTTTTGTCCTTCTTCGGTCGAAAAAACCATTGTCTTCAGTTCTTTGTAAATTAACGATTGAGGTTCCAATTCGAAAACATGGGGCCGAGATGAAAAGGCCGATTCCACCGTTGTCGCGGCCGAGGAGTAAGCCATCAGCATCAACAAAGGGACTATCAGAAATATCAATATGGGAACAAGAAAATAAAATTTGTCATCAACCATCCATCCTAACAGAAGAATCGCACCAATCACGCTCAAAATGATTCCTAAATAGCGTGATACTATATCTTTGATGATGACCCTGGAATGCTCACCACGCGTCAATGTTATAGTATCAGTAGATGTCAACAATCGTTCCAATTAGAGAATTAAACTATATAAGGATTGTTATCTTTCTCAAATCCGATTATAGTCTCAGGACCATGTCCTGGATAAACGACGGTTTCGGGAGGCAATGTCAGCAATTTCTTTTTGATACCGTCAACGAGCTGCCTATAATTTCCTCCGGGCAAGTCGGTTCTACCGATACTGTTCCTGAACAACACATCTCCGGCAATAACGAAACCCTCCTTGGGAGCATAAAGAACTATCCCACCGGGAGAATGACCCGGAATGTGGAACACCTCAAGCTCGCTTGAACCTAGTATCAATTTGTCACCGTCGTCAACAGTATTCTCTATTTCTATTCGACCCGGCGACTTTCTCAAGCCGAACATCTGGGCCTGAGCGTCTATTATTGAACCCAAATAGCCCCCATCGTTATGAGCTGTAACCGGAACTTTATAGGTTTCTTTTATGTGAGGTACACCCCAAACATGGTCGATGTGAAGATGCGTCAGAACAAGATATTTCACCATAAGTCCGTTCTTTATGATGAAATTGTCCAAAGCTACCTCTTCCTCTTCGCAATCCATTCCCGGGTCTACAATTGCTGCTTCCTTGGTGACATCATCCCAGATCAAATAGGTTATCTCACCGAACGCATTGAATATAAACTCGCTTATCTTTAACATAATTCCTGTTTATATGGGTACATAAATTAATTTTTTTGTCGCGAAATAATCTTCCTTGAACCACAAGGAAAGGTCTTCCACGAAATATTCTATGCCTACCCCCTTCAGCTCATCTCGTAAATCTCCACCTTTAAGGACAATTATCCCATTGGGATAGGCATTCCCCGACTGTTTTCCCGAAACATTACGTCTGGAAATTTTCAGTAGGTCTGGCAATGACATCACAGCTCTCGATATGACATAATCGAACTTTTGATGGCATTCACCCAAATCACCGTGTTGGAAAGTCACGTTTTTCAAACCGATTTCCTCGGCAATTGATGTAGCAACCTTAATTTTCTTACCTATACGGTCTATCAAATGGAATCGACATGCAGGATACATTATGGCCATCGGTATGCCGGGGAACCCACCTCCTGTGCCTACATCAATGAAGGAGGTGCGGGACCTCGGGTTCAAGAACTTTCCAATCGAAAGTGAATGAAGAATATGGTTTGTCTCTAAATTATCAATATCCTTCCTTGAAATGACATTTATCTTTTCATTCCATTCTCCATACAGTTTCATTATTTTCTCGAACTGCATGGTCTGATGGTCGGTCATTTCAGGAAAATATTTTTTCAGTAACATCAGTGTTAATTAAAGTCTTTCTATCCTCTACAAAAATAATAAAAGTTAGTTTATAGTTTATTGTTCTTAATGCTGTGTTCCTAATCCTCGACCTGTGTCTTTTTTTTCCAGTTTACTTTGACGATGTCATACAGCATTATTACAAGACAAATCGCATTACTCGTAATCAACGGTGCATTATGTGTCATGATACCGTTGATCATCCAACAAAGATTTCCAATCGAAACCAAATACTTCACCATCATTGCCGATTTCACGAGCATTCCGGCGCTCCGAAACACAGTTGCAATCCATCCTATTATTTCCGCTATTAATAACATGATACTCCTAATTTTTAAATGCTTTTACTCTGTCAGCTATGTTTTTCTTCAGGTTTTCTTGGAAGAACCCATAATCCTGGCCATGGTAACTTTCCGGTCCAAAGATGCTTTGGAATTGTTCTGCCATGACATAGTTTTTAGCCTCTTCGGTCGTAACTAACACCACGCCTCTTTCAAGGTCAACCTGGGCATCGGCTATTCCTTTCACAGTTTCTCCATTGATATATGACCCTAAATTCTCTGAAACGGGAGCATAGGTTTCGTCACGTCGCCAGTTTAAGGGATTTATACTGATCGCTCCTTTCTCGACTACAAAATTGTTGGCGTTCTTGTTGCCGGGACCCTCGGTATTCCAGCTCACAATAACTCCGGTATCTTCTGCTCCTTCCGCAAATTTCAAATAAGGATGAGATGCTAAGAAATCTTTTGTAACACTAAAGCCTATCGCATAAGCGGCAATCATTCTCTCAAGATATTCTGGATTTTTAGAGAAATAATTTTCCAGGAGTTTCATCAAAGTGGAAGAACCCTGTGAATGTCCTGCTAGAATGAACGGACGTCCATTGTTTAGGTTCTTAAAATAATAATCAATTGAGGCTGTAGGATCCTGTGATGAAGTGAAATTCATGAACGAATTAAAAGTAGCTACATCAAGACTTGATGCATAAGAAACATCCGATTGTCTGTAAAGAGGAGCAAAAACATTGCACGTTTCTCTGAATGCCTCACAGTTATTGTTAACAAAACTTGTTCCTCTGGCAATCATACCCGCATCATTAATATCACTGATAGCACATTTAGAAATGTCGTTGCTAAAATAAGCAGTGGGATAAAAATAAATCACATCTACATCTTTATCGGGATTTTCAGGTTTGGAAATCCAGTAGTCTCCGCTGCCATAATCTATTGCCGTTTCAAACTTCTCAATACCCGGGACTCCCTTCAAGTTTTCAGGTATAACTGTTTTCCCGTCTTTACCATCCTTGGATGCTTCTCTATTGTTGGCACATGAAACTACACCTAAAGATACAATCGACAGCATGATATAAAATATTCTTCTCATTTTTGTTATACGATGTTTTTCAATATTTAAGATCAAAAAGAGTCCTTGAAATTTCAGCAACTTTTAAGAAAAGTTCACGCTTATTCTTATTAAAGATACTGACCCCGGTAACGAAGTCAAAGTTAACCAAATTCTGCCTATTTTGAAAGAACATTTTGAATAGTATCAACGTGATGCACTTCAAACAGATGGCACTTGACGAACTCACTTCGAACAACTGACTACTAAAAACTACAAACTGTAAACTATAAACAAGCCAAATTTGTTAATTTTGTAGAATCATTCTCCATTATGATAAAAATTGGTGAATACAACCGACTCAAAGTTCTGAAAGAAGTCGACTTCGGAATCTACCTCGACGGAGGTAACGGTGTGGAAATACTTCTTCCAACTCGCTACGTCCCCGACAACTCATCTGTCGGTGACGAGCTTGATGTCTTCGTCTATACCGACAGCGAAGACCGTCTCATAGCAACTACCCTTCAACCTTTTGCCAAAGTTGGAGAATTCGCTTTCCTGGAGGTTAACGATGTCAACTCAACAGGAGCATTTCTTGATTGGGGTCTCTCAAAAGACATCCTTGTACCCTACTCTGAGCAAAAAAGCAAAATGATTAAAGGCGGCTTATACCTCGTCTACGTCTACCTCGACGAGACAACAAAACGTGTGGTCGCTTCGGCTAAATATGAGAAATTTATTGGTAACCTCTTCCCCAAATACAAACGTGGCGATGTCGTTTCAGCACTAATCGTCTCACACGACGACCGCGGCTACAAAACTATAGTCGACAACCGCTACTGGGGAATGATATACAATACCGACATTTTTAAAAACCTAGAAATTGGTGAGACTATGACTGCAAGGGTTAATCAAATTCGCGAGGACGGTAAAATCGACCTTGCTCCGGGAGCCGACACTGGCACCAGAGTCAGGGAACTCGCCGAAAAAATCTATTACTTGACCGATGCTGCCGATGGGCATTGCATGCTCAACGACAATTCTACACCGGCTGAAATCAAGTCACTGCTCCAATGCAGTAAAAAAGATTTCAAAAAAGCTGCCGGATTCCTCCTTAAAAATGGTGTCATCACAATGGATGAAAAAGGAATCTCATTGATCGCTACATGGGAGGATAAAATCGGGTCTTCTAACGTTACTTAATTAATAATGGCAATAAAAGTCGGAGATAAAGTAAGATTTCTCAATTCAATCGGCGAAGGCATCGTCACTTCCATCGACGGCAAAATAGCTCATGTGGAGGATGAAGATGGTTTCGTTACACCCGTTCTGCTTAAGGAATGTGTAGTTGTAGGACAGGCACAATCAACCTACAACGAGGTCAAATCTGAAGAGACCAAGACAATTCCGGTTAACGACAATCAGGTGAAAACCTATTCCGACGAATCTGTACTCGAACCATTCGAAGAAACTGCCGAAGGGGAGAAAATCAGTGTGGTGCTCGTCTTTGAACCCCATAACATTAAAGAACTTAGCAACACGACCTGGGACACTTTCCTCGTTAATGACTCCAACTACTGGATGTCAATGGCCTACTTGTGGAAAACCGACGATTCGGATCAGTGGACGACCAAACATTTCACTATGTTGGAACCTGGTACACAGATTTTCATTGGAGAACTGACACCTGCCGATCTTCCGACTCTAAAAAAAATCGCAATACAGTATATCTCTTTCAAGGAGGACCGACCGTTTCGACTGAAACGTCCAATACTAACCGAAATCGCAATAGATTCCACAAACTTCTTAAAATTTCATACCTACAGTCCGAATCTCTATTTCGAGGACCCGGTCTATACTTTGGAGATTGTCAAGGATGACCGAATCATGCATCCAAGGCGCGATCCAAGTCCGCGTAACGTTGACGAAGGACTAAAGGCAAAGAAGGAAGCCGATCTTCGTTCACTCGAGCGTCGTCGCCAAGTCAGGAAATTCTCGGGAGAACAAGATCCCATGGCTCCTCTCGTCGTTGACCTTCACATCGAAGAATTGGTTGATTCTGTCCGTGGAATGTCCCCCGCTGATATACTTAATAAACAGGTTGACGAATTCCGCGATATAATGGACGCCAACGCAAAATATAGGGGCAAAAAAATCGTTTTTATTCACGGTAAAGGTGAAGGCGTATTGAAAAACGCACTCCTGAAGGAACTGACTCACCGTTACAAAGGTCATCAAGTTCAGGATGCTTCTTTCCGCGACTACGGTTTCGGAGCAACCCAGGTTATCATATAAATGATTCTTGCTTTCTCGGGTAATGGAAACAGTTTCCACGTTGCCCAACTTCTGGTCCAGAATCTAAAAAATGAAAAAGACTATTTGAAACTTCAAGGGCAAAACCTCCTTGAACCTCAAACAGTCCTCTCTCTTTCATTTGATGATTTTACTTTTAACCCTGATGAAATCATCTGGGTTATGCCTGTTTATAGTTGGGGCGTTCCTCCGACCATGAGGTCGTTTATCGAAAATATCCCATCTTCTTTCGGCAAGGAGAAAACCCATCACCTCGTCATGACATGTGGCGATGATATTGGACTGGCCCATCAGCAATGGAAAACTTTGCTCCAAAAAAAACAATGGGAAACAGCAGGCACCTGGACAGTAATCATGCCCAACACCTATACCCTCATGAAAGGGTTCAATGTCGACCCGCTTAATCTCGAAATGGAAAAACTCAAGGATTCGGTCGAACGATGCAGGAAAATATCCCGAGACATTGAAAGCCGAAGTTTTATCATCGATGTTAAGAAGGGTAACTTTCCCTGGATAAAGACTCGCGTCATTTATCCTTGGTTCGTTAGGTTCGACATGTCGCCCCGACCATTCCACGCTACCGACCGATGTATTAGTTGCGGACTCTGCGAAGAACAGTGTCCGACATTAAACATCACCATGAGACCTGAGAATGACCTGTCTGCACGACCCCAATGGGGCAACCGTTGTGCTCTGTGCCTCCGTTGCTATCACCATTGTCCGGCTAATGCAATCCAGTATGGCAAAGCCACTAAAGGGAAAGGACAGTACCAGATAGCCAAGGTTCTCAAAAAATTGGAGAACCAATGAAAACTACCCCGCTTGAACTGCTCGCTCCGGCTCGCGATGCATCCATCGCCATTGAAGCCATAAAGCATGGCGCCGATGCCGTCTACATGGGAGCCACAAGCCACGGAGCACGTGTTGCAGCACGAAATCCACTGGGCGACCTCTCAAAAGTGTCCGAGTTTGCCCATAAATTCAATGCTCGTCTCTATGCAACGGTGAACACTCTCGTCTTCGAGGATGAACTCCGTGATGTTGAACGACTAATCAGAGAACTCTATCGTATTGGTGTCGATGCCTTGATTGTTCAGGATTCCTCAATATTACGCCTCGACATTCCACCGATTGCCCTACACGCCAGCACTCAATGCGATGTTCGCGATGCTAAACATGCCCGGTTCATGCAGGATATCGGTTTCTCACAGATTGTCCTGCCACGAGAACTGACTCTCGATGAAATCCGTCAAATTCGTAATTCTGTCGAAATCCCGCTTGAAGCTTTCGTTCATGGATCTCTATGTGTTTCTTACAGCGGTGATTGTCGAGCTGGTTTCGCTGCTATGGGCCGAAGTGGAAATCGCGGCGAATGTCCTCAAATGTGTCGACTACCCTACAACCTGATCGATGGCGATGGAAAACGCGTGATGACTCAGAAACACCTGTTGTCTCTTCGCGACATGAACCGTCTCCTCTTCGTTGGGGATATGGCCGAAGCGGGTATCTCTTCTTTTAAAATCGAAGGCCGATTGAAAGATATGGCCTACGTTAAAAATTCAGTCACCGCTTATCGTCAGGCTATCGATGAAGTAATCGCATCTTCAAACGGACGTTTTATTCGTAGCTCGCAGGGACGGCAATATGTGACTTTTACCCCCGACCTTTCCCGTGGTTTCAATCGCGGATTCACTGATTATTTTCTACATAACGCATCTACCCCTGCGAAAAGCCTTGCCCGATTCGACACACCCAAAACTACTGGAAAGAAAATCGGACGTGTAATGGATGTCGACTCGAAAAACATAAAAATTTCACTGGCCCCGGGAACAACCATAAGCAATGGCGATGGACTGAGCTATTTCGCACCTAATGGTTCTCTTAAAGGATTCCGGGTAAATAGTGTCGACAAAAATGTTATAACACTTCTCAATGAACCGGAAAAAGATCTGATCCCGGGTGTTGCTCTTTATCGCAATTTCGACAAAGAATGGGAAGATGGGATATCTTCGGAAACAGCCGTCAGAAAAATGACCGTCAACTACCGACTCAGAACTTCATCCGACAATCGCCGAATCTTCCTTGATGTCTACGATGACTACGACAATGCTGTTACTGTGTCATGCGAAACCCACATCCTGCAGAAGGCCGACCGTGAACAAACACTTGTTAGAGTCAGAACGTTTTCCAGAACCGGTGACACAATTTGGGAATTTGGAAAACTCGACGACACTCTTCCTAATCTGTTTGTCCCTGTTTCAACTCTGACGACACTCCGTCGAAAAGGACTGCAATTACTCGAAGCTTGCCGCAGAATAAAACGTGTAGTGCCTCTGCGCGGTAATGAAAAAACAACAGCCCGACTACCTGCAAACAAACACCTATCTCCACGCGATAATGTCGCCAATTCTCTCGCTCGTAAATTCTACACAGAACATGGTGCCCTACATATAGATGAGGCAGTCGAGGTCTCCCCACCTCCCTATCCCAAGGACATCCCGGTAATGGAATGTCGCTATTGTCTCCGTCGTGAAGTAGGTGCTTGCCTTAAAACGCCCGAAGGCCGACAGCTCAAAGAACCGTTGACCCTCGATAGCGGTAAAGGTGTGACTTATCACCTCAAATTCGATTGTAATCGTTGCCTGATGCAACTCTATGTCTGAAGTTACCTATTTGAAAAGGATTTCCAGCTCTTTTCCTGCTGGTACGTTCAGTTCTATTCGACGATCTTGAGGAACATTTACTTTCTTACCGTCGACTAGTAAATAACTGATTCTTTCGGGAATCTTTAAGCCGACTGTCTCTCTGAAACCGCCTTTCAGTAAGGCTCTCTCGGGAAGCGAATCTTTCCACTCCAAATCTATCTCGTTTCCCCCGCGCGTTCTGAAGCCCTTCAATGACCCTTCGCTCAAAGCAGCCGGAAGAGCAGGTAACAAGTTGATGAAACCTTCATGCGATTGTATCAGCATCTCGCTGATACCCGACGTCCCACCCCAGTTACCATCCATCTGAAATGGAGGATGGGAACAAAACAGATTTGGGAAAGTGCCGGCACGATGATAGGGTGGTCTGTTCGTAACTGCCGGTTGAAGCAACCCCTTGAATACCGACCAAGCTCGGTCACCATCCAATAACCTGGCATGGAAATTCATTTTCCATGCCCGAGACCAACCTGTTCCTTCATCACCCCTCACCTCTAAAGTCTTTTTTGCTGCCGTTGCCAACTCGGGGGTCAACGTGGGGGTAATGCTACTGCCGGGATGCAAGCCGTAAAGGTGACTGACGTGCCTGTGATGTCGGTCATTCTCTTTATATTCTTCCAACCACTCCATTAAACGGCCCTCACTGTCAATCTGCATCGGAGCAAGTTTCAGAAGTGCATCCTTGAATGCCGGAATATCTTCGTCTTCCTTGCCAAGTATATCGGCAGCCTTTATGACATTGCCCCATAATTCACCTATAATCTGGGTATCCATCGCCGGACCCATGCAAACACTGACTATCACTGAATCGTTGCCCGATACATAAAACTCATTCTCGGGGGAGGAACTGGGAGCTGTTACCAACCAGCCATGCTTAGGCTCAGTAACCATCGTCGACAGGAAGAATTTTGCAGCACCCTTCATGATGGGATATATATCCTCAAGATATTCGGTGTCACCGGTGAAATCGTAGTGATCCCATAAATGTTGCATCAGCCATGCACCGCCTGTGTTCGTAGCACCCCATGAGGGATGTTCGCCCGGCTCAGTATAATTCCAAACATTGGTCATCATGTGCATCACCCACCCCTCGGCATCAGGCCCGTAAAAGGCTTTCGCACTGCGCTCGCCCGATGGAACTGACCGTTTGACAAGATTCACCAATGGTAAATGGAGTTCCGAAAGGTTCCCGGCCTCAACCGGCCAATGGTTCATTTGAACATTGATATTGGTGTGATAGTCCCCGTTCCACGGCGTACCGGGTTCGTTTGCCCATAATCCCTGAAGATTCGGAGGTAGCAAACCTGGTTGGGTCGACGAAATCAATAAATAGCGACCGTAATTGTAGTAAAGAGCTGCTAACGCTGCGTCACTGTCATCCTCCTGGAACTTTTCCAGTCTCTCATTGGTCGGCAACAACGATGACCCGTTCGACGGTAACACCACTTCTGCCCGGTCTATCATCGATTTGTGTCTATTAATTCCGTTTTTAAGAGCATCCTCAGGATTCTTCATCAATTGAGTCAACATATCTTTTTGGGCAGTCACATAGGTCTCTCCCCATAGGTAGGAAGTGGTCGCACTGATTCCAATCCACACTTCGTCGGCACGGTTGACAACTATCATTGAGTCACCGTCCATAGTAATTTGTCCGTTGGAGCCAATAAGCTTAACGGTTGTACCTACACTGTATCTGACACCACGAACTCCGTCCTGACCGCTGTAAAGCTCACCACTGAATTCCAGTTTCCCTTTCGAAGGGGAACTGATCTTTCCACGTTCGGGACGCGACAAGGTATATCGGAAAGATAACTCTCCGGGTTTCGATGCCGAAAGTTTGATTAACATGCCGTCTTCGCCGCGAGGGGTGGCATAAAGACGGCTATAGGTCACACCGTTCGATAAAGTAAACTCAGTCTCGGAAATCCCTTGTTCCAGGTCCAGTAATCGCCGGTAGGATGAAGGGGAATCATCCGACGTCGAATAACTATAGTCAATGTCTAAATCACATAGCATCTGGTAGGCACCGTAGGTACCACCCTTCTCGGGCTTCTTCGGCACGAAGTGCTCATACATCACACGCTGAGCCTCTACGTTATCACCTTCCATCAACAGTCGCCTGATCTCGGGCAGATAGGTCGAAGCTTCAGGATTGGAATAATCATATTCCGAACCACTCCACATAGATATTTCATTAAGCACAATCTTCTCTTTGACTATACCGCCGTCGGGCATCATGCCCAAACGACCGTCACCCAATGGCAATGTCTCTTCCCATATACGGGCCGGTTTGTCAAACCATAGAGTCTTCGTGGATGTCAATTTTTGTGACATGCCACCGACAAAAATAGGGAGCAGCATTACTGCCGTCAGTAATTTCTTCATGACAAATCAAGCTTTGTCACAAAGTTAACCATTTTTTCTTATGCGGCATCCGAGAATTTCAACGATAGGTTATAAGATTGACCCTGGGTCTTGTTGCGAAGGTTTAAATTCAACAACCCTTTAGGCTGACCAATCTCGCGTAGGATGAAGTGATATATATCGCTCATCGTACTCACTCCGGTCAAATCGAAAGAGTAAACCCGGTTGCCGGCAGAAATCAGTCGACAGGACAACTGATCGCAGGAATTAAAAGATAATGGTTTTGTAATCATAAAAGGGAATTATTTATGATACAAAACTATTAGGGGGTGTGGGCAAAATTTATGCCCACACCCCCTTAAAGAATGTTAAAACACTTCTTCTGAATGTTTATTTTAGAATTTCAGGAATGGTGCTAATGCTCCGTTGGGCGAACCGTCGGCATTCGTAGCGCCCATCGTATATCCACCGCTGTTATTGGGATTAGACTCTGGCTCCCACCAGAATACACCCTTCAACATGTCGTTGGTTCTTGCAGCCTCCAAAATTGCAGTCAACATGTTAGCACCGTAATCAGGATAGTCCCAGGGCATTCCCACTTCTACAAACATCACGGGCTTATCATATTGTTGATTCAACCTCGTGACGTTTGTCAACGCCTGGTTAACATAAGTCATATACTCCGACACCGGTTGTGGTTTTGAGGATCCGTTAAGATAAACCGCACTCGGATATAACGATAAACCAATCATGTCATACTTCGCATTCAGTTTCTGCATGTATCCGAAGAACCAATTGGCGGTGTCCCAGTTCCATGCATTATCTATGTGAACAATCGTGATTATATCCTCCGAAAATGCTTTTACCGCTTCAAAACCGGCATTCACAAGCGCAACAAAATTCTTGAAGGCAGGTTCATCGTTGCCACCGTTACCCCAGTTCTGACCAACTGGCGACAACATCCCATAAGTTACCTCATTGCCAATCTGTACCCAGTTCGGCGTTATTCCAACAGCCTTCAACGCTCCCAACATGTCGTTTATGTGCTCGGTCATCTTCGCTTGTAAATGCTCTATCGTCGGTGTGGATCCATCCTCAGGCATCCAGGACGACGGTATGTTCTGCTTTCCGGGGTCAGCCCAACTATCGGAAAAATGGAAATCTATCATTATGTCCATCTCCAATGCTGCTGCCCGCTGTGCCTTTCCAACAACATCCTCTATCGAATTATAGTTATTACCCACGTTCCATTTTTCCGCACCGCTGTCGAAATACTTCGTCGGGTCTACCCACACCCTGAAACGAGTCGAATTAACCCCGCAGTCATATTTCAGAATCTCAAACAGATCGCCATTTTCTCCGTTGATATATTTGAACTTATAGCCAGCATCCTCCATCTGTGTTACCCAGCTGACATCGGCTCCCTTAGCAAAGTCCACCAAAACGGGCTGGTCATCTTCACCGTTATCAGGATCATCCGGATTATCTGGGTTATCAGGAGTATCAGGTGTATCAGGCTTATCGGGAGTATCCGGAGTATCCGGTTTATTCGGATTCGAAGGATTAGAAGGTGTTTCGGGTTGAACCGGAGTATCGTCCTTACTGCACGACTGACCGATTGCCAACATCAAACAAGCAAAAAAGGTAAAAATATATTTCGTCATAATTTCATGATTTTTCTTCTATCACAAAGATACTAAAAATACCCTTTCTCATCAAACAACAATGTTTACCCACTCCGAAACCTTAAACCCGCCACCTCATTCTGAAAACTTATAACTGGCCACTGATATCCTTTTATCATGTCTCCCGGTGAAAAGTGACGTCGGCACTTAACAGAGTTAACAACTGATGGATGATAACTGTTAGTTTTTATATAAATTAATACTTGAAAATTTGAGGTCTCGGAGCTCCGCTCAGCTGTTAGAACCGAATCCCTCTCTAACTGTAAACTAAAACTACTTCTTGTACTTATTCAGAAAATTCAGGAACGAATCGAAATCATGCTTGAACATTACCCCGACTCCCTGGGTCGTAGTCGCCGTTTTGATATAGAAATTACGGTCATTATATCGGTTATAGGCCTTCAAACGAATAGAACCGCTCCGATTCAACAAATATTCAATGTCAAAGTCTCCAACAAATTGGTTGGTATTCATCAATTTGTCACGATATCCAAAGTTGCCGTTGAAAAGAAGACGGTTGTTCAGCAACGCACTTGACAAAGCTAAGTCCATTTCAACATCCGAGAAGTCACCACGCTCACTTCGAATGTTCGGCGCTATTGTCCAGTTGTCGGAAATCTGCCCCAATATACTCGACAATTGCGACGAAAGCGTCGAAGATGCAACCGAGACAAGCTCATTTCCTTTGGTGGTCGACTGCATGTAGTCAGGTGTATAGAACCGGTTCAACGCCAGCAGATAGATAATCTGGCGGTTCATCATGTCTTCTGTAGAAATGATGCTCCTCACCTTTCGATAAGTATCCTGCGTCAAAGTAGGGAACTCCAGATCGAAAGATATGTCGGGTTGCTGCAAATCACCTGTAACATGAAGCAATGCATGAACGGGGACATTCGTTCGCGACACATCGCGATCCTCTAGGAACGATGCATCCAGATCACTGATGTTGGCTGTCAGTGAATACACCGCCGTAATGTCGAGCTGGGCCGCATAAGGGTCGCCACGGAAAGTAATAGAACTTCCGTCGCGTATTGTGAAATCCTTGATGATGATGTCCTGAAGCGTGAAGTTATAGGAACCACGTTCCAAAGTGTAGGCTCCATACATTCTCAACTCCTCGTCGGTCGAACCATATTCGATTCTCATGTTTCCTGTTCCATATGCCCGGATGCGGTCTCCTCCTATCGGATCCATCACAAGTATCATTTGCAGGTTCGGGTTGATGTTCACGTTAAACGACATGTCATACCGTGAAAGCCCCGACTCTTCAATTTTTGCCATCCTCTCACGGAAACTCCTAACCAGAACCGGCGTTGGGTCTATCAGCTGAAGAGAGTCTTTTATCATCAGATAATCACGGTCACGAAATGTGATGAAGGAATATTCACCGGCCTCTTCCATATCCGACAACACAAATGTAAACGTGGAACCTGGTGCCGTTGTCATGTCACATGAAATCTCAACAATACCGGGAGCTCCTTTAACCATTGCAGAGCCATTAGCAAAAACGTGTCCATACCATCGTGGATTACGATATTCCGTCTCGTCAAATACCAGGAAATTACGTGCATCGGTAATGTTGAATTCAAACGATGGCTCTTTGAAATAAATATGGCGAACAAATCCATTCAATAAGGCTGTGTGCCCTTCGTCGTCACGTAGCTGTATATTCTTGAGGTCTATAAGACCCGGATATATTATTACCGAATCGGAGGCAGAATACCATGAATTGGTGAAATCAATCTTCATTCTGATTGAATCGGCCATTAAGTTACCCTCCAGGTCGATATATTTGAAATTGCCCCACAAACGGGCTTTTCCCGATGCTTCTCCCTGCACTTCCGGTGTAAATGCCTCCATATAGGGTCTAAGGAAAGCAATATTCACCTTGTTGGCATTAAATGAAATGTCAAGGGAATCATTCAAAGGGAAGATAGCGCCGTCTATGGTTGTATGCCTTTTATTAGGCTGTTCGATATTGGCTCCAAGCGTTATAGATTGGTTTTCATTGTCCCACCGACTGTTTACAATCGCGTCTCCGAGAACCGTCTGATTATAGCTTATGCCTTTTACGAATAATCCGGGGGTGTCAAGATGGGGTGCACCCGACAGTAACGATGACGCCTCGAAATAACCGGTGGCATCACCTCCTATCTGTGCTTTATCAATTCCCAGCGACTCGAAGATATAATCGAGATTTACTTCACTCAAATCAAGTCGAAGAATATCGGCCGGATTCTGAGATACAACTCCGCCTATCTTCACGAACTGGTCTCCTCGTGTAACGAGCAAATTATCCACATCTATTCGATCTTTGCCCATTACCGAAACACGTGAAGGATGAATCGTCCAGATACTGTCGTTAAACTCGAGCCGACCTGGCAGTAAATCGACATCGGCGACTAACATCCTTGCGTTGCCCTGTTCCGATTCCATCTGACTCAGTGAAGTCAGGAACGACAAATTTCCTGAATAGTTTCTTGCTCGGTTTATTTTCCATGTAGCAAATGTCTTGACTGTGTCGACCGACATCACATTGTCTATGGAAATATCCATCAAACCATCCTTTGTCGGAGTAGACGTGTCCATTGACAGTAATCCCCCATTGGGACTTACATCAAGTGATAAACGCGACTTCTCGATAAGTTTGTTTCCTTGGCGAAGATAGGGTGCATCGACATTGAGTGACGCTACGCCGACACGGGAGTTCAAACTTCCGTCAATACTGAGCTTAGAAAGTGTGCTTACCGGAAGCCTGAAAAGGTCCGCTATGTCCTCGGTCTCCTTTACAATCGCATTGAATTTGAAATCGTTCAAACTGGCTTCGGTCTTGTGCTTTTTTTCGGTAAACAAAGCTGGCAAGAGATTGGATGAAATCGATTTCAAATTGTCTATAATTGAAAGCGGGTGCAACGTACCGTTCAATTGGAAATCAAGACGGTCCGAACGAAGGGTTACAAGGCGGTCCAAAGGCTCACCTTCCACCTTCAATCCTAGGTGCCGAACAAGGTCATAATCCGTCCCATCCCGGTCGGTCATCCGTAAATCCGAAACATGAGCTTCACCGATTATATCGTCAACGTTGTTCCATCGGAAACCCGCATCTAGATGCCCTCTTAAACGTTCCCCGGGGAAGTTCTTCACAAGTTTCAATTCTTCGGGGTCAAGAGCTCTAAGGTCTATATTTACGTTGAACATCTTCTCCTTTTTCTGAGGCAAGGAGAAAATAGCCAACATCGACAAGTCGATCTCACGTGAATGGGATGTCTCGGCCTTCACCGTTATTTCATCACCTTCAACGTTGGCCAACACATCTACATCGGAATATACATAATCCCTGAAAACAAAACTCTTCACCAAGAGGTTACCGTCGGCATTAATCTCTTTGTTTCGTTTTACGTTGCCATGAGCACCAAAGGAGGCTGTAACGTCACCCAATTCAGGATTCGACAGAATCCGTTGAAGATTTAAATCCAAAACCGATCCCTCTACATCAAATTCCAAGGGTAGATAATGTTCATTTTCCGAATTGAAGGAGGCTTTTATGTCAAACGATACTTGACCGGCTTCAGCCCTGAGCGTTCCATCGGAAACTGCTTTTGAATCATCAACCTTAGCAATTCCTTCAAACGTAAAATCACCTACATTCGCTACTATTTCTTTAACCTTGGCCGAAACAGTCTCGGGCAAGAACATTGAGGTTTGCCTACCGTCGGTCCTAATCAAAAGTTTTGTCAAATCTAGTGCCCGGGAGTCATTGCGCAGCAAATTATGGGCCTCTCCCTCAACTATTACCATCAGGTTAGATCCGACCGAATTCAAATATAGAGGTTTTAGGTTGAGGCGGTCAGCATTTCCCTCCAGATTCAAAGTGAGGTCTATTGGCTTAGTGAAATTGGAGAGCGGAGGGAAAAAACATGACACATCGGCCGGAGTCAAAGTACTCCCCTCTTCTATCATGAATGATATGGTGTTTTGACTGACTGCATCGAGAAGATTGCCTGGTTCGGTGAAGTCAAGGCGCAGATCATGAAATGATAGTGTAGATGCCGGCAATTCTATGCCCAACCCCGATACGGTCAGTTCTTCCGGTGAGAAATAAAGTCGGCCATGAAGGTTAGACATGATAAAGCCCGACCGTTCTTCAAAAGCCAATCGATAGACATCGGCCGCATAAACATTATTGGATAACAACGGAAGGGAAATGTCGGCCCTCAGATTCTCAATGTCGATATGAAAACGGTTGAAACGACCTGGAAGAGGCTTGGGCTCGGAAAGCACATCATATTGAACATCAATATTCCTCAGAATAATGGTGTTCACACTTAGCTCAAACGCCCTCTTCTCTTTTTGTTCATCCTTAGGCTTTACCGCATTGATTATATTCGAAATGTTAAACTCACCATGGGGGTCGGTTCGAGTTATTTTTGCATCGAGTCCAATCAACTCCATATAATTAACCACGAATCTCCCGAAGAAGATGAAGTCCGACAAGCTGAGGCCGGCTCCTATCCTTTCGATGGTCACCGTTTCATCTCCATTGACATCGGTTGCACTGACACCGAAAAGAGTCAGACGGTTAAACGGAGAAATCGCAATGTCCCTGATTCTAATATCACTGTCGAGAATCTTCGAGAGTTCATTTTCGGTTCCTTCTCTTATTTTTTTCTGAACCGACGGAATTGATAAATATATGAACAGGATAGCCGGGATGCCAACGGCAACCAGAATAACTGCCACTATTACGGCTCTAAACCAGCGATAAACGTTATTCAATCGGCTAAAAGATAATTATTCAATTGTTGTTTTGCTGTCGGTCTAAGAAATGAAAGGTGTCAAGCGCAACCAAACCTGCAGTTTCGGTTCTCAGCCGACATTTACCTAAAGTCACAGGGACAAACCCGTGTTCCATCGCAAAGTCGGCTTCCTCTTGGGTAAAATCTCCCTCAGGGCCAATCAAGACTACAACCTCTCGATCGGGTTTCATCAAGGAACATAAATCTCGTTTTTCAGAATGGTCCTCACACCATGCGATAAATTTGTCGGTATCGGGGCCGATCGAGGATACAAAACTCTTAAAATCAGTTACCGGCCTTATTTCAGGAATCACAGTCTTGAGTGACTGTTTCACAGCTGCAGCCACAATCTTCTCAAGACGTTCAATCTTTATATCCTTTCTTTCGGAACGTGATGTCCTCAAAGGAACAAAACAGTCTAGACCGATTTCTGTCATCTTTTCCAACATCCATTCCATGCGGTCGGAATTTTTTGTTGGTGCAACAGCAATGGTTACATGACCGTTCCAAGGATTGGGGACCGAATTCACCTCAACAATTTCCATCAAGACCCCGCGCGGATTGTCGTCCACTATTCTACATGAATAGAGATTCGAAGCGCCATCGGTCACTTCTATGATATCCCCTTTGGAGTGTCGGAGCACCCTGACACAGTGAGCCGATTCGGTATCGGGCAACAAAGGGTCGTCGGGAAGTCCGGGTGCCAGAAACCTAATCATATTCCCTTATTTATCAAGCGGCATGACTAGACCTTCGGGGTCTCCACCTTCAATATCAGCGGCCTGGTCCAGATTGACATTCGATGACAGGCCTTTCGTCGATGGGAAAACAATCCAGAAGAGGATTCCGACTACCAATGCATAAGCTGCAAAAATCAGCCATGAAACCTGCCACCCTCCAATCTGTGCATCTCCTTCGGGTTGAGAGAACACGAAATGATTAACCACCGCACCGGCCACCAATGTTCCGGCTGTGGCGCCAAGTCCGTTCGACATCAACATAAACAATCCTTGAGCGCTACTGCGCATCGACGGATGATTCTGGGTGTCTACATAGAGAGAACCCGACACATTGAAGAAATCGAACGCCATTCCATATACAATCATCGAAAGGATAAACAGTATGACACCGTCACCCGGATTACCTATACCAAAGAATCCAAAACGGAATACCCATGCGAACATGGATATCAACATCACCTTCTTAATGCCGAAACGACGCAAAAAGAACGGGATAAGCAAGATACAAAGGGTCTCACTCATTTGTGACAGTGAAATCAAAGCATTTGCGTTGCGGGCGCCCCATGTGCCGGCATAATCATCTACCGCCTGGAATGCCGAAATGAAACTGTTACCGTAGCTGTTTGTAATCTGTAGGGATACGCCAAGAAGGAAGCTGAAAATAAAGAAAATTGCCAATCGACGCTCCTTAAAGAGGCTGAACGCCTTCAACCCGAGGGCCTCGACAAGACCTCCACCTGAGGAATTCTTGCTCGTCGGGCAAGCAGGCATCGTCAGGGCATAAAACACCATTACAACACTAAAAGCGGCTGAAAGCATCAGCTGATAGGCCGATGACTGCATCTTGACTCCTTCGACCTCGATAAAGTTCACCATCAGCATCGCCACTATAAATCCAATCGTGCCGAAAACTCTGATCGGAGGGAAACTTTTAACCGTATCAAAACCTGCTCGCGATAAAGCTGAATAAGCTACCGAATTGGCAAGACCTATCGACGGCATAAAGAATGCTACTGATACTGTATAGAGTGTAAACAACGGTCCGAAATGGATTTCGGGACTAGCCAGACAATACCAGCCCGCGGCTCCCATCGATAAAGCAGCCATCAGATGACACAAACTCAACATCTTCTGAGCCTGAATCCATCGGTCGGCAACTATTCCAACAAGTGCCGGCATAATAATGGAAACTATACCCTGAACTGTGTAGAACCAATATATCTCTGTTGCAAGACCTACTCTTCCAAGAAAGTTGCCTAGAGATATGAGATAACTACCCCAAACAGCGAACTCCAGGAAGTTCATTATTACAAGTCTGAGTCTGATGTCTTTCATGGTTTATCTTTCTTTTGATCTATAATATCTTTTAGTTTCTTTGCCCTTTCATATTCTTCGTTGGCAACAGCGTCAGCCAGCATTCTCTCAAGCTCCTCCAAGGCATAATTTTCCAAGGGAGTGTCACGGTGTTTCCTGATGTCGGAAGGATTTTCTTCATCACTTCCGGTTTCTTCCCACTCAATTTCAATGTGAAGTCCCGCCGAGTTCTGGCCGGTGGCCTTTCCTTTTCCCGGACCGTTACTCTCAAGCACGAAACCGGTTTGCTCCAGCAGTTCGCTTGTTGTATAGATCGGAGCGCCGGTTCGTAATGCAATCGCTATGGCGTCGCTTGTTCGCGAGTCCAGTTCAACAACTGTTCCATCCACGTTCTCGAAAGTCATGCGCGAAGAAAAAATGCCATCTTCGAACTTATAGATGAAAACCTCGGTTAGTCTTATGCCGAATGCATGACCCAAACTAGTAAACAGATCATGAGTCAAAGGACGTGGGGGCACTACTCTTTCCAGAACTATTGCAATTGACTGCGCCTCAGGTGCTCCGATAACAATTGGAATACGGTATTTTCCATTGACCTGAGCGAGTATCAGAGCATAGGCTCCATTCTGGATTTGATTGTAACTCAAACCCATCACCATCAATTTTATTTTGTCCCCTTCCATATCACTCCGCTGCCATAGCAAATTTTTGAGTTTTCATCATATATGACCCCGAATTGTCCTGGTGCTATTCCCTGAACTTTCGATGAACTTTCCAATATCAATCTCCTGCCGTCTTCCCCACAGCGCAATATTCCGGGCGTGAAATAGGGTGCGTGACGATTCTTGAAAGTCACCCTGACACCATCGCAAAGTTCCTTTTCTGAGAAAGGATTTCGGGTAATCCAATGCATCGAAGATAAATTCAATGTTCTACCGAACTGAAGTTCTGTGTCGTAACCCCGGCTGACGTATATTCGATTGTTTTCAATGTCCTTTTCAATAACAAACCACGGACCTCCACCTAATCCGAGGCCTTTACGCTGCCCGATTGTGTGGAACCAGTAACCTTTGTGCTTGCCAAGAACTTTTCCCGTTTCTATATCGATGATTTCTCCCTCTTGCTCACCAAGCTGTTCGCGAAGGAAGTCGTTATAGTTGATTTTACCGAGGAAACAGATCCCTTGACTGTCATGTCGCGAGGCATTGGGTAAATTTTCCCGCTGTGCGATTTCCCTAACTTGAGACTTGGGCATCTTTCCAAGAGGAAAAATAAGTTTGTCAAGTTGTTCCTTGGTAATTCGAGCAAGAAAATCGGTTTGATCCTTGACCGGATCCACAGCTGTCCCCAACCATTTCTCGGAATTGTCATACAAGGTTGTGGCGTAGTGTCCGGTCGCGGTATATTCGAACTCATGACCGCGATATTTCTCAAAGAATCCGAATTTAATCATCCGGTTACACATAACATCGGGATTCGGAGTCAGGCCCTGACGAACTTCCTCTAGAGCATAAGCCATAACATTGTCCCAATATTCCCGATGCAAATCGACCACGTCCAACTCGAGACCGTATTTCCTTGCAATCAACGTGCACATCTCAATATCTTCCTCAGCCGTACAATGAACATCCTGCCCTTCCATTCCAATTCGGATATAAAAGAGTTTCAAGTCATGGCCTTCTTTTAGCAGACATGAGACCGCGACAGCGCTGTCAACGCCTCCCGAGATGAGCAATGCCGTACTCATTTTTCTTCGGCGTCCCTTGTCTCACGTTGTTGAAGAGCTTCCTTCTTCAGTCTTTCACGTTCCTGATTGATGCGGTCCTGGTTTACCAAAACAACACGGAATGCCTCAATCAGATTGTCGATATAAAGATTCTTCGAGAGAATTTGTTTGTCACGATTCAGATAATAGATTGTTGGCTTTTGACGTTGGTCAAACAATCGATTGGCATCAGGCGAAGCTCCAACTATCCAATTCGACGGATATCCTGCTGCCCTGGTCTTCCATGCCTCATCGGCAACTCCGGGGTAAAGAGAGACTACTGCGACATAACCTCTTTTTATCAATTCGTTGATGCTGTAATCAGCCGACAGCCTGACACGTGTCAAAAGATTCTCCGAATCGTTAGGGTCATCGAAAAGAACCAGAATATAACGGTTCTCGATATCATCTATCGACGTCAACTCGCCATTGGGCTGAATCATCGTAAACGATGGTGACTTCATTCCAACCTGCGACCCCTCAAGCTGGGATGCCTGAAGAGCATAACGGTCTCTCTGGTCGCGAGGAATTCCACCGGTCGAAGCAGCAGCCCTTGCAAATGGAAGATAGGCCGAATCAATTATATATTCGGCCGTGTCACAATAGAGATTGTTCTCGGCCATTTGAGTCAACAATAGAAGATGCTCAGGTTTTTTCTTCACCTCCTTGATTAGCTTCTCAATCGAATTGATCACCACGACCGAATCGGCATAGGGCATAAAGGATACATAATCCGAAAAAGCTTCCGCCATTTTCTGACGTGCCGAAAAGGCCGACTTGAGATTGCATCGGTCCCAGAAATGTTCGACCAAATAATTCGTACGGTCGGTTAACGTCTCGAGATTGTCGGGAGGAACCGGATATTGAAAAAAATGTTCTGTTTGCTGGGCATGTGAGATTTTCACACACACGACCGCAACAAACAGAACAAAGAGATTTTTTAGTTTCATTGCAAGAAAATATGTTCAAGGCAAGTTTTATTGCCCAAGATAAGGCTTAAGTAGGCGCGAACGCTGACCTTTGAGTCGCCGGATGGCCTTCTCCTTGATTTGGCGCACACGTTCACGGGTCAGTTCGAATTTTGCTCCAATCTCTTCGAGGGTCATCTCCTGACACCCGATACCAAAGAACATTTTAAGGATTTCCCTTTCACGTTCGTGAAGCTGCTTTAAAGCACGATCTACCTCTTTTGCCAAAGATTCCTGGGTTAAAGTGGCATCGGCCATTGGTGAATCCTCATTGGAAAGAACATCCAACAGACTATTGTCCTCACCTTCAACAAAGGGGGCATCTACCGAAATAGAACGGCCTGAAACTCTGAGAGTGTCTGAAATCTTGTCGACCGGTACATCAAGCTCCTCGGCCAATTCCTCAGCCGAAGGACGACGCTCATTTTCTTGCTCGAATTTCGAAAGGGCCTTGGTGATCTTGTTAAGAGTGCCAACCTGATTCAGAGGCAGACGAACTATTCTTGACTGTTCGGCCAATGCTTGGAGAATTGACTGGCGAATCCACCAAACAGCATAAGAGATGAACTTGAAACCTCTTGTCTCATCAAATTTCTGAGCGGCCTTTATCAGTCCAAGATTACCCTCATTAATCAAGTCGGGCAAACTGAGGCCCTGATTCTGATACTGCTTTGCCACAGAAACCACAAAGCGAAGATTAGCACGAGTCAGTTTCTCCAATGCTTTTTCATCGCCCTGCTTGATTCTTTGAGCAAGCTCAACCTCCTCTTCGACTGTAATCAAATCCTCACGTCCTATCTCCTGAAGGTATTTGTCAAGCGAGGCGCTTTCGCGGTTAGTTATAGATTTTGTAATCTTAAGTTGTCTCATATCTTAACTATTGGAACCATTTAAAAGGGGGTGCAAATTTACAAAATTCTTTTTAGAATTTGTAGCCTAAAGTCAACACAACATTGTTGTTGTTCTGAGAAACCTTGGCAGTAGGAATCTCTGATATAGAAGTCGCCATCGATTCAAAGGACGTAAAAGGATGATAGCGTGATTCTCTACTGCGATGTACATATGCTCCGTCGATATAGAATCCTCCGAAACGATATCCCAGACCGAAGGTGATATAGTTCGTATCACTAGTAAAAGTATAGGCCGGATTCGTTCCCGATGTCGCGATTTCTATCTGTTGGTTTGACGCCTGATCCTTCACGGCCGTGGTTGTAAAGCTCGTACCGGCACGAACACTGAAAGCAGGGGTCACACGATACTCAGCACCGATTCTAACTGTGTTAGAGCCTTGGAAATAATCCTTGATATCCTGATTCTCATAGGAATAGTCAAAGCCATAACTATCTGAATAATGCATAGCGTCATAGAACTCGCGCTGATAGTCAGCACTAAGGATGAAGCGTCCGCCTATCACACCGGCTGCACTCAGAATAACCCTCCAGGGCGAACGTAGTTTATAGCCGAAATAAGCCCAGTCGGTAGAATCATACCCATTGTCATAACCGGTAGAATAAGAAAAGTCGACACCTGCATCATAGCCCTGATTAAGAGAATACCACGTGGGCGTGTGAACCGCTGCTCCAATTCGAAGTTCATCTATCGGTTTCACAATTACCCCTGCCTTGATGTTGAAACCGCTTCCGGTTATCTGTTTAAAATTATCAAGAGCGAAGTATCCATCGCCTCTTTCAGTTCCCGTGGCATAGTAATCAGGAACACGTGCATTCTGTAATTCTTCATCATAGAAGGCCTGTTGGGTCCACTTCAAATCGGTTATTCCAAAACCTATACCCCAATATACTTTGTCGACAAAATTTCCTCCGAAGTTAATAGTGTATTCGTCGATATAGCCTCGCTCTCGAACACTGAATTCGGAATTGGCGGTAGTACCGTAGCTTGGGTCATACAAGCCGCTGTAATTATTCGAGGAGCCCTGTGGATTAATCATGTAGGCGTTATAAGCAAGAATGCTTAACCAATCGGGATATATCATTCCCGATGGTGTGGAAATTCCCTGATAGGGATTCTGAACATTGTCTACTAGCAGATAGCTCGGGTCGGTTCCGTTGGTAAATGAAGCGATATAATTGGAAACCGAAGTAGGCAATGACTGGAAACGGCCATGAAAGTCCCGGTCAAAAGAAGCCTTCCTTTGATAAGCTGCACCCCAACTGAAGGTGGGCATAACATCGCTACCGGTATAAAGCGAACCAACATAGCCAAAATTATTGCAATAGAAACCGGTATGGGAATCAGTAAAACTACCCATTGTCTTGGAGCTCTGGAAGTCAAGATCGATGGTTACACCTACCTCACTGCTACGATAAACTCCCAAACCGGCCGGATTCTGAGATAATGTCGACAAGTCGCCGCCAAGAGCCCCGAATGCTCCTGCCATCGACATGAAACGTGCCGTTCCACGTAGATCGTCGGGAAAGAGATTATATGCATCAATAGCGCTTTGTGCACTGACACTCAAGGCCGAAATTGCAAGAAATGCTGCTGTATAGACTTTTTTCATATTCGGAAATGTTATTTGCATTAATGACGTCCTCCACGGCCTCCGGAACTACCTCCACCGCTACGAGTCCCTCCAGTACTGAATCCACCACCGCTTCTGGTTCCCGATGATGATGAACCAGAATTCCTGATCGTAGAAGAGTTCGTTCGAGAGGAATTGGATATAGTATTGCGATTGTTGTATTGCGATGCACCCGGACGCTGGCCGTTACGTGTAGTTGTTGAGGGTACTGTATTGGAAACTCCGCTATTGCCGCGATGACCGCCAACTGTGCCTTGATAGACGGTTCCACCCGGACGATGAGTTGCCATGGCACCTGGAGATGTTGGACGAGGAGCAGGACCTGCCCATCCGGGTCCTACAGGACCTGCCCAACCGGGTCCCCAATTCCATCCGGGACCCCAGCCCCAGCTCCATGAGGGTCCCCACCCCCAGTTCCAGGACGGACCCCAGCCCCAGGATGGACCCCATGCCCATGAAGGACCCCAGTCCCAATAGAATGACCAGGAGGGGTAATACCATGAATTCCACCAACCGGGACCCCAGCCCCAGCCGTATCCATAATAAGGCCAAGAACTCCAACCCCACGGGGAATCGACATATATATTCACTTGAGTGACTTCTTTTGCCTTTTCACGTTCGTTCTCCGAAACATAGTACAAATATTGAAGCGTTTCATCGTTGCTTCCATTTACTATATCGGGATTGTGAAAACGTTCGATCTGACGGGTATAGGCAAACGGAATATTTGAATACAAAGAATCTCCATGTAACGAATCAACCGAATGATTGATTCCGCGACGGTTATATTCATCCACATCACGAGTCGATCCCGACGAAACGACATAAGTGTCTGCTCCAGGAAAATCCTGACTCTTATTGGGAACATAATTAGCCGCCGCAATTTTTTCAGCCGCAGCTTGGGCCTGTTCTTGTTTCTCCTTTTTTGCTTTTGAAGCGCTGTAGTAAATATCATCGTCATAAAAGCCTTGGGCATTTGTCAACATACTCATTCCCAATGCCATGACCATCGTTAAAACTAATTTCTTCATCTGATCCTTCTCGTTAATATATAATAACCCATCTATATAGACATATTAAACGCAAAAAAGTTTATTCTATCCCAAATTTTCACGTTTTTTAACCCTTTATACAAAAAAATTTTGCCTCAGGTTTCCCCAAGGCAATAATTTTACCAATCACATCTTCCACGGACTCTTTACTGTTAGCGGTATCCCTTCCAACACCTGAATTAATGACTCGGGTCATTTTGACTATCAGCGATCCAATTCCGTTTTTCGTTTGTTTATTAATTAAACAAGCATGACAACTAAAATGTTCACAAAATAAACGACTACCATTTATGAAATTCACCGATGAAGAAGTCAAGGCCCTCGCTGCCATGACCAAAGAATTCAAATGTCCCGTGTGCGGATCTACCCACATTATCTTCAACGACCAAGTGACATTCAACCCCGAATATAATGAACCGGGCACCACAACTCCGGCGGGATTCAAGAAAACAGCCGAGGGCCGATGCTCATGGTGTGGCATGACTATTGAATTCGACATGGAACAACTGATGGAATCCTATGCTAAAACACTCAAGCAATAATGAGATTCCCTCGCAGAAAAAAGGGTTGAGCTTATCAAAGCTCAACCCTTTTTATTCGTTTCGAACCCATGAATCAAATCCAACGAACATAAGCGAAGTCCTGACGATGAGGCAACATCGGATTCTTAGGATAGATTCGATATCCATAACGGAACACACCCGCATTCTTCATCGGTAGAGAGATTTCATAAGTCACCTTATTTCCATCTTCCTTCACAACCTTGAAGTCTTGAGCTCCTTTATAAATCTCTTCTCCATTCTCAAGCTTGAAGACAACCATTTCGACAGCAATATCCTTTCCAAGACCATGAGTGTCGAGAACAATCTTAGTAGTCGCCTTGGCCCCGGCAATCAGATTTCCCGGATCGTTGGATTCAATCTCGAGAACCTTAACGCCATCCCAAGCCTTTGAGACTTTCTCCTTCCAGGCAACAATTTCACGTGCCATTTCATAGTCATTCGACGCTAAAGCCTTAGTGCGGCGAGCTTCTTTATTGTAGAACCGTGAAATATAGTCATCGATCATTCTCTTCATTGTGAAGTGAGGAGCAATATGACCTATCGAACGTTTGATATACTGAACCCATTCGGGAGAATAGCCCAAAGAATTCTTTGCAAAATAAAGAGGAATAATCTCATTTTCAAGCATCGAATAGATTGTAGCTGCATCCAGCTGGTCTTGTTGTGACTGATCTGTGAAGGTTCTTTTTTCAGTCAAAGCCCATCCGGCCTGCTCGTCGAATTTGTACCCTTCATACCACCAACCGTCGAGAACTGAGAAATTCAACACACCGTTCATCTCAGCTTTTTCGCCTGAAGTTCCCGATGCTTCCAGCGGACGAGTCGGAGTGTTCAACCATATATCTACACCAGTTACCAATCTCTTGGCTACTATCATGTTATAATCCTCAAGGAATATTATCTTGCCCAGGAACTGAGGCATGCGTGACACCTCCATGATTCGCTTAATGAGGCCTTGCCCTGCCCCATCGGCCGGATGAGCCTTACCCGAGAATACGAACTGTACTGGGAATTGGTCATTGTTGACAATCTTTGCCAAACGGTCCAAATCGGTGAACAGCAGGTGAGCACGCTTGTAAGTTGCGAAACGGCGAGCGAAACCAATAATCAGTGCATCACTGTTGATCTTGTCTACGACCTTCATCACAGCCGACGGATCACGCTGGTTGGCAAGCCATTTTGCCTTGAAATCACGCTTGATGAAGTTCACGAATTTCTTCTTCATAATCTGACGAAGTTCCCAAACCTTCTCATCAGATACGTTGAAAATTCCTTTCCATGCTTCGGGATCACTCTGGTTTTCAAAAACCTGCTTGCCCAAAACATTCCAATAGAATTCCTTCCATTCACTTGAAGCCCAAGTCGGCATGTGAACACCATTGGTAACATATCCAACATGAGATTCCTGCCAGTTATAACCTTTCCATATTCCCGAGAACATCTTCTTCGACACTTCTCCATGAAGCCAGCTGACACCGTTGGCTTCCTGGCAGGTGTTAAGAGCGAATACGCTCATTGAGAATCGCTCGTTTGAATCGGGATTCTCGCGTCCCATGTTCATCAAGTCTTGCCATGAAATTCCAAGCTTCTCGGGATATTCGCCCATGTATTTCCCAAAGAGACCTTCGTCAAAGTAATCATGACCTGCCGGAACCGGGGTGTGGACGGTATACAAACTGGAGGCCCTAACCATCTCAAGAGCTACATTGAAGTCAAGATGCTTGTTCTGAACATACTCGACCAGACGCTGAAGATTCAAAAGAGCTGCATGACCTTCATTGGCATGATACAGGGTTGTATCAATCCCAAGTTTGCGCAGCATTATTATACCTCCGATTCCCAGGAGATATTCCTGCTTGATTCGGTTTTCCCAGTCACCACCATAAAGCTGATGCGTTATCTGACGGTCAAATTCCGAGTTCATCTCGAAGTCGGTGTCCATCAGATAGAGCTTCATGCGACCCACGTTGACACGCCAAACATGGGAATAAACTATACGACCCGGGAAAGGAACCTCGACTATCATGGGGTAGCCGTTCTCGTCAAGCACCTGGTCTATCGGCAACTGATTGAAGTTCTGGGGCTCATAGTTTGCAATCTGCTGTCCATCAACCGAAAGAGTCTGAGTGAAATATCCATATCGATACAAGAATCCTACGGCTGTCATGTCAATGCAACTATCCGAGGCTTCCTTGATATAGTCTCCGGCCAAAACGCCCAGACCACCCGAATAGATTTTCAATGCATTACACAAACCATATTCCATTGAAAAATAGGATATTGACGGAACATCCTTCCTCATCGGCTTCTTCATATATTCCCGGAAAGATGCATATACGTGGCTTATGCGGGCCATCCATGCAGGATCATTCATGACCTCCTGCAAACGGTCAAAACTTAACTCCTGAAGAAGAATCACCGGATTCTCGCCAGTGTTTCTCCATAAATCAGGATCTAGATCGCGGAACAGTGATTTTCCTTCGCTGTTCCAAACCCACCATAAATTTTTAGCAATATCCTCCAGCGGCTTAAGCTGAGAAGGCAATTCCGATTTAACGGTCACTTCTCTCCACATGGGAGCATTACTGTTGCTAACACTTAGTTTCATTGAATATATAAATTTATTTGGTTTTCGTGTTTGATTTATTGTTCTTCAAAGCGACTTCAAAAGCTTCGAGATAGTATTTTATAAACGACTCCCATTGTGCCTCATCGGCGGTCAACAAGGACTTAACCCTCAAAGACTCAAACTCACTGTTTGTCAAACGGGAAACCTTGTCAATCAATGACGAGATTTTAAATACCACTTCATCATAATTGAAATCGTCGCGCCTAATCACTTCCACACCCGTCTTTTCGAATGAATCTTCGCCAAATGTGTTTCTAACCCACTGTCCAAAACCTGAAAGTGACGTGGTCACTGTAGGCACTCCGAAAGCTATGCTCTCCAAAGGCGTGTAGCCCCATGGCTCATAATAGGACGGGAAAACTGTCAAATCAAAACCTGGGAGTAGTCCGTAATAATGACAGTTGAAAATTCCGTCGGAACCGTTCAAATAGCAGGGCACATATATAACGTCAACATGAGAATCACCATTGTTTGTCAAACCCAGCTGACGTGTGCGGTTATAGATGGCATCCCAATCAGGATTATTCAACCAATGAGTCAGATTCCGCTCATTTCCGTCAACTGAAGTTTTACCTGCCAAAGAATGCTGAAGGTCTGTCCTCGGCTCCTTTGTCCATGCCGGAACCAGGATGAAAGCAACACATTCTTTATCGGGGTTCCATGACCTTAAGGTATTTATTGAATCAAGGAAAACATCAACACCCTTGTTGTGATATTCGTTACGACCCGATGTGGCCACTAGTAAAACGTCTTTTTTATATTTCTTTCCTGTTAACGCCGATGCCACATTGATGAGTTTCTTCCGAGCTGACAATCTGGGATTTTTTTTCTTTCCGACCGACTCATTGACCATCTTCTTGTCAAAACCGTTCGGAGTCACTACATCGGGGTATTTCTCCAACAGTTGACGGCTCTCGATTGCGGTTACCTCACTGACCGTAGTAAAACAGTCGGCATGGCGTGCCGCTCTCTTTTCCAAAGAATGCTTCGACTGCATGTTGAGCTCTTCCGACATCTGGTCGCCGTTATATCCTTCAAGATAATTGTAGAGCGGCTTGTTGTTACCACAGATACTCCGCCCCATGCATGTTGCGTGAGCTGTGAACACTGTCGCAATAGAAGGTGCATGAGTCTTGAGATAAAGCAAACCCATTCCTGTTGTCCATTCATTGAACAAGGCTACCGCTTTTTTTGGAGAACCAAGATGCTCCCACATCTTCTTAATCACAATAGCCGAAGCAACCGAGAAACCACATGAGTCATCATAGTCGCCATAGGCATGCAAGGAGTCTACTCCGAAATGCTCCCACATCTCTCCGTAAATCTCATTCTTCAGCTCTAATATCGGTCGAAAATCAACCAATACAGCTTTCGGTGTTCCAGGTACTTTCCAACGACCACATCTAATTTTTACCCCATAGGGAAGTATTTGCGATGAAAAATCATTCAAAAGAGTAGGGTCTGGCTGAAAATAATCTGAATAATTGTGGTCCTCACCAAAATCGGGACCAATAAATATTATTTTTTCATTGTAAAGACCTTGAAGTGTGTGGGATTTTGATGAAAGCACGGTGTAGATGCCACCCACCTTATTGCACACTTCCCAACTGACTTCGAAAATAAGATCTACTTTTGGTTTTCTCATTAAAGTGCCTTTTAGACCAACTTCTATAATAAGAAGCCTTTCAATTGAAGGCACAAAGGTACAAAAATTATTAAAAAAAGCGCCATGTGTTTCACATGGCGCCTTATTTTATTCTATATTATCTTTTTAAATTATTCTTCATCTTTTACTGGCTTCATGTCATAGGAGGTCATTGCTATTGAGAAACCCCAGTAGATGAATGCCAACGCTGTCAGGAACGATACCATTTCCATATTCTGGATGTAACCTGCTTCCAGGAAGAAGAAACCGATGATCATCAACAAAATGCCATTGATGAGATACAACCACCAGTAACGACCCTCACGGGAGCTTACTGATGAAATCAGTGCGCTGATTCCCCAGAAGATGAAGACTATAGCAAGGAAATATGGGAACACGATTTCTGAAAGAATAATACTGCGAACCAGAAGGAAACCGATAAACATGTCAATGACACCACCGGCTAACCACCATCCCCATCCACGAGGGCGATTCTGACTCGCTGAAAAACACAGTTGTACAATTCCGAAAAGAATCAATAACCATCCGAAAATCTGGGATGCAATTGCATAACCTGCCTGTGGCCAGAACCAATATGCAAAACCACCGATAACCAGAAGAATCCCACAGATCAAGGCAACCCACCAATACTTAGAGGTACCAAGATAATTTAATTTTAAGGCTGACATAATTTTGTAAATTTTAATTGAAACTTGTTTTTTTGTTCTTATAAGACTATAACAACCGATTCCCTAAATTAGTTGAAATTTCGTGAAAAATATTATTTTTGTATTAAATATTAAATTTTTCAAGGGAACACACTTTTGATTTATCCATTGAATTTTGAAACCAAAATCGGGTTCAACACAATCAGAAAAGAGCTGAAAGAGTTATGCTTATCCGTTGACAGCAAAATTATTGTCGACGAGATTTCTTTCTCTTCCGATTACAAAAATATTGTCAGGGAACTGAACCGTGTAAGTGAAATGGTCAAGTCTTTGAAGGAAACTGACGACACTTTCCGAGTGCCTGTTGGGTCTCTTCCAATCGAAAGTCTCCAGAACATTTTCAAGACACTCTCTATTGATGGCTCCTGCTTATCAATAGATAATTTTCAGCTGCTCAAGAAGGAACTCGAATGTTCCGAACAAAATTTCAATTTCTTTCACCGAAACGACCCAAATATCATCGGGAATCTCTACCCGGAACTGAACGACCTCGGCACACTTCTTACCCCCACGGTCCATATCTCACGCGAGATCGACCGCATATTTACCAAAGAAGGAGAAATCAAGAACAATGCCTCACGGGAACTAGCCGAAATACGCCAGAAACTGAGCGAAAATAACAAAACTGTCGCAACGGTTATGCGTCGAATTATGTCACGCGCAGTTGAAAACGGTGCCATCTCAACCGATACAATGCCGGTTGTACGTGACGGACGCCTCGTACTTCCAGTGGTCCCGATGCACAAGAAACAAATAAACGGTATTGTCCATGATGAATCGGCTACCGGCAGAACAATCTACATAGAACCGTCGGAAGTGGTGGAAGTAAACAACCGCATCCGCGAACTGGAACTCGAGGAAAAAAGAGAAATCCTAAGAATATTAACCTTTTTGACCGATTCAATCAGGCCTTCACGCGAAGAACTAATAAACAACCATCACATTCTTTGCCAACTGGATTTCACCCATGCCAAAGCCCGCTATGCCATCAGCGTCGGAGCACAACTTCCCAAAATTCATCCGTCACCCGAAATAGAATGGTACCACGCCATTCATCCTCTGCTCTACAAAACACTGTCTGCACAAAACAAAACAATTGTACCGCTCGACATAACACTGACTAATAAAGACCGGATATTGATTATCTCGGGACCAAATGCCGGGGGAAAGTCAGTATGTCTTAAAACGGTCGGACTACTACAATACATGATGCAATGCGGGCTACTCCCACCACTATATTCAAATTCCCACATGGGGATCTTCGATAACCTGTTTATTGACATCGGCGACGACCAGTCACTTGAAGACGACCTTTCAACCTATAGCTCCCACTTAAGAAACATGAAGACTTTCCTAAATAAAGGGAACAATAGGTCGCTTGTTCTTATCGACGAGTTTGGAGCCGGAACAGAACCCACAATCGGAGGAGCATTGGCCCAGGCAGTATTAGAGGAATTGAACCGGAAAGGATGCTGGGGTGTGATTACCACCCACTATCAGAATCTGAAACTTTTTGCCGACAACACAGAAGGACTGACCAACGGCTCTATGCTTTATGACCGACATCTAATGCAACCTCTCTTCACTCTTTCAATTGGTAACCCGGGAAGCTCGTTTGCTCTGGAAATCGCACGAAAAACAGGGCTTCCTGCGTCCATTATTGATGAAGCCACTAAACTTGTAGGAACTGATTACGTCAATGCCGACAAGTTCCTACTCGACATAAACCGAGACAAAAAATATTGGGAAAAGAAACGAACCGATATCAAGCTTAAAGAAAAAAAACTCGACAAGATTATCGAAGACTGGGAAAACGATTCGGCAGCACTTAAGGAGCAAAGAAAAAATCTCATCAAGGAGGCAAAACAGGAAGCCGAAAAAATTCTTGCCCAAACCAATTCCAACATTGAAAAAACAATTAAGGGAATAAAAGAGAGTCAAGCCGAGAAATCTGCGACCAAAAAACTTCGTCAGGAACTTGAAGATTTCCGACAGAACCTTGTTACGGAATATGAGGCCGAAAACAACAAGCTTCTTAACAAACGTACCCGAAAAAGAAAAAACACTTCCGAAAAATCAACATCGAAAGAATCCAAAACATCTCTTGACATCGGCGACATCGTCCTACTCGACAACCAGGGAATCCCGGGAGAGGTTATAGAAATAAATGGCAAGAAAGCCAAGGTCAATTTCGGACTCATGAAAACCGAGGTCAGCATAGAACGCCTAAAACCAACCAATCGGAAACCCTCAAAAGCAAACAACAGTCAGTCATCATATGTTGACTCCGCACGGTTAAGCAACCACGAACGACGCATGAAGTTCAAACCCGACATCGACCTAAGAGGAATGAGAGTAGATGAAGCACTCCAGGCTGTCACATATTTTATCGACGATGCAGTCCAGTTCGGCGCCGAACGTGTAAGGTTACTTCACGGAACCGGAACAGGCGCTCTCAAACAAGCAATCCGACAATACTTGAAGACAGTCCCGCATGTCACTAAATTCATGGATGAAGATGTTAGATTCGGAGGCGCCGGGATAACAGTCGTCAATTTGACATAAAAATAAAATTCTCTATAAATCATTATTTTTTATTATCTTTGAATAAACATTATTTGAGACAACAAATTAATATAACAAAATGAAGAACGATTTCAGAGATTATGCAGTTAACCATTTGAATATGAATGGACTTGCACTCGACCAATACACATCTGCAGTAAATTCAAAGATCACATCAAGTTATATTTCACCAACCATCATCGAGGAACGACAGCTGAATGTCGCCCAAATGGATGTGTTTTCACGTCTGATGATGGATCGTATCATCTTCCTTGGAACCGATGTAAACGACTATACCGCTAATGTAATCCAAGCCCAGTTGCTTTATCTCGACTCGGCCGACCCCGGAAAGGACGTCTCGATCTACATCAATTCTCCCGGTGGATCGGTTTATGCTGGCCTTGGCATATATGACACCATGCAGTATATTTCCAGCGACGTGGCAACAATTTGCACCGGTATGGCAGCATCCATGGCAGCCGTGCTGCTCGTTTCAGGAACCACGGGCAAAAGATTCGCACTCAAACATTCCCGTGTCATGATTCACCAGCCTATGGGTGGTGCACAAGGTCAGGCTTCCGACATTGAAATAACAGCCCGCGAAATTCAGAAACTTAAGAAAGAACTCTATCAAATTATAGCCGATCATTCAGGACAACCATTCGAAAAGGTCGAAAAAGACAGTGACCGAGACTATTGGATGACCGCCCAGGAAGCCAAAGATTATGGTATGATCGATGAGGTTCTCATCAGAGCTAAGCATTAAAGATTATTATCCCCAAATGGGAAAGAAGACTATAACACAGGAAAAATGCTCCTTCTGCGGTAAGCCCGGAAGCTTGTCGGAAATCATGATACCCGCTGGAGATGCCAAAACCTACATCTGCGTTGACTGTGTGGAAAATATCCATCACACACTCAACGAACTTGGCATTGTGATCCCGAATTCCGAGGTTAAACAATATGGCAACAAAAATGAAGAAGAGCCCAAAGAAACTCTTCCTACTCCCAAAGAAATCTTTGACTATTTAAACCAATATGTCATCGGGCAGGAGGACGCCAAGAAATATCTTTCCGTTGCGGTCTACAACCATTATAAAAGAATTAATCAGAAGACATCTTCCAAAGACGACGTCGAGATTGAAAAAAGTAACATCATAATGGTCGGCCCAACAGGGACCGGAAAGACACTGTTGGCAAAAACCATTGCCCGACTCCTAAAGGTTCCTTTTGCAATTGTCGATGCAACTGTTTTAACCGAGGCCGGCTACGTTGGGGAAGACATTGAAAGTTTGTTGACCCGACTCCTGCAGGCAAGCAACTACAATGTTCAGGAAGCCGAGAAAGGAATTGTATTCATCGACGAAATAGACAAAATCGCACGGAAAGGTGACAACCCGTCTATAACACGAGATGTCAGTGGTGAAGGCGTGCAGCAAGGACTCCTCAAACTATTGGAAGGGTCCATCGTCAACGTCCCCCCACAAGGCGGTAGAAAACATCCCGAACAACCGATGATTGCCGTCGACACAAAAAATATTCTCTTTATTTGCGGAGGCGCTTTCGAAGGTATTGAACGTAAAATCGCTCAACGACTCAACACACATGTCGTGGGATATTCAACCGACCCGGCCAAACAACGGATTGAAAGAGACAATCTAATGAAGCATGTGGCACCACAAGATCTAAGGTCATTCGGACTAATACCCGAAATTATAGGTCGTTTGCCAATTCTGACCCATCTCCAGCCATTAGAATGCTCCACACTTCGCAGAATCCTGACAGAGCCAAAAAACGCCATTATCAAGCAGTACCAGAAAATGTTTGAAATGGACGGCGTCAAATTGATATTCAACGAGGACACCCTCGATTTAATCGTCGACAAAGCTATCGAATACAAACTAGGAGCACGTGGACTAAGATCAATCGTGGAGACAATTATGGTCGACCCCATGTTTGAGGTACCATCGATGGCTAACACCAAAGAGTTCATCGTAACAAAGGAATTCGCATTAGAAAAAATGAAGGGCTCATGGCAGTAGTGGAACGTGAACATCTTCTTTCAACTCTCAAAACCTATTTCGGTTTTGATCAGTTCAAAGGAAATCAGGAGGAAATCATACAATCTCTTCTGAGTGGGGAAGATGTTTTTGTTCTGATGCCAACTGGCGGCGGTAAATCATTGTGCTATCAGCTCCCGTCGCTTCTGATGGATGGGACCGCTATAGTCATATCACCGCTGATCGCACTGATGAAGAATCAGGTCGACGCAATGAGACACTTCGGCTCCGATGACAATGTCGCCCATTTCCTTAATTCATCTCTAAACCGATCGGTTATCGAACAGGTAAAACAAGATATTACATCGGGGAAAACCAAGCTCCTATATGTTGCTCCGGAATCTCTCACAAAGGAAGAGAACATTGAATTCCTCAAGTCAATCCCCGTTTCTTTCTATGCTGTCGATGAAGCTCATTGCATTTCGGAATGGGGGCATGATTTCCGACCAGAATACCGCAAAATACGTCCGGTCGTTAATGAAATAGGCCAAAGACCGATAATCGCGCTGACAGCAACCGCTACTCCGAAAGTCCAACATGACATACAAAAGAATCTTGGAATCAACCAGGCCAAGGTTTTCAAATCATCCTTCAACAGGACGAATCTTTATTATGAAATAAGGCCTAAGACGAACAACGTCGATCGCGACATAATAAGATTCATCAAGAATCATGAAGGAAAATCGGGAATTATCTACTGTCTGAGCCGTAAAAAAGTTGAGGAGTTGTCCGAAGTCCTTAACGTCAATAATATTAAGGCTCTACCCTACCATGCAGGCATGGATGCCACCACTCGCTCGGCCAACCAGGATGCCTTCCTGCTTGAAAAAGTGGATGTTATTGTGGCTACTATCGCCTTTGGTATGGGCATCGACAAACCCGACGTTCGATTTGTGATCCATTACGACATGCCAAAATCCCTCGAAGGTTATTACCAGGAAACCGGTAGAGCCGGCCGTGACGGAGGAGAGGGTATTTGCCTGACGTTCTATTCCTATAAGGATTTACAAAAAATGGAAAAATTCATGCAGGGGAAACCCGTCTCGGAACAGGAAATCGGGCGTCAACTGCTTGAAGAAACAGCAGCTTATGCTGAATCATCCGTGTGTAGAAGAAAATCTTTGCTGCATTACTTTGGAGAAAATTTCTCCAATGATAATTGCAGTAATTGTGATAACTGTATCAACCCTAAGATCAGTGTGGAAGCAAAAGACGATTTGTGCTCAGTAATTGAGACAGTATTAGTATTAAAAGAAAAATTTAAAGCCGAACACATAATTGACGTGCTTTTAGGAAAAGAAACATCCGATGTTAAAGGTTACAAGCACAATGAACTCGAAATGTTCGGTAGTTTGACCGGTTCGGATGATCGTCACATAAACACCGTGATTAGACAGGCCGTCATAGCAGGTTATCTCGACAGAGACGTTGAAAACTACGGCATTATCAAGGTCACCCAGGAAGGACATAAATTCCTGGAACATCCGGTTTCATTTAAAATTAAGGAGGACTCGGAATTTAAGGAGGATGAAGAAGAAGTTATTATTAAAAGCGGTGCAAGCTGTGCCGTTGACCCAACACTCTACAACATTCTGAAAGACCTAAGGAAGAAAATTGCAAAGAACCTTCAGTTGCCTCCCTACATCATATTCCAGGACCCATCGCTGGAATATATGGCCACAAGTTATCCCGTAACCCTTGATGAACTGAAGAATATTCCCGGTGTCGGCGAGGGAAAAGCGAAACGCTACGGACAGGAATTCATCAATGTCATAAAGGCACATGTCGAAGAAAATGAGATTGAGCGTCCCGAAGATCTGATTGTCAAAAATATCATCAATAAAAGCAAACAGAAAGTCTACATCGTTCAATGTATAGACCGTAAGATCCCATTGGATGAAATCGCAGCCGGAAAAGGCATGGATTTTGATGAACTTCTCGATGAGATTGAAGCTATCGTCTACTCGGGAACAAAAATCAACATATCCTACTTCATCGACGAAAACATGGATGAAGACCAGCAAAATGACATCTTCGAATATTTCAAAGAGAGCGAAAGCGACAGTCTTCAAGAGGCTTATAAGGAATTAGGCAACGATTACACCGAAGAAGAAATAAGACTCGTCAGGATTAAGTTTCTGTCGGAAATGGGCAACTAATACATGATGGAGAGCACCGAAGAGATATTGGAACAGCCGATTATTGATTATCAGGATGTAGAAATTTGTCGTGACTCTCTGGTAGTGCTCAAACATGTCAATCTTGTTGTCAATAAGGGAGAATTTGTTTACCTCATCGGACGTGTCGGCAGTGGGAAAAGTAGCCTAATGAAAACGTTCTATGGCGAAATACCCGTTTCAGGAGGAGAAGCAAGGATTTTTGACTTTCATTTGAACTCACTTAAGAAACGTCAAATCCCATTCTTACGCCGTCAAATAGGCATCATTTTTCAAGATTTCCAGTTACTCACTGATCGCGATGTTAAAAACAATCTGAAATTTGTACTTAAGGCCATAGGATGGCGCGACAACGAACAGATAGAGGAACGAATTGCCGAAGTTTTGAAAACCGTTGGTATGACCAACAAGGACTATAAATGGCCTCACGAACTTTCGGGCGGCGAACAACAACGTGTGGCAATAGCACGAGCGCTCCTCAACGAACCACAGTTGATTCTCGCCGATGAACCCACCGGAAATCTCGATCCTGAAACAGCAAGAAATGTGATGGAAACGCTCCATTCTGTTATTGACAGGGGAACGGCAGTCATTATGGCGACACACAACCATTCGTTTATTAAAGATTTCCCCGGGCGACAAATAAAAATCGAAAACAAACTGGCCTATGAAACCGGTGATTGAAATTGATTCTGGTTCAGGTTTCTGTTTCGGTGTTGTGACGGCTATCAATAAAGCCGAAGAAGAATTGGCCAAATCGGGGAAACTTTACTGTCTGGGAGATATTGTTCACAATAACGATGAAGTGGAGAGACTGAAGCAAAAAGGTCTCATTACAATTTCACACGAAGATTTGCAAAATCTTCGGAACGTAAAGGTCCTTCTCAGAGCTCATGGCGAACCTCCGTCAACCTATCGAATCGCCAAGGAGAACAACATAGAGATAATAGATGCAACTTGCCCCGTTGTGTTGCAGTTACAACGAAGGATTAAGAAAAGCTACGATGAAAATAGGGCCTCTGGTGACGACAGCCAAATCGTCATATACGGTAAGAAAGGTCATGCCGAAGTAAACGGACTCGTCGGGCAAACCGAGGGGAAGGCCATTGTGATAGAGGACGAGTTGGAACTTAACAAGCTCGATTACCATAGACCAATTACATTATACTCACAAACAACCAAATCGGTCGACGGTTTTCAAGAAATAGTCAAACGAATAGGCGCAAACTACAGCAACAATAACAGCTTCAGAAGCTTCGATACCATCTGTCGTCAAGTTGCAAACCGCGTTGGTGACCTCAAGAAATTTGCATTGAACCATGACCTTGTGCTTTTCGTGTGTGGAAACAAAAGCAGTAATGGAAAATTCCTTTACACCGAATGCAAAAGCGTCAATGACAATTCCTATCTCATAGGTAATGAAAACGATTTGAACATCGAGTGGTTCAAAGGAAAAGAAAAGATTGGAATTTGTGGAGCGACATCCACTCCCCGCTGGCTCATGGAAAGAATTAGGGACCGTGTCAGTGAAATAACTTCTAAGGAGAACCGGTAATAATGAACAGCAAGCGCTCAGTCACTCGACTCTATCCTCTTTTATCGCTTCTTTTGGTTATTCTTTGGGGTTGCGGACCGGGACGGCATGCCGTCTCACGTGGTCATAAATATGAGAACCGGCAAACGGCGACTTCTAATCCACCAAAGAACAACGAGGCTTCTGAGAACAAGCAAAACGAACAGAAAAAATCCAATGAAAAAATCTCGGGGAATGCCAACGAGATTATTAATGAAGCCTATACATGGCTGGGAACTCCTTATAAATATGGGAAAAACTCACGACAGGGAACCGATTGCTCCGGCTTCGTCATGGAAGTCTACTCAAATGCTATAGGACTTAAATTGCCACGCTCATCACGAGAACAACACGATTATTGCAGAATCATTTCCTTTGATTCGTTGCAACCAGGTGATCTCGTGTTCTTCGCATCCACACCTAAAAGTGCTATCTCCCATGTTGGCATCTACATTGGCAATGACGAAATGATTCATGCATCGGTTAGTCGCGGAGTTATGGTGAGCAACCTGTATGAACCCTATTTTCAGCAGCACTTCCACTCGGCCGGCCGGGTGGGAGATCTTAAACCTGCTGCTGACAAAGCGAAAACTATACTAAATTCCCCGAATCCCCAGATAACATCGAAAAACTCGGAAACTAAGGGTTATCCGCGTCCAAAAGATTACATTGAAGTGTCGGGAGATTCTATATCGACATTTCTATCGAACTTCATGGATTGATGGAAAGAATAACTCAGAGAATTAAATTGATTGTGGCATTGTCGATAATGATAATGCTTTGGTCATGCTCCTCGGTCAACTTTAAGAAGGCCGATCAAAAATATCAACAGGGAGAATATTTCGAGGCACAAAAAGAATATCGCAAGATCTACGACAAACTAAAAAAGAAGGATCAAAGGTCGCAGAGAGCTGTTGCAGCCTATCAGCTTGGACTTTGTTATGTCAAGCTAAATCAACCATCACGGGCATCATTATCGTTTACAAACGCTCTCAGAATGGGTTATCCCGACTCAATTCTGCTTTTGCAAATGGCCGAAACTTTGCAGAAAGAAGGGAAATACAAAGATGCCCGAAGCTTCTACGAGAGGTTTCTGAACTTCGATCCTGGCAACAAAAGGGCATCCATCGGATTGGAAGGAGTGAACCGAGTTCTAGCCAACGAAAATGGTCGTGACAGGGTGAAAATTCAGAGAAATACACTACTGCTCAGCGGACGCAGTGATTATTCGCCGTTTATCGATCCAAATGGAGGCGACATTCTTTACTTTACATCAACGAGCGAAAAATCGGAAGGAGATGTCAAAAGTTCTGTCACCGGAATGAAAAACGGAGACATTTGGTTTTCAAAAAAAGATGAGATGGGAAACTGGACACGGCCCCAACCCGTTGACGGTCAACTAAACAGCGACCAAGACGAAGGTATCGTCACCATAACTCCCGATGGGAATCGAATGTATCTGACTCGAGCCTCATCATCGTCATCAAACGACACACGGATTGAGATTCTTCAATCTCGACGTGTCGATGCTCAATGGAGTACTCCGGAAAAATTGGAATTAGACATCGACAGCGTCTATGATTACGGTCATCCGTCAGCGTCCTGTGACGGTAAATATCTTTATTTCTCTTCAAATATACCTGGTGGCTACGGTGGTTATGATCTATGGAGAATAAATCTTAAAGAAGATGGTAATTATCTCGAAAATCTTGGACCGGATATAAATTCCTCTCGGAATGAAATGTTTCCTTCGGCTGTAAATGATTCTTTAATCTATTTTTCTTCCGATGGACATCCGGGATTCGGGGGATTGGATCTCTTTCGAGCTCGTCTTGACCGAAACGGTAAATGGTCGATAGAAAACATGGGCATTCCCATAAACTCTGAAGCCGATGATTTCGGAATCACTTTTGAAAACGAACGGAAAGGTTTTTTCAGCAGCAATAGGAAGGACGCAAAGGGTTATGACCACATCTATTCGTTTGAACTTATCGAGCCGACGATAACGGTAGAAGGATACATCATGGACCCTGAGGAATATATCATCCCCGATGCCTATGTTCGGTTGGTGGGCGACGATGGAACAATAAAGAAAGATAAAGTGCGTAACGACGGTTCTTTCTCCTTCCGTATAGAACCGGGGGTCAGTTATGCGATGCTGGCTTCGGCCCCCGATTATTTGAACGCACGTCAAGAGTTCACTGCTGAAGATGACAATGCTGACGCCACCTACGTAGTCGACTTCATACTCTCACCAATCAATCGACCTATCGTCATCAACAATATACTCTATGATTTCGACAGAGCGACTCTTCGCGAAGAATCCAAGGCATCCCTTGACAGTCTGGCTGTCATGATGAAAGAATATCCTAACATTACAATCATGATGATAAGCCACACCGACCGCAAGGGAACCGACGCCTATAACGACCGCTTGTCGGAACGTCGAGCTGCCGCCGTGGCAGAATATCTAATCAACAATCACAACCTCGACAAGGAACGAATCACCTCAAAAGGGGAAGGGAAAAGAGTTCCATTTACCATGACCCCACGAATGACACGTCTATACCCCCAATTCGATGAAGGAACAGTATTGTCTCCTGAATTTATCGACGGATTGACCGATGAAAATGACCGGAATGACGCTGACCAAATCAACCGTCGTACCGAATTCATAATAACCTCCACCGACTTCTATCTCTATTAAACTATGGATGAGATTAGATTCCGAACTGAGCTGGAAAAATTGGATTGCCAGGGAATTTTGCACTATTCAAATCCGATTTTGTCCATTGGGTCTTGTTTCGCCACTGAAATAGGACAACAGTTGGAGAAGGACCTTTTCGATATAATCATTAATCCATTCGGTCCGCTATACAATCCTGTCAGCATCTCCAAAGGACTGAGAACAATTGCCCAAAATAGGATCTACACCAAGAATGATCTCCGAAAAGACAAAAATGGGCTGTGGCACAGTTTCGAACATCATTCTCTTTTTTCATCATTGGACCCTGAAAATTGCCTTTCGAAAATCAACAAGTCGATGGAATTGGCCAATAAGTACCTTTATGAGCCAAATTTGATTCTCATGATCACGTTGGGATCGGCGCGGGGATTCCGTCACATCGAGAATAGAAATATTGTAGCAAATTGTCATAAGTTTCCTTCGTCGGAATTCGTAGTCGTCGACTTCAATGTCGAGGAGCTCATCGACGAGTTAACTGAAACATTAAACCTTATAAGACAAATAAATAAAACGGTCAAAGTAATATTTACCGTCAGTCCTGTCCGTCACATTTCCTATGGGTTACACAACGACAAGATTTCTAAGGCAACTCTTCTGCTCGTCGTCGATAAACTACAACACAAGTTTTCATTCGTCGACTATTTTCCCTCCTATGAAATCATGATGGACGATCTCAGGGACTACCGATTCTATGAGGCCGACATGGTTCATCCTTCGAAAACTGCAGTCCAGTATATCTATAAACGATTCCTGGACACATATTTTGATAAGGATGAAGAACCTTTGATGAAGAAATGCCGAGATTATATCAAACGAAGGTGTCATCGGCTGCAAAACCCTCAGAGCAAAGAAGGACAGGAATTTATTCAAAGAAATTTGACAATAAAGAACGAACTTTGTGGCCTCTCCCCTCACATTAAGGCGGCTATTGAAAGAATGCAGGATGAACGACAAGAAATATATAATTGACAGCAGGAATCTGACCGATCCCGAGAATACTGTGTTTATAGCATTGGTCACAAACAGTGGAAACGGTCACCAATACATCGGTCAACTCTTTGAGAAAGGAGTCAGGGAATTCATTGTTTCCGAAAAAGTCGACAATGAGGATGAAATGTCTGCGAAAGGCGCTGTGTTCCATTATGTCCGTAACACATTGAAAGAGCTTCAGAGACTTGCTACCGAGAAAAGAAAAAGGACGCAAGCAAAGGTTGTCGCCATCACAGGTAGTAGAGGCAAGACAGTTCTGAAGGAATTGCTCAAGACATTAATCGGAAAAAATTGTCAGAGAAGCCCGCGCAGTTTTAATTCCCAGATCGGTGTTCCGTTGTCAATCATGACATTTCAGGAGGATGACTCTCCCCTTCTGATAGAGGCCGGCATCTCCCGTCTAGGAGAGATGAAACAACTCGAAAAGATAATCAAGCCCGACATTGTGGTTCTGACTAACATCACCGACGAACACGAAAACGGATTCGAAAACCGTCGACAAAAAATTCGGGAGAAACTGGAGCTCGCAAAAAATACCAACATTCTTGTCACTTCTATTGACGATGGTGAGGTTTGGACCGAGGTGAAGAATTTCATTGAAGAGGCGGGGAAAGATATGAGGACAATCACATGGAGCCTGCACAATCCTTCTGCCAACATCTACCTTAAAACAGCCGACAGGGTTTCAATCGATGGAAAGGATTATAAAATTTCCACACAAATCAAAGACCCTCGTGATGTCAATATCCTTCTCGGAGCAATTGCGGCACGCTATTCGATGATAGGACAAAAGGTTGGAAGTGAACTGGAAAGACTCGAAACATCCTTTGTTCCGATGACTCGACTGACAGTTCTCGAGGCATTGAACAACTGCAAGATTATTATTGACCGCTTCTTCCTTGATTCCGTTTCAATCGAACCGGCACTTTGCTTCATGCGAAGAGTGGCCCGGCCCGGGACAGAACTACACGTTATTACTATGCTTTCGCCTGAAATCGACTTTTCATCACTATACGGAAAAATCAAAGAATTCGGCATCACAAATATTAAATTTGTCCAAGAGGGAGAGCTAAACGATTTTATCGACTCTGTCAAAACCGATGACTTCAAGAACAAAACCATCCTGTTGAACTTTGGGAACAACACGATAGCACTCAATCGCCTGACCGGAAAGCTCGAGGCCCAGCAACATGAAACCATTCTGGAAGTAAATCTCGATTCGATTGTACACAACTTCAACTGGTTCAAGTCAAAACTGAAACCTTCGACCGGAATTATTGCTATGCTGAAAGCAGCCGGTTACGGCCATGGATCGGTAGAACTTGCCCAAGTACTCGAGACCCAGGGAGTCGGCTATTTGGCAGTCGCCGTAATCGACGAGGGTATAGAACTTAGACATCACGGAATAAAATCGCCTATAATAGTCCTTAACCCGCATTCTCATAACATCGAACAAATGATTCGGTTAAGGTTGGAACCGGTAATATATAACTTCGACATTCTTGATAAGATCTCTAAGGTCGTCGACGAAATAGGGGTAAAGGATTTCCCACTACATATCAAACTCGACACCGGAATGCGACGTGTGGGATTCGTCGAAAATGAGCTCCCTTCATTAATAGGGCGATTAAAGGAATTGAAAAATCACTTCAGGATTGCTACCGTTTTCAGTCATCTGGCGACAGCCGACTGCCCTGACATGGACGACTACACTCTTGGGCAGATCGAAAAGTTCGACAAATTCTGTGACATAATTCAAAAAGAGGTTGGGTATGGGTTCCGACGACACATTTTGAATTCGGCAGGAATTATACGGTTTCCAAGTGCTCAATATCAACTCGTTCGTCTGGGTATCGGTTTATATGGTATTCCGACCTTACCATCGTCCATGGAAGAAGGGTTGGAACAGGCCGCAAGTCTCTACACAACCGTTATATCCATCAAGAAATGGAAAGAGGGAGATACAGTGGGTTATTCCCGAAAAGGGAAACTCCTAAGAGATTCCGTAATCGCAACTTTACCAGTCGGATATGCCGACGGTATCGACCGGCGACTGGGTAATGGTCATGCAGAATTTATAGTAAATGGCCATCGGTGTCCCACAGTCGGAAACATTTGTATGGATATCTGCATGATCGACGTTAGTGATGTATCCGATTGTCATGTTGGCGACAAAGTTGAAATCTTCGGAAAAGAGGTAACATTATCTGAGTTGGCCCAAAAACTTGAAACAATTCCCTATGAAATAATCACGTCTATATCAGGTCGAGTCAAGAGAGTATATTTCCGTGAGTGAAACGCTCTTTTGACACTCTCGTCAATATTTATTATTTTTGTCGACGCAATTAACAATTGTCGCATTGACACTCAATAAAACTTCAAAAAATAATAATCTGATGAGAAAAATTTTAATTTTATTATCTTTCCTGATATCCTGTAATTTTATAACAAAAGCGGAAATCGACCAGGATTTAAAAGACATTCTCGGTGGGGTTCTGGGGAAATCTTCAGATAATAACTCCTCCCTCTCAGGACTCGGAACAATCATCAATAACGTCCTGACATCCTCCAACCTTTCATTGGCCGACCTGCAAGGCTCATGGGCTTATCAGGAACCGGCTGTGGAATTTAAGAGCGACAATCTGCTGCAAAAGGCTGGTGGAGCAGCCGCTTCGACAGCCATCGTCAACAAAATTAAGCCCTACTATGAAAAGGCGGGTATCAACAATCTTAAATTCACCGCTGATTCGGTCGGCAACTTTACTTTTTCCACCGGAAAGATATCTGTATCTGGAACCATTTCAAAAACCGAAGAAGCCGGGGTCTTCCAATTTCAGTTCAAAGCCGTTGGAAAAATCAACCTGGGCAAAATCACGACCTATGTTTCAAAATCGGCTACCGGACAACTAAAATTGACATTCGATGCCTCCAAATTGATTTCATTGGTTAACGGTATTGCTCAGATATCAAATAATTCCACCATGCAGTCAGCAGCTTCTTTGCTTAATTCCTATGATGGACTGACTGTGGGATTTGTTCTTAAGAAAGAATAATGAAGGAAATCTTACCTGTCAACGAAAAAGGATATTATGGCGATTTCGGGGGTGCTTATATCCCCGAAATATTGTTTAAAAATATAGCCGATCTTAATGACGCCTATAATGAGGCTCTTGCCGATCCATCTTTCGACAAGCAATGGAAGGACCTTCTTAAGGACTATGTGGGTCGACCTTCTCCTCTCTATCATGCCAAAAGACTAAGTGAACTCTATGGCTCAAAGATTTATCTCAAACGCGAGGACCTCAATCACACCGGTGCCCATAAGATAAACAATGCCATTGCATCGGCATTGTTGGCCAAGCGAATGGGAAAGAAAAGACTCATTGCCGAAACTGGGGCAGGACAGCACGGAGTCGCTACGGCGACCGTAGCCGCCCTTCTTGATATGGAATGTGTGGTTTATATGGGTGAAACCGACATTCAACGACAACAGCCTAACGTGCAGCGAATGAGGATGCTCGGTTCGGAGGTTAGACCGGTAACGTCGGGCAACCGCACGCTGAAGGATGCCACAAACGAGGCAATACGCGACTGGTGTTGCAACCCGAAGGATACCTTTTATATTATAGGGAGCACGGTTGGCCCTCATCCCTATCCCGCAATGGTCGCCTATTTTCAGTCGGTCATCAGTAGTGAGATCAAGGAGCAACTTCTCGAGAAGGAAGGCCGAGAATATCCCGATGTAGTGATCGCATGCATTGGAGGAGGAAGCAATGCGGCTGGAGCGTTCTATCATTTCATCGGCAACGACAAGGTAAGACTGATCGCAGCCGAAGCCGGTGGAGAAGGTAAAGAAACTCCTCGAACCGCTGCTTCGATTCTGACTGGCCGACCGGGAGTACTCCACGGCTCACGGACAATGTTGATGCAAACCGATGACGGACAGGTAATCGAGCCCTATTCCATCTCGGCCGGACTCGACTATCCCGGTGTTGGACCCTTGCATGCCCATCTGGCAAAGACAGGACGTGAAGAAGTGTTGGCAATCAACGACGACGAGGCTCTTAAAGCTGCCTATCAGTTGACTTCGCTCGAAGGCATTATCCCGGCGCTTGAATCTTCCCACGCCCTTGCCGTTCTCGACAAACTGAAATTCAACAATGACATTGTAGTTGTCAATCTCTCGGGTCGCGGAGATAAGGACATGGAAACTTACATAAACAGAATGAAGTGAAAACAAAAATCACAAAACTGCCCGCCGACCTCGAAACTCCGGTTGGACTCTACATGAAGATAAGGGATCTTTACCCCCAGTCAGGGTTAATGGAAAGTTCCGATTATCACACCACTCAGAACAGTATCTCATTGATTGGCGTAAACCCGATAGGACATTTCTTAGTCAAGAATGAAAAAATTGAAACCCTTATCCCTGGAAAAGAGAAGCTGGTAAAGAATATTTCAGAAGGTAACTCAGTCACCGAAGAGCTGAAAAATTTCATCAATGGCCTCAAAGATCTGCGACTTGACTCCCCATTAGTCAACGGGCTGTTGGGCTACACGGCCTACGACTGTGTCAGACATTTCGAACCCACGCTGAAAATATCAAAGCCTGTCGGTGACATGGCTCATATTCCTGATATGCTATATATTCTCTTCCGCTTCATCATTCAGGTCAATCATTTCAGGAATGAGATGACAGTCATTGAGAACATCCCCGATGGCGAAGAGAGTCAAATGGAACAACTCATCAGTATCCTGAAAAATAATGATATCCCACATTACGGTTTCTACCCACAGAATGATCGGGAATCGGGAATTACCGATGAAGACTTTCTGGAGATTGTAAAGAAATGCATCTGGCATTGCAAGAGAGGTGACGTATTCCAAATTGTTCCTTCCCGACGTTTCTCTCAAGGGTTCAAAGGTGACGATTTCAATGCCTACAGAGCACTACGTTCCGTCAATCCGTCACCCTATCTTTTTTATTTTGATTTTGGATCGTTCCGCATTTTCGGTTCCTCACCCGAAACCCATCTTAGAGTCAGCAACGGAAAGGCCTGGATCGATCCCATTGCCGGCACTTTTAAAAGAACCGGTAACGACGAAAACGACAAGAAATTGGCTGAACTACTCCTGCAAGATGAGAAGGAGAACGCTGAACACATTATGCTGGTCGACTTGGCAAGAAACGACCTGAGTCGTAGCGGTGGAAAGGTAGATATAGAATATCTTAAGCAAATTCAATTCTATTCCCATGTAATTCACATGGTGTCGCGTGTGGTTGCCGAGCTGCCCGAAAATGCCGATGTCTACGACCTGTTTGCTAAGACATTCCCCGCCGGAACGCTCACCGGGGCACCCAAAATCCGTGCGATGGAAATTATCAACGAACTCGAGCCCCATGCAAGAAAAATCTATGGCGGCTGTATAGGATATTTCGGATTCGATGGATCGTTGAATCAGGCAATCACAATTCGCACCTTCGTCAGTACTGGAGGTCGTCTCTATTCCCAGTCGGGGGGAGGCGTGGTGGCTCATTCCAATCCGCAGTCGGAACTGCAAGAAACTAAAAACAAACTAGGAGCTTTACAATCGGCAATCGAAAAAGCTACCGACTTTAACCTTTGAAGTGTTTCATGAAACTTCTTGTTTTTGACAACTACGATTCCTTCACCTATAACCTGGTCCATGCCTTCAGACAATTAGGAGTTTTCCCAGAAGTCATCAGAAACGACCGTATGGAGGCAACCGATGCATCAAAATATGACAAAATAGTCATTTCTCCCGGACCAGGAATACCCGAAGAGGCCGGCATATTACCCGAGCTTTTAAAAACATGGTGGGAATCCAAACCAATTCTCGGGGTTTGTTTGGGACATCAGGCCCTTGGAGAAACATTCGGTGCGAAACTTAAGAATCTTTCTGAGGTTTACCATGGAATAGCAACCGACATTCAAGTCAAGGCGTCTAACGATTATCTCTTCGAAGGACTGCCCGAACGGTTTAAAGTGGGGCGTTATCATTCATGGGTTATTGATCCCGAACACTTCCCTCACGACAAACTCGAGATTACAGCCGAGGATGACAACGGTCAGATTATGGCAATCCGTCATCGCGAAAAGGATATCAGGGGTGTTCAGTTTCATCCCGAAAGTATTTTGACACCTCAAGGCATCAAAATCCTTAAAAATTGGCTCGAACACTAATGAAGAAAATACTGTATCGTCTTTTTGAACACGGAAATCTGTCTCGTCAGGAAGCCCGTGACATAATGCTGAACATTGCCGACGGGAAATATAATGATTCCCAGTTAGCGGCATTCATGACTGTTTTCCTGATGAGAAGTATCACAACTGAAGAATTGACGGGATTCCGCGATGCAATTCTTGAACGACGTCTTCCGGTATATTTCGGTGACGTCGACACTATAGATATCGTTGGAACAGGTGGCGACGGCAAGAACACGTTCAACATATCTACTGCTTCATGTTTTGTTGTGGCCGGAACCGGTCGAAAGGTTGTAAAGCATGGCAACTATGGTGCCAGCTCGGTTTCAGGAGCATCCAATGTTCTCGAACAGCATGGCATCAAATTTACTTCCGACCTCGATACTTTGAAAAAATCGCTGGACGAGAGCGGCGTTTGCTATCTGCATGCACCCTTCTTCAGTCCGGCATTGAAAAGTGTGGCACCTGTTAGAAAATCCTTGGCAGTAAGAACCTTCTTCAACATGCTCGGTCCGCTGGTCAACCCCGTCATGCCTCGCTATCAGCTTTTAGGGGTCTATAACCTCAAGCTGATGAGACTTTATAGTTATATTGCCCAGAATGAAGGAATTTCATGTACGGTAGTACACTCTCTTGATGGATATGACGAGATTTCCCTAACCTCACCATTCAAAGTTAACTTCACAGGAACTGAAAGGGTCTACAAACCTGAAGAATTGAATTGGCCCACAGCAGAACAAATTGACCTATGGGGAGGAGAGACTGTGGAGGATGCCTCCAAGATTTTCGACAACGTATTGCTTGGGAAAGGAACACCTGCCCAGGAAAATTGTGTCGTGGCCAATTCTGCATTTGCCTTGTTGACACTGAATCCCGAGCTTTCGATTGAACAAGCCAGGAAAGAGGCTGAGGACTCCATTAAAAGTGGGCGTGCGAAAGCTGCATTCGATCGATTCTGTGAAATAAACAGGTGAAGTTTTATCATTATCAAATCGATAGTTATCAAGTTATTATATTACCATTGATATCTGTAAACTGAAAACTACTTTTATGACAGATATTCTTCTTGAAATCGCCAAGAATAAACGGGAAGAAGTTGCCTCGCAATTTCCTACTCTCCAGTCAAAGGACGCCTACATTGAATCGTCTCGCAAGACTCACAAGGAAACACGATCGCTTGCCTCGATAATCAGGAAGAAGAATGCTGAAGGGCTTCCCGGTGTAATTGCCGAGTTCAAGAGGCGATCACCGTCAAAAGGCGACATCGCCCCAATGTGTGGTGTGACAGAGGTGGTCAAGGCGTATCAACAGGGAGGGGCTGCTGCTTGTTCCGTTCTGACCGACACCCGGTACTTCGGTGGAGCTCTTTCCGACTTGGCTGTTGCCCGACAGGAACTTTCGATACCCATTCTCCGGAAAGACTTCATAATTGACCAAGTACAGATTGCCGAAGCAAGAATTTACGATGCCGATATCATCTTGTTGATCGCATCGTTGCTGGAACCATCCCAAATCAATGACTACTACGCCCTGGCTCGGGAACTTGGACTAGAAGTCCTCTTGGAGATCCATTCACCCCAGGAATTGGAAAGAATAAACTTCACTCCCGAAATAATCGGAGTGAACAACCGGTCTCTCAGTACGTTCCACACCGATGTCAACCATTCGGTGAAACTATTTGAGATCCTTCCTGTAGAATCGTTGAAAATTGCCGAAAGTGGAATAAAGTCTCCCAACGATGTCGAACGATTGATGGAAATTGGCTATAACGGATTTCTGATAGGCGAAACTTTTATGCGTGCATCCTCAACTTTGGAAGAGGTAAAAAGTTACACTACTGTGACGAGATGCCTGAAATGAAGATAAAAGTCTGCGGAATCACCGGCAGAGAGGATGCCTTGGAACTGAAAAACAGCCACGTGTCATTTCTCGGTTTTATATTCTATAAATCTTCGCCAAGAAATGCATTCCTAACCGAACCGGAAACAATCAAGGAATTGGGAAATCATTTCGAAACCGTCGGAGTGTTTGTAAACGAGGCTTTTGACAACATCGTTGAAATTTGCAGAAAACGCGGAATCACAACGGTTCAACTCCATGGGAATGAAAGCAATGAATTTTGCCAAAAATTGAAATCCAAAGATTTTAGAGTCATAAAGGCAATTCCTGTAGGATGTGATATGACAGCCGAGAGTCTAAATAACCTGTCAAGACAATACTATAGGACTGTCGATTATCTTCTCTTTGACACAAAAGGGAAAAATGTCGGAGGCAACGGAACGAAATTCAATTGGGAAATACTTGAAGGATATGACGGTGATATCCCCTATCTGCTCAGTGGAGGAATCGGGCCTGAAGATGTTGGCACATTGAAATCTCTCGCGACCAAATCTTTGAACGGTTTCTCCGGCCTAGACCTCAATAGCCGTTTTGAAACATCACCCGGAAAAAAAGATACATCGAAAATTATAGAATTTCTGAATAATCTGAATCCAAACAATGAATAACCGAATCAGCCTACTTTTCAACCATAAACCGAAAAACATCCTCTCGGTTTTCTTTACGGCCGGCCATCCCTATTTAAATTCAACGGTTGACATAATTGAATGTCTCGAACGCAAAGGTGTCGATATGGTTGAAATCGGTCTGCCGTTTTCCGACCCCATGGCCGATGGCCCGGTCATCCAGGCCAGTAGCAACCGAGCCATCGAGAACGGCATCACCGTGAAGAAGATTCTTGCCGACGTTGCCGAAGCACGAAAGAAAGTGACGAAAATGCCTTTTATTCTGATGGGCTATATTAACCCAATCATGCAATATGGATTCAGCCGATTCTTTCAGGATGCCGAATTAGCCGGGGTCGATGGTCTGATTATTCCCGACCTTCCATTTGACGACTATATGGCAGAGTTTCAGGAACTCAGTCGAAAACATAATATAGACATGATAATGCTCATCACTCCCGAAACCTCGGCCGAAAGAATAAGAAGAATTGACCGTGAATGTGACGGATTCATCTATATGGTCTCTTCGGCCTCTACAACCGGAACCAAAGAACGATTCAGTGAAGAGCAAATCGAATATTTCCATCGCATAAATGCCATGAACCTTGTTCATCCCCGTCTAATCGGGTTCGGCATCTCCAATCCAGCCACCCTTGCGGAAGCTTTTGAGAACTCTTCCGGAGCGATAATCGGGTCCTTATTCATCAAATGTCTGGAAAGCAGCTCGACCGTTGACGAGGCAGTTGACAACCTTTTGGAGAAGTTGGGTTGTTAATTTAAGACTGTCGGTTTGGTTTAAACTATCATCCATCAAAGGCTACTTGTAAATACAAAATACACTAAAAAAGAGAAAGTCACAACAGTTCTTTAACTTTCTATAAATGAATAATCTCAAAGAATTCAATACATACCTTGACGGGATAAATTTTGAAATGTGGAAGGAACTATGCATGAAGCATGGTGAGCTTCGTCGTTTCCGCAAG
>JAFLTL010000049.1 GCA_022510505.1 Muribaculaceae bacterium | reverse complement strand
GCGGACGCGACATGTCGCGTCCCTACAGATGGCAAATGTGTACCACTCAACATGGGACCGGCCGAAGCGTTGTTTTATCTCTACAAGTAAACTGAGTTCTTAGTTGCGAGTTAGGTTACAGTTGTCACTGTTCGATTTCGATGATGTAGTCGATTGGGATGTCGAGCGAGGGCAGTGTGATGATGAGTTCCCGGTCATCGATTTGATGAGGAAGGGGAGAACGATTGGTGAAGTCAACGACTGAGCTGATGTTGCCGGGATTGGGCAAACGAATTTCTTGCTGAGAGGGATTCATGACATGAAGGAAAATTCGGTTGTCCTTCGTGGTAGCTGTTCCCCATGGCATTTCGGGAAACGGAGAGCCCGTGGTTCCATAGATTGTTTCTCCGTTTTCACGAAGCCACTGTCCAATTCCACGAAGCCGGTCAAGGGCTGCATCCGGGAGTTTTCCGTTGGGTTGAGGGCCAATATTGAGCAGGAGATTTGCTCCTTTGCCTGCGGTTTTGACCAGGTAGCGAATCAGTTCGGGAGTTGTTTTGTAGTTAGTGTCGGAGACTTTATAGCCCCACATGCCGTTCATCGTCTGGCAGGTTTCCAAGGGGAGGTGGCTAATGCCGTCAGGAGCATATCCCGCACTGTTTTCTCCCGGGACATCGCGTTCGAAAATCTGGATGTCTTCTCCTTCGAACGGAACCTGATGGTGGTTATTGCCGACAAGACATGCAGGATTAATTGAGTGAATGAGTTTATACTGACGGTCAAGCTCCCAGTTGAAGGGGACGGAGTCTTCATCGTGGTCCCACCAGCCGTCGAACCAAATTGCACGAATGTCGCCATAGTTCGTTAGGAGTTCGGTCAACTGCGACTCCATGAACTCGAGGTAGTGGGGCCAGTCGATAGCGGTTGTGTCACGACCGGTTTGGCGGCCGGTTCGTGCCATGGGATAGTCGGGGCGAGTCCAGTCGAGATGGGAGTAATAGAGGTGAAGATGCAAACTGTCGGCTTCGCATGCATCGGAGAGTTCGCGCAGTATATCGCGTCCAAAGGGTGTAGCATCAACAATATTGTAGTCACTTTGTTTTGTTCCGAACATCGAGAAGCCGTCGTGATGACGGGTTGTGAAACAGATGTATTTGGCTCCGGAATCTTTGATGGCCGAGGTCCACTCGGAGGCATCGAACTCAATGGGATAGAATGCCGAAGCAGCCTTGGCGTATTCGTCGGCGAGGATTCCGCTATTCAGATACCATTCGCCCTGACCGAACATACTATAAATTCCCCAATGGATGAAGATTCCGAAGCGGTCGGAATCAAATTGTTGTCGGGTTTTTAAGTTTTCGTGCGATGGAGCATAGGTTTGAGCAAAAGTTGAGCAGAGTGAAATGATTGAGAGAGTAAAAAATGTCAGAAGGTTTTTCATAGATGGACATTGATTGAATATTGCTTTTCAGCAAAAATAAGAAAAATAAATGTTTGCTATAAATTTCGAGGTTTGGTAAATTTGTGAAAACAGAAAATCTTTTAAAATTCAAAGCGATGATGACTTGGGGAATAAAACATTTGACAGCCGGTGCGATTGCAATCTCGTTACTTTTATCATGTAATGGCAAAAAGGAAAATAAATCGGTCGAGGAGGAACCGATGAACCTAACTTTGATGTCCTATAATGTTCATAACGGCAAGGGACTTGACACGATTACCGATTACAATCGTATTGGGGAGTTTCTTAAGGAGAATAATCCCGATGTTGTCGCTATCCAAGAGGTTGACAGTGCGACAAGTCGAAGTGACGGCCGATTTGTTCTTGGTGAAATAGCCAATGCTGCAGGCATGAAGGCTTATTTTTCTCCATCAATCGACTATGCGGGTGGCAAATATGGAATCGGAATTCTTAGCAAAAATGAACCGTTGGCGGTCAAGCGTTATAGTTTGCCCGGGAGTGAGGAGACTCGCTCGGTCATCGTGGCTGAGTTTCCGGCTTATGTTTTTGCATGCACTCATCTTTCATTGACCGAGGCCGACCGTGACTCATCGGCAATTATTCTAAAGACACTTGCAAGCGAATATGAGAAACCGTTCTTTATTGCAGGAGACTTCAATGCTGAACCGGAGTCGAATTTCATCAAGGTTTTCTCTGAGAATTTCACACCCCTATCAGGAACGACAACTCCAACGTTCCCGGCCAATGAACCTGAAATTGTCATTGATTATATCATGTCGTTCAATAATGCTGATGTAGAGGTAGTAGAAGTTGTGGTACCGGAAGAGAAGCAGATGTCGGACCATAGGCCGGTCAAAGCCAAGATCAGAAT
>JAFLTL010000048.1 GCA_022510505.1 Muribaculaceae bacterium | reverse complement strand
CCGCAATGGCCAAGGGATTTTAAGTCCCTCGTGTCTACCATTCCACCATTCGAGCGGTTGGTAATAGTTGTTGCAAAGTTAGTTTTTTGAATGGAAATAAGAGAATAATGTAAGAACTTTTTTATCGGTGCAACGTTATTTATATAAAAATAAAAAACTAGAAATCATGAACGCAACAGCAAACAAGAAGGTGGCCAAAGGAGCTGCGAAAGTGTCAAAGGCAGCCGCGAAGGCATCATTGACAGCTGCCGAGATTTCGGCTGATGCAGCTAAGGAAGCTGCGAAAGCCCAGTTGGCAGCAGTAAAAGAAGAGGCTGAATCGAAAGCAGCCGAGGCTCAGGTTGAAGCTCAAAGCCAGTATGAAATCCTGAAAAAGCAAGCTAAAGAACAGTTGGCAGCAGCAAAGGACGCAGCCAAGGAAGCAACTGATGCAGCCAAAGAAGCCGCTAAGACTAAAATAGCTTTGGCTCAGGAGAAGGCTAAGACGACTAAGAAGCAGGCACAGCAGGTTATAAACGATAATATCGACAAGGCAAAAGCTAAGGTAAAGAATCTGGCTGCCGACACTTTAACGTCTATATCGGAAAAAGCTGCCGATTTGGCCAATGCGGCATCGGATACGGCGAAAAAACTGAGCTGAGAGTTTACCGTTTACGGTTTACAGTTGAATGTTCTAAGTTCTTGGTTAAATGATTAAATTTGTGGGGTGATTATAAAAAGCCTCATAAATAACATTCCTCAGGAAATCTTAGAAAAAGGAAAAATAGCCGTGGCATTCAGCGGAGGAGCTGATTCCATGGCTTTACTTTTGGGTTTGTCGGAACTCAGGGACAAAGCGAACGGATTGGAATTTTCCCTGATGGCTCTTCACTGTAATTTTCATTTGCGCGGTGAGGAAAGTGAGCGTGACGCACGGTTCGCCGAGGAAATGGCAAAAAGACTTTCGGTTGAATTTAGAAGAAAAGATTTTCCTGATGTCAGGAAGAATGCGGCCGAGCTGGGAGTGTCTCTTGAGATGATGTGTCGTGATCTGCGCTACGATTGGTTCAGGGAGTTTTCCGATAAAGGCTATTGGATTGCGATTGCCCATCACCGAGAGGACAATGAGGAGACTTTCCTGTTGAATCTTTTTCGAGGTAGCGGAATAAAAGGTTTGAGAGGAATTTCGGCTCTTGACGATGAAAGGAGAATCATCAGACCCTTGCTTGAGTCAACACGAGCGGAAATAGAGGATTTTCTTAGAAGAAACGGAATAAATTGGGTTACCGACAGTTCAAACGAGGTGGCCGATGTCAAGAGGAACAAATTGCGTTTAAGAATCATTCCTGAGATTTCAAGGGAATTCCCTGAGGCATCGACCGGTATTCGGCACACAATAGACTGCATGACGACCGATTACCGTTTGTTTAAAGAATATCTGGACAGTCTATGCAAAAAGTTGTTTGACAAGGATAAAGGGGAAATTGACACCGGTAAATTAAGAGCATTGACAAATGAACCGGTAAGAGTCCTTTTTGAAATAATCAGGGATTTCGGGTTCAATTACCATCAGGCAACAGATATTATAAACATCACGCATGGGGAGGGTTATAAGAAATTCATATCGGAGACTCACCGAATCGATGCAAATTATCATCGGGCCAAGATAAGAGATAACAGGCAATCATCAAGCCCCGGAGAGACAGTGCTGGGATTGGAGAACTTAGAAGATGTTATCGAGGGGATGAGCTATAGGCTGATAGATACCGAGTCCCCGATTGAGTATATTAAGCTCACAATCAAAGATGGAAATGCTGGGAATCATCTTTTTTTGGATTCAGACAAGTTCAGAAATGAAGGCGCAGAACGATTTGTTTATCGCCGACCGGTGGTAGGGGAGAGAATGGCACCGTTTGGGATGAACGGCAAAAAGAAACTGATCAGCGACATATTGACCGACATGCACTCGTCTCCCGAGGAGAAAGAGTCGGCCGCGGTGCTATGTGACATTTCGGGAAAGGTGTTATGGTTAGTGGGAGTCAGATCGGCCGACCATTACCGTGTCGATGAAAGAACCAGGAGAATATTACATATAGAACTAAAAAAATAAAGATGATATGAAACCAATAAAGACATTTCTTTTACTTGTTATCTCAGTATTGTCCTTAATGGTGTTTGAAGGATGTGACTCAAAATCGCGTCATATAAAACAGGCCGTAAACCGTCAGTTGGAAGAGTTCCCGGCCACCACTTTGCCTGATTTGTATAAAGGGTTCTTCCAGGACAATTTCGGTCCGGGCCACATTGTTAGTGACACGGCCGCCGCGAGGGCTTTCATACTTAGGGAACTGGCACAATCATCGAAATATGACCGCCATTATTTTGAGCCCGCCGGAAGGGGTGACAATTTCTACAGGGTTTCGTTAGCTGTTATTGCCGACAGTATTGTTCCCTTGGATTTATACTGTGATGCGTTCTATCGGAGTGTCAAAGATGTCGACAAGGTAGATGTAGAAACCTGGAAAGAGGAATGGAGCGAAATTTATGAGGTTATAAAGGGAATGAAACTTAACTTGCCCGATATGGAGCGAGACGCTCAGTCGATAGACTCGATGCTAAATGCGGGTGGCTATGCTTCTCACCATAGCGAGAGATATAACCGATATCATCATCCTCATTACAGGTTGATCAGAAAAGAAATATTTTTTAATGAGATAAAGCCTCTGATAGATTCTACGCGCGTGTTTGACGTTTACGACGAAGAGGAAGACTGAGTCGTTTTCCTGCGAGTCGGAATTCCTTTATATAGACCACGGCCGGGTAAAGTCCCAGTACGAGAATCTTTACAACCCATCCCAACATGTCGGTTCCATGGGCTACATCCAGTCCGTCGGGCCATGA
>JAFLTL010000047.1 GCA_022510505.1 Muribaculaceae bacterium | reverse complement strand
TGACCCTCAACGGTTTTCAAGACCGCCGCAATCGACCACTCTGCCATCTCTCCTTGTGGTTTTGCGTCTGCAAAATTACAATTTTTTATTTTTCCAACAAAATAATTTACGTTGGTTTGTCGAAATGAACATCCAGCTGAGGGAACGGGAAGTTGATTCCATGCTTCGGAAGCTCATTATAGAACATCTCGTTATAGTGATAAAAGACGTCCCAATAGTTCTCGGTCCTAACCCATGCTCGAACCTGAAGGGCAACCGACGAATCGGCCAGTTCATTCAATACAACCGTTGGTGTGCCGTCTTTTTTAGGGATTATTTCACGAACTCGTTCCGGAATATTGACGGTTTTTCCTTCTTCTTCCATTCGTGCTTCACGGTCGTCATCAATATAGCCCTTTATGATTCGTTCATCATTGGCAAACATCTCTAGTATTGCTTCTCGGGCATTTTCGACTTTGTCGCCATAGGAAATTCCAACATTCCACACCACACGCCGGTAGCCATCCTTACTCCAGTTATTTATAGAGCCTGTCGATAGCGGGCCGTTAGGTATGATAATCGTCTTGTTGTCGGCTGTGATAATAACTGTTGAGAATATCTGAATCTCTCTGACTGTTCCGGTATATCCTTGAGCTTCGATATAATCGCCAATCTTGTAGGGCTTAAGAAGAAGTATGAGAACACCCCCGGCAAAGTTTTGCAGGGTGCCGCTTAAGGCCATGCCAATAGCCACGCCGGCCGAAGCAAATAATGCCAGGAAAGAGCTTGTCTCGAGGCCTAGAATGCCAATGATTGTGACAATCAGGATGAAGTAGAGGACAATCTTCACCAATGAAAGGATGAAGGTTGTCAATGAGAGCTCAACTTCGCGTCGAACGAGAATTGACGCAACCAGATTGGTCAGTTTGCGAATTATCCATCGTCCAACATAGAAAACGATGATGGCGATCACAATATTGATCGCCAGTTTCACTAATCCCCCGGTTACTTGATGAACAAGGTCACTAATTGACTGAGGCTCGAAGAGTTCGAGCTCCTGCTCAATTACATTCTGTGTGGAATCAACCTGTTCTTCAAATAGCAACATTGTTGGACTATTTATTCAAACATATAGCTGGCGACATCATTCCACCATGCCGTTTGGTTGTAACCACGGGATGATGCTCCGGAAGCGTCACGTAAGAATTGGGCTGACAGACCGCAATGATGATTGATGGCCGTCTGGTCGGAAGTTCCGGGCCATATATATGGAGTGTTTGCCTTAAATATTACCGTCTTGTCGATTTGTTCGAGAGCTTTTTGTCGGGCCTCTTCAAATTTAACAAGAAGTGATTCGTCGACATCTTCGCCTTTCAGTTCCAGATTCTCAAGCATGTGAGCCAAGTCATAGAAATAACAAGTTGATTCATACATGAATTTCTGGGGACGGAAATCGGAAGGGTAGACCGGACCATAAGAATAGACCTCTTTACAAGCCTTGGCAAGGTTGTCAATCTGGGCCATATCCATGATACTGAAGGTACCGGTGCGGTTATATCCACTCATGGCGTTGACATACTCATAGTCGGCATTGACGGCACCGACAAAATCAGCTTCTCCCTCGGCAAATAGGTAGGGAAGGGTTATCTGATAGGGCATACCTTCGGCAATAATCTCAGCGACTGAACCGCCGATGAGGGGTGCAGTTTCCCGGAGGTCATACATAGCTTCAACCGATGCCATATAACAGCAATCGAAGAAAATAAAGCTCAGTTCCTTGCCGCGAAGGGCCGTTCCCAAATCCCCGGTGTTCATGTAGTAGGTCGTGCCGCTGCTCTGGTCTTCACCAAAAGCAAGAGTCGAAATTGCGTAGTCGTCGCCCCTTGAGCGTCCCATGACTGATAATTCACCGCTGTTGTTCATGACAAGCCAACCGTTGGCATGACTCCACATCACCATCCCGTAATCTTTGGCCGGCGCTAAAGATTTCATGTCGGAAATCACTTCTTCCATGCGTGCAATTGAAAGTGAAGACGGGGTCGATGAATAGACCTTCAATGTGTCGATTTCACCTGTGCCGTCTTTGATTTCCTTCAATACCGGTTCACCCTTATAATTGTGGTGGTACACCAGAAGATGATTACCCTCAAGATGACCGTTGAGAGCAGCTATCTGCATTTCTGCGATGTCGCGCATGTCATAATTTCCACTGCCAAGAGAGTTTGCCGCCACCATATACACAAGAATAGTGCGGTTGGCGACCTCTTCCCATTCAGAAATCTCGGTGATTTTTCCGTTTTTAACTACAATGACAGTGCCATCCGGAAGTTCAAATCGGCCATCGGGCCGGGCGGCGTCGCCAATTTCAGGGATGCCCGACTTGCTTTCGACAGTCAGTTGGTTCCCATGGCGGTCGGTCATTACTATCTCCTTTTTGTCATCGGGTTTCACCGGAGGCTCGTCGGAGGAGCTACAGGAACTTATCCCAACTGTCAAAAAGGCAGTCAGTAGAAGAGTTGAGAGAATATTGGAGAGAGACCTTTGTTTCATTGATTCTTATTTTTTATTGCATACCTGAAACCGCAACTGCGGGATCAATTTTCTGAACAAGACCCTGTAGAACTTTACCCGGGCCAAGTTCTACGAATTCTGTGGCACCGTCGGCTATCATATTCTTGACTGTCTGTGTCCATCGAACCGGGGCTGTGAGTTGTGCGATAAGCAAACCCTTGATTTCAGCCGGGTCGGTGTGGGGGAGTGCGTCAACATTCTGATAAACCGGACAAATGGGATTTACGATTCTGGTTGCTTCAATTGCTTCCGCAAGCTCGGCACGAGCCGGTTCCATACACGGAGAGTGGAACGCTCCGCCAACCTTTAGCTTGAGGGCACGTTTCGCACCCGCTTCTTTCAGTTTCTCGCAAGCCTGATCGATTGCTTCGGTCTCCCCCGAGATAACAAGCTGGCCGGGACAATTGTAGTTGGCACACACAACCACTCCATCGACTCCTGAAAGAATCTCCTCAACTTTTTCATCGGGCAAAGCAAGGACTGCTGCCATGGTCGAAGGTTTAAGCTCACAAGCTTTTTGCATTGCCTGAGCGCGTGCCGAAACCAGTTTCAGTCCATCCTCGAATGCCATTGCTCCGGCCGAGACCAACGCAGAGAATTCACCAAGGGAATGTCCGGCAACCATGTCAGGCTTGAATTCATCGCCAAGGTTTTTAGCCAAAAGGACCGAGTGAAGGAAGATAGCAGGCTGAGTGACTTTCGTTTGCACCAGATCTTCGGGAGTTCCTTCAAACATGAGGTCGGTGATTCGGAATCCAAGTATTTCGTTAGCTTTTTCAAACAAATCTCGTGCCACAGGATTTGTGTCATATAATTCCTTACCCATTCCAACAAACTGGGCTCCCTGGCCGGGAAAAACGTAGGCTTTCATTCAGATATTTTATTGTTAATTAGTTAATTTTAAGATTAAAATAAATGAGCACCCGTTATTCTGGGTGCTCATCCAGCTTTTTTGTCGGGGTGAGAAGACTCGAACTTCCGACCTCCACGTCCCGAACGTGGCGCGCTGCCAACTGTGCTACACCCCG
>JAFLTL010000046.1 GCA_022510505.1 Muribaculaceae bacterium | reverse complement strand
ACAATTTCTCTGACGAGCGTTTTCAGAAATTGTGGAACGAGATAAACCACAAGTATGTGTACACGGTACATTACAACAGTGATGAACTTATAAACAAGGCCATTGAAATTTTGAGGAGGAATTTGACGGTTACAAAGTTGAAATATGTAATGGTTACCGGCGAGCAGGATAGAGAACGTGTTACAGAATTCGGTAACCGGCAATCGACAACACATGATTTGACGGATGTCAGTATATCCACTGTTTCCTATGACTTGGTAGGAGATATAGCGAAGGGAGCTCGCTTAACACGTCGAACCGTGGCAAGGATTCTTAAAGGAATCGGGTCACATGTTCTTTTGTTCAAGAATAATCCGGAAGAATTCATTAGGAATACGATCAGGTTAATCAAGGAACAAAAGGCTACGATGATTGTGGATCATATAACGTATAACCCTACGAATTCCGAACCGTATGACAGCACAATATTTGTTCCTGAAAGAAGGCTAAATGTCAATAAAGCGTTGGAACTCTCAAAACACATCACTCCCTATGTTGGATATGATAGTGAGGGTGAAAAGAATTTTGCTGAAGAGCTTCAAGGAGCAAGTGAAGTTTTGATATTCGCTAAACTTCCTCGTAAACTTAAAATTCCAACTCCTGTGGGAAGTTATGCTCCCGACTGGGCTATAGTGTTTGAGGACGGCACGGTTCGACATGTTTTCTTTGTAGCAGAAACCAAAGGATCGCTCGATAAAATGGAGCTTCGAGGAGTGGAGAGAGCGAAGACAGAATGCGCCAAAAAACTTTTTAATTCCATTTCCACGAATAAGACCCGTTATGGTGTAGTGGATAAGTTCGAGAATCTGTTTGATATCATCAACGGCACTGCATGATTCGCGGTTTCAAGGTCGGGTATCGGCCATCGGCGTCACCGAGGTATCAATGAAGAATGGAATTGAGCCAGTTGGCAACGAGGGCGCAGGTTTCTTTCATGGATTTGGAGAACATGTGGTCATCGCCGTCGACCAAGCTTAACTCACTGTTTTGGATTTCGTGGTGGTAGCGTTCTCCATAGGTGTAGGGAACCACGCGGTCATGGGTGCCGTGGATTATGAATGTGGGTCCGGTATATTGCCGTGAAGTTTCGTAGATTGGCAATGTCAATGCCTCGTTGATGTAGTTCTTTCCCAATTTCAGGCCTCCGGGCAACTCCACATAGTCGCCCTGGATGTTCCAGGGGTCATACCATGCTCCCATGGTGTTTCCCCGAATGGCATCATCACGGAGAACGGCGGCAGGTGCCATGAGGACTTCAGCACGGATGACTTTATCACCCAGTTCGCCGGAAACCATGCCAACAACCACTCCTCCCTGAGAATGCCCCACGAGGCTGATGGATTCAACCCATGGCTGATGCTGAGCCCAGTTGATGACGCATTTCAGGTCGGCGATTTCATTGGGAACGGTCATGTCCTGGAATTTTCCTTCGCTCTTGCCGTGACCGTTGAAATCGAAACGAAGAACAGCCATACTGTCGGCAAGCAGATCATCGGCCAGGATGTCCATCATGGGTGATTCCGACTGACCACTGAAGCCGTGACAGAGGATGACGAGCGGGCATTTCAAGCCCGAATGGACACTGTCGGGTTGGGGGTACTGAACTATTGCAAAAAGGTTTCCTTTGGATCCTGCAATCGTTATCTCATGGGGCGTCCCGATGTTTTGACCGACCTCGTTCAGGGTGTTATTACTATAGGCCGATGAGAAACAACTTAGCAACATAATTGCACAACAAGAGAAAACTTTAAGCATCATAGGATTAGTTGGGTGAAGAGTCGGTTGAATTCTTTTTCAAGTTGGACGATGGCTTCTTCGGCGTTCATGGATTCGGAGTGGGGGAGGATTCCCGGATGAGATGGGGAGACTTGGAGAACTGCACTCTTGACGGCTGAAAGCCAGCGGTATTTCTCTTCCTGGGGAATGTCGGAAGCGGGCTGGTCGGTCATGGTGAACAGGGATGCCTGCCGCGAAAGTCGCTCGACATCTGTCGAGGGATCGAAGGCTTTGAGTCGGACAGTGTCGAGATGTATCTGTCCTTTAAGCCACTTGCGTCGCTTGCACAGCATGAGCAGACCGATGTTGATGAATTCCTCGCGGTCGACACGAGGGACATATCTGACAACTGAATATTCGTAGAGGAAATCGTCGGGAGCAGCCATAGGTTATTTTTTCATAAGGTTTTCTCTTTCAACGATTGCTCTTTCGAGGAATGGCGCAGTGTTGGCCAGACGAAGCTTAAGATATTTTCTGTAACGTTCACGAACCTCTTCGACTGTTCTCTCGGGATGATTTTCATCGTGAAGCCAAGTTTCGGGCAACAGGTCCACAATCTTGTCTAATGTGCGAGGTGTGATGGCCTGTCGCATCAGCTTGTCGGCCTCTGTCAGTTTCGAGGCATAGGGCAGAAGTACGTGAGAACGGATATAAGGGAAGGGGTCTAGAGCCGCTTCTTCAGCGGTTTTCTCGGAATGTTGGAAATAGAATGATGAGCCATGGTCGATCAACCATAGACGGTTATCCCAGATCATCATGTTGGGGTTCTGACGACCGCGGTCGATGTTCCCGATGAAAGCGTCGAACCAAACGATCTTTGAAGCGGTCAATTCATCGATAGGGTTGACTGCCGGGTCGAATGTCATAGCACGGTCAAGAAAATGTAGCCCCAAGTTCAGTCCTTCCGATTTGCGCAACAACTGCTGTACTTCATAATCGGGCTCGGTTATACCGAACAGCTGGCTGAGTTCCAGAAAAACAAGCTCGGGCACATTGAATTTGAAGGCGTGGCCAAGCATGCCGCCAAGAAATTCGGCTACCAGACTCTTGGTGCCATGACCGGTGCCCCGGAATTTCACTGCATAGCGAAATTCATCGTCGGCTTCGGCGAGTGCAGGCAAGGAACCTCCCTCACGAAGGGGCAGGATGTAGCGGGTCAGATTTTGGGTGCGCACTTCCATAACTGCAAAGATAGTGTTTTAGTTTCTTAGTCCATAGTTGTGGATATAAATGACTTTTTTCACTGTAAATTGATAATTGCACACTTTTATTTCCGTGCTGTTTCATTGGATAAGAAATTTATAGGTTTAAAAAATAGAGATAAATTTTAAAGGGCAGAATACCTATTTTGTTCAAAATGTCTTAAATTTGCATCGAAACGTGTTTAAACGTTTTTCATGGTAAAGACAAATCCCGACCGTGAGGCCGGGATTGTCTGCTTTTTGGTATCAGCCTATAAGATTAAAGTTACTGATTGCCTTTAGATTGGAAAGGTTTATTAAAGTATCAAAACGAAGGAGATAAGGAAAACCTAATTGTTTTTAACGGGCGAAACGTCGATGAAAAACAGCCCTATGCAATAATAAATGAAAATATGTTTAATGCTGAAATAGGGTCATTAAGAAAAGATAAACCGCCAGAATAATTTGCTAAACCCGATGACGGTGCTACTCTCTCATTCCAGCGGAATTAAAGCCTAAAATTAATAATAATAATCTCAAAGCTATCAAAATAAGATGCAAGATTTACCTTCAAGATAAGACCAATATATCCCCGATTGCTTGTTTCCTTCGGATAATCAAATGGAGATACCGTCATTGCTTTTAGACGTTCAGCCTAAGAGTGTCGAGATACCTTGCTTGTGCTTTGGAGAGCAAAAACGCACAACCAATATGCAAGGTCATGGGATATTGCATTTTTATACCGATGACTACCGTTGGCAAAACGATGACGAACTCTACTCGTTCTTATCTCGCCCTGCAAAAAAAGAAAACAGACCGTAAAGATCTGTTTTTCAAGTTTTTAGCGGAGAGGACGAGATTCGAACTCGTGGTAGGATTACTCCTACGACAGTTTAGCA
>JAFLTL010000045.1 GCA_022510505.1 Muribaculaceae bacterium | reverse complement strand
AAAGCGGGCTTTATCATTTATCTTCGGTAATCTTTTGTCTTACCGCTGCATCCAGCGACGCAACAGTCGCAAGATTGACAATGTCGCGAACTCGTGAGTCTACGTTGATGAAGTGAACAGGCTTGTTCAAACCAATCTGAATAGGACCGATTGCATCACCAACACCCATTTCAAGCATCGCTTTACATGCCACACTGGCAGCACTCAAATTAGGGAATACCAACGTGTTAACATCCTTGCCTGCAAGTCGGGAGAACGGAAACATCTCGTCGCGTTTACGTTTGTTCAGCGCGTAGTCAATCTGCATTTCGCCATCGATGGCAAGGTCGGGGAAAAGAGCCTGCATGCGATTTACAACATTATGGACTTTTCTTGATTCAGGTTCTTTACTTGCTCCGAAGTTGCTGAACGATACCATAGCCATCACAGGGTCATGTGCGAAATATTCTGCTGCATAGCGTGCCAAACGTGCCACATCCATCAATGCCTCTTCGTCGGTGGTGTGATTGATCGACGTGTCGGCAAGGAAGAACGTCCCCTTCTTAGTGTTGATGATATGCATCGTGGCGAAATGACTGTAGTCAGGACGAATTCCAACGGTTTCCTTAGCTATGTGGCTAGGTATCTTGGATGTCGAATAGGTGCCCGTTATCATTGAGTCGGCATCACCGGTTTCAACCATCATCATGCCGAAGTAGTTCCTGTCGTTCATTTTTTCCAAAGCTTCCGGCATAGTGACACCCTCACGGGCTCCCTTCTCAGCTAAGCGTCGGGCAAAACGAAAACGACGGTCCATTTCTCGATCATGACGCGGATTAACGATTTCTATTCCTTCCAGATCCAATCCCAGCCGTTTGGCGCGTTTCTCAATCATTTCTTCATTACCAAGAAGGATCGGAACACAGATTCCATCCTGAAAGGCTTGCACTGCAGCCTTCAGCATATTGTCGGTATTTCCCTCGCTAAATACTACCCTCTTGGGTGAACGACGGGCAGTCTCGACCATCGACCTGAGTATCTTGTTGTCGAAGCCCATCAGTTTCTGCAAGCTTCCACGATATTGGTCGTAGTCATCAATGGGTTTGCGGGCAACGCCCGATTCGGCAGCAGCCTTTGCTACCGCAGGAGCCACCTCAAGCAACAGACGCGGATCCATTGGCTTCGGCAGGATATATTCCCTGCCGTAACGCAAATGGGACATACCATAAGCTGCATTCACAACCGACGGAACCGGTTCCTTGGCAAGAGCAGCAATCGCCCTCACCGCCGCCAGCTTCATCTCCTCGTTGATTACCGTAGCCCAGCAATCCAACGCTCCACGGAAAATGTAGGGGAAACCTAAAACATTATTAATTTGGTTGGGATAGTCGCTGCGACCGGTTGCCATGATCAAATCGTCGCGCGATGCCATCGCCTCTTCATAGGCTATTTCAGGATCGGGATTCGCTAGAGCGAATACGATTGGTCGCGGAGCCATCGTTTGAATCATTGCCGGGGTCAGGACATCCTTGACCGACAGACCCAAAAACACATCAGCACCTTTTATCGCTTCCTCAAGCGTCTTTAACGGTGTGTCAACCGCGAATTCCCGTTTTTGCTCGTTAAGATCTTTTCGCTCGGTGGAGATAACTCCCTTGCTGTCACACATGATGACGTTTTCCTTCTTCACACCCAGGGCCACATAGAGTTTTGTGCAACTGACAGCGGCTGCACCAGCTCCGTTTACAACCAGACGAATGTCTTCTATCTTCTTTCCTTGAATTTCAAGAGCATTCAGCAAACCGGCCGCCGAAATGATGGCAGTACCATGCTGGTCATCATGCATAACCGGTATGTTGCACTGTTCCTTCAACTCACGTTCGATTTCAAAACATTCGGGAGCCTTGATATCTTCCAGATTTATTCCACCAAAGGTTGGAGCTATCGCTTTCACTATCTCGACAAACTTCTTCGGGTCCTTTTCGTTTACCTCGATGTCGAAACAGTCCAAACCTGCGTAAATCTTGAAAAGAAGGGCCTTACCTTCCATAACAGGCTTACCGGCAAGTGCACCGATATCGCCCAGTCCAAGAACCGCAGTGCCGTTGGAAATCACGGCCACAAGATTTCCCTTGTTCGTATAGTTGAAGGAATCCTCGGGATTATCTTTGATTTCCAAACAAGGATAGGCGACTCCGGGAGAATAGGCCAGTGCCAGATCATGTTGAGTCGAGTGGGGCTTGGTTGGATTAACCTCTGTTTTTCCGGGACGCGGATAACGGTGGTAATCCAACGCCATCTCTTTTGTTATCTTCGAGCTTTGCATTTTTATTTCTCTTCCACTTCAGGAGCTATCAGCTTATATCCCTTACCGTGAATATTGATGATTTCAATCGAAGGATCGTCTTTGAGGTGTTTGCGAAGTTTCGTAATGTATACATCCATCGAACGGGCATTGAAATAGTTGTCGTCAATCCAAATTGTCTTCAACGCATAGTTTCTCTCGAGAATCTCATTGACGTGGTTGCATAGCAAGCTAAGCAATTCCGACTCCTTGGTTGTCAGTTTGGTGACCTTGTCACCATCCATGAGCTGTTGTTTCTGAGTATCAAAGGTGAACTTGCCAATCTTGTACATAGTCACTTCTTTACCCTTTTTACCCTTAACACGGCGCAAGATAGCTTCGATTCTGAACACCAACTCCTCCATCGAGAACGGTTTGGTTATATAATCGTCGGCTCCAATTTTGAAACCTTCGAAGATGTCTTCCTTCAGTTGTTTTGCAGTCAAGAAGATGATGGGCACGTCGGAATTGACGGTTCTGATTTCCTGAGCCACGGTGAAACCGTCTTTCTTGGGCATCATCACGTCAAGCACGACGATATCATATTTCCCTTTTAGGAAAGCTTTGTAGCCGCTTTCCCCGTCAGGGTACAGGTCGGTGTTGAACCCTTTGGCCTGCAGGTATTCCCTGAGCAAGCTGCCGAGGTTCTCATCGTCCTCGCACAATAGTATTCGCATTCGGTCGTCCATAATGTTAATTTTTTAATAATGGTAAAGTTATAATAAATTTTGAACCTTCTCCAAATTCACTCTCCACCTTTATGTCACCTTTTAGCACACGGACCATTTTCTCAACATAGGCCAAACCCAGTCCGAACCCTTTGACATCATGGAGATTACCGGTGGAGACTCTATAGAATTTTTCGAAGATTTTTTTTAGGTCATCTTTCTTAATGCCGATTCCGTTGTCCTGAACAATTATCTGCAGACGGTCATCGGGAAGATCGGCAGTTGTTACTGTCAATTCTAGTGGAACATCTTCTCTCCGATATTTCACTGCATTGTCCAAAAGATTGAATATGATGTTTGTGAAATGCATCTCGTCTACATTCACTATTGCATCCTCGGCATCAAGGTGGGAAACAATTTTTCCTCCGTAACGCTCAACTTTCAGTTTGAAAGTGTTGACGATGGAGTAAATAGCTGCGTTCGCATCAATTTCCTGAAGGCGATAGGTGGCTTTTGTCTTGTCGAACATCGACATCTGCAAAACCTTCTCTACCTGAAAGCGCAACCGCTTTGTTTCATCATTGATTACCGATGAGATGTGCTGCATCATTGTCGGTGACTTTCTGACACTGTCATCATCCAGCATCTGTGCTGCCAACGAAATAGATGAAATCGGCGTTTTGAACTCATGGGTCATATTGTTGATGAAATCATTCTTCATCTCGGTCAGTCGTTTCTGACGGAAAGCTATGATAATCACATAAATGAAGATGATCAACAACAGAAAGGTGAAGGCAAACGAAGGAATCATGAAGTTGATTGACGACATGATGTAGTTTTTCTTCTCCGGGAAATAAACCCTCAGGTAGTTCCGCTTATTGATTGGATCATTTGGAAACAAGGTTTGGACAAACATTTCTTTGTCACCGTTGTCGGCAGGAATATTTGTGTAGTTGGATGTTCGGTATTGAATGACACCGTTACGATTTACAACAGCGAATTCAAATGGCATGTCCACACCGTTATTTGCCAATTCCACCTTTAAGTACTCCCTTACAACCGAAGAATCGGCTCGTTCCAGGATGGGACGATGAGATGACTGACTGATGATATTCAGTATGACCTCATCTATTAGACCTCTCTGATAGAGATATTGACCTCTTAGCAATTCTTGCATTGAACGATAATGACTTATCGCGTTGTTAGATTCATTGCTCAAGGCCGAAAGCTTCTCATCGTCGGCCTTAATTGTCAAGTCACCGGTCACTCCGCTCTGGGTTTTGAAAGAATAGGTGATTCCACCCGCCAAAGCCGAAGAACCGCTAAAAGCAGTCGTCTCTATTTGCTGGACATCTTCCTCGAGGAAGAACTTTGTCTCGTCCTGTTCTAAAAGCGACGACACTCCGTATAAACTTCTCCTGACACCCTCTGTAAACTGGTCCTCTCGCATCTTCACCATGTTTCTCATATACATGATTTGGATTATAAGCAGACCTGTGAAGGTTAAAACCATCACCACAGTGAGTATCCAGATAGTCGACTTTTTCACAATTATATTCCTTACCAATATTATAAACAACAAAATGACTGAATGGTTTAATTGTGACGTGTCAAAAATGTCATAAATTTTGTTAATATGTCACAAAAATGACAAACATTTGTTTCAATCAACATAATTTTATCAATCCTGAATATCCGACTAAAGTTATTATATCCTATTATAACGAAAAATGAACACAGGATATTAAGAACTTGACGATTGATTGTAGTCAACCGGATTCACTCACATGTAATGACTAACTGTAAACAACAAACTGTAAACTGTAAACTTTTTTTATTACCTTTGTACTATTCAACTGCCCCGGTAGTTCAACGGATAGAATGGAAGTTTCCTAAACTTTAGATAGCAGTTCGATTCTGCTC
>JAFLTL010000044.1 GCA_022510505.1 Muribaculaceae bacterium | reverse complement strand
CAGGATTATTCCGGCTGTGGATCAGATAGAGACACATGTATTCCGTCAGCAGGTTTCGATGCAAAAAAAGTTGGAAGAATATGGAACGGTACTTCAATCATGGTCTCCTTTGGCTTGTGCAAGAGGAAACATTTTTGAGAACTCTGTATTGGCATCAATCGCAGAAATACATGACAAAACGATTGCTCAGGTTGCTTTGAGATGGCTTATTCAGAGAGGAATTCCGGTTATTCCTAAGTCGACCCGTAAAGAAAGGATGGAAGAAAACATCGATATCCTGAATTTTGAACTTTCCGATGATGAAATGGAGAAGATTAACCAATTGGATAAGGGTAAAAGCCTTTTTAATTGGTGGTGACAATGGGAAATCCAAATACTGTAGTTTCTGAGCTGTTGAAGTTAAATCTTGGAATAAAAGGAAATACGCGGAGTTAACAGAGTTGCTAGAATACCAAAGAGAGGAGACGTCATAATTTCGGATATTTTCTCTCTTCTTTTTTGTTGAAAATCTTATTCACCTTAAAAGATTATACTTTTCCTAAAAATCAATTAAATTATTTATATATTTGCCTTAACAATATTGTTAATCAATTTTGTTATAATAAAAACATATGGATAAATTTACTCAAACTGAATCTCAAAATACTGAACAAAAGATAATTGATGCTGCAGAAGAGGAGTTCCTCCTAAAAGGATTTGACGGAGCGAGAACCACGTCAATTGCTGCGAAGGCAGGTGTAACTCACGCCATGTTTCATTATTATTTCAGGACCAAGGAAAAGATTTTTGAGAAAATCATATCTAAAAAACTTGAACTTCTAACCGGGCTAATAATGGATTCTATCTCCATAGAGAACCTTGGTCTTGAAGAAAAACTAAAGAGAATAATTGACACCCATATAGATTTCGTTTCTGAGAATCCTCAGTTACCCGGCTTCCTTGTCAGAGAAATTTTCAATAATCCTGAACGGTTTGATATCCTGAGAGCACGTTTTGAAACATTTGCTCCTATGTTAGTTCAAAACATTCAAAAAGAATTAGATAAAGGGCAAGCGGAAGGGAAGTATAGAAAAACAGATGCCAGAATGTTGCTTATCGACATCATCTCCCTAAATGTATTCGCTTTCATGGCTGCTCCTCTTGTCAATGTTGTTCTTTCTGGATTTATGGACGACAAAGAAACCTTCCGTGAACTACGCAAGAAAGAAAACTTTGATACTATAATGAGAAAAATTTTGATATGAAGCACCTTGTTTTAACCTTTTTTACGCTTCTTTTCTTTGCGACCAATGTCGACGCACAACTTACGTTGGAACGCTGTCAGCAACTGGCCCAGGAGAATTATCCGACCATTAAGAAATATGGACTGATTGAAAAATCACTCGAAATAGAACTAAGCGACATCAACAAGTCCTGGCTTCCTTCCATTACCGCTTATGGGCAGGGAACAATTCAAAACGTAGTCCCGGCATTCCCTCAGGCTCTCGAAGATGTCTTGGCTCAAATGGGGAGAGAAGTGCGCGGCATCGGAAAGTTTCAATATAAGATTGGTGTTGATGTTTCACAGACAATCTGGGATGGTGGTGCATCCAAAACGCAGCGTGAAATAGTCCGTAGTCAGGAGGCTGTACAACAATCGAGTCTGGAGGTGGAAATGTATGTGCTTCGTCAGAAGGTTGACAATATTTATTTTGCCATACTTCTTATAGGGGAACAAATCAAGCAGTCAAACCAAACCTTAGACCTGCTGAATGCCAATCTTGACCTGTTGCGGTCTATGCTGAGGAATGGAACAGCCATGCGAAGTGACGTTGATATGGTTCAAGCACAGGCCCTGACCTTAAAACAGTCGATAACACAGGCTGAAAGCACCGTAAAAAGTTACCGGACGCTCTTAAACATTTATTTGGGAGAGGATGTTTCCGCACAAGAGCTTGTTTTGCCAAGTGCCGACCTCCCTGCAACCTTGACTTCCGACCGTCCTGAACTTAAACTTTTCGACAATCGTCAGAATGCACTTGAAACATCACAATTAATGACAAATGTTTCGATTATGCCTAAAATCGGTTTCTTTGCTCAGGCCTATTACGGCTATCCGGGATTTGACTATTTCAAAAGCATGATGAACCGCAACCTGTCGTTCAACATTATGGCAGGAGTACGCATGTTGTGGAATATCGACTCTTTCTATACTAAAAAAAACAAACTGGCTAAAACGGTTCTTGAGGTCGACAATATCAATATTGAACGCGAGACATTCCTTTTCAACTCTAGGCTTCAAACTGAAAGTCAACTTGAAAATTTGGAAGGGCTAAGAAACGTAATGCAAGACGACGCTCGGATCGTTGAACTAAGAGGAAACGTCAGAAAGGCAGCCGAATCGCAACTCCGTAACGGTATCATTGACGCCACAGCGTTGCTTTCAAAAATTACCGACGAAAACGCTGCTAAACTTACGGCTAAATTTCACGAAATCCAATATATCCAGGAAATCTATAAAATCAAAAATACACTCAACAGATGAAAAAGATATTATATCTCGCAATCCTTACGTGTACTCTACTTTCTTGTAAAAAGAAAGAAGAATACAACGCCACCGGTATTTTCGAAGCAACCACAGTAACTGTTTCAGCCGAAACTGCGGGAAATATAGTTTCAATGCCTCTTATTGAGGGAGACAGCGTGACTCTAGGACAGTATATTGCCATAATCGATACAACGATGTTCGCAATACAAATAAAGCAACTTCAAAGCCAACAGAAATCTGCCGTGAGTTCAACTCCGGATATTTCAGCACAAGCCGCCGCATTACGTGTCCAAATCGCACATCAGCAACAGGAATGCGAACGTTTCGGACGTCTGCTCGAAGACGGAGCGACGACACAAAAGATTTACGATGATGCTGTCGCATACTTAAATACCCTTAAAGGCCAGCTCGAAGCTCTGCTCTCGACATTGAACAACAGTAAAAACACCATCAGAGACAATTCGGATGCGATCACATATCAGGCAGACCAAATACGCGAACAAATAGAAAAATGCCATATTATTTCCCCCTTATCTGGTACGATTCTTACAAAATATGCCGAACAGGGCGAATATGCTACTCCCGGGAAGCCACTTTACAAAATTGCCAACCTCGACAATATTTATCTTCGTTGTTATTTCACTGCCTCACAACTCGCAGATATTAGAATAGGAGAGAAAGTAACTGTTATTGCCGATTTTGGAGGTGATCAACAGTTCGAATATCCTGGCATCATTACGTGGATTGCAGAAGAGAGCGAGTTTACACCCAAGTCGATTCAGACCAACGACTCACGTGCCAATCTTGTATATGCCGCTAAGGTAGCAGTGAAAAACGACGGCAGACTTAAAATAGGTCAATATGGCGAGGTGCGCCTATGAACAACTCGATTGAAATAGACAATCTATCGAAAAGTTACGGCAAGCTTGTGGCATTGGACGATATCTCGCTTTCCATCAAAAGCGGTGAACTGTTCGGTTTGCTCGGACCGGACGGAGCAGGGAAAACTACACTATTTAAGATACTTTCCACACTGATGGTGCCCGACAAAGGCAGGGCGTCAATGTGCGGCCTCGACGTGATAAAGGACTACCGACAGATTAGACTTCGTATCGGTTATATGCCAGAAAAATTTTCCCTGTATCAAGATATGACGGTAATGGAAAACCTCCGTTTTTATGCTTCGCTTTTCGGAGTTTCTATACGGGAGAATTTCGATCTTATCGCACCTATATTCGGACAGCTCGAAAAATTCCCGAACCGCTTTGCCGGGAATCTATCAGGCGGTATGAAACAGAAACTCGCCTTGAGTTGTGCCCTGATTCACCGCCCCGACATTCTGCTGCTCGACGAACCCACAACAGGAGTTGATGCAGTCTCGCGTGACGAGTTTTGGCAAATGCTCGGTGGTCTAAAGGAAAAGGGAATAACAATTCTGGTCTCCACTTCCTATATGGACGAAGCCACACGTTGTGAACGTCTCGCCATGATTAATTCCGGTCACATCCTGAAAATAGGGACTCCGACCGAATTGGTAGCATCCCTGGATGAACACCTCTATAATGCGGTGGCCAAGGATATGTTCAAACTTCTTACAACCCTACAGAAAATGCCCGAAGTGCTGAATTGCTATACTTTCGGTGCCACGCTTCACGTTGTGGGAAACGATGATTTTAATGCGGAGAAGGTGACCGCACAACTGGTTTCTGAAGATATTACCGACGTAAAGATTTATCCGGCCAAAGGTGATATCGAAGACCTGTTTATAAAACTGATGGAGAATTCTGATAATGTCCAAACAGGCAACTGAAATATACAAACCGGAATCCGACATCGTTATTTCGGCGAAGGACCTAACCAAATGTTTCGGTTCCTTCACCGCTGTAGATCATATCTCTTTCGAGGTGAAGAAAGGTGAGATTTTCGGCTTCCTAGGGGCTAACGGGGCAGGGAAAACAACGGCTATTCGTATGCTTTGTGGTCTCAGTAAACCGTCGGCCGGTAAAGCATGGGTAGCAGGTTATAATGTCGAGACCGACCCCGAACAGGTTAAGACCCGAATAGGATATATGAGCCAGTCGTTCTCACTTTATGAAGTGCTCACGGTCAGTCAGAATATCGAACTTTTCGCAACTATCTACGGCATGACTCCCCCAGCCATAAAGCAAGGAATGGAGCAGATTTTTCAGGCTCTCGACATGGAGCAAGAAAAAAACACTATGGTTAAATCTATGCCGATAGGGTGGAAACAGAAAGTGGCTTTTGCAGTGGCGACTATACACAATCCCGAAATTGTATTTCTCGACGAGCCCACGGGAGGTGTGGACCCTGTGACGCGAAGGAAATTCTGGGAACAGATTTACCGTGTTTCCTCGGAAGGCATGACAGTTTTCGTCACCACTCATTATCTTGATGAAGCGGAATACTGCAACCGCGTGTCGATTATGGTGGATGGGAAGATAGCGGCTCTCGACACACCTGCGGGATTGAAGAAGGAATACGATTGTCAAACTATGGATGAGGTTTTCCGAAAGATAGCCCTAACCGCAAAACGCACAGATTAATGGGAATTTTCAAGTCTTTGGTTATTAAGGAAACTTTGCATGTGGTCCGAGACAAACGCACAGTGCTTATCACATTGCTTATGCCACTTGTGCTCCTTGTGCTTTTCGGGTTCGCCATCTCTACAGAGGTAAACAATATACGTGTAGTGGCTGTGGTCGATAGACACACTCAGGAAACACGGCAGATGCTCCAGCAACTTATTGTTAATGAATATCTGACCTTTGAGGGTTTGACTTCCTATTCCGAAGTTCAAGAACTGTTGAAAACCGGAAAGGCTGACGCCGCCGTTTACCTTCACGACGATAACGGCAAGATTAGTTCTCAGATTGTTGTCGATGCGTCAAATCCTAATCTTGCACAGACATATTCCGTTTATATCCAGGGCGCCATGTTGGGCAACCTTGACGGACCCGTATTGACTCATACGCTATATAACCCGCAACTCAAAAGCGCTTACAACTTTGTTCCCGGTGTGATGGGTATGATTTTTATACTCGTTTGCGCAATTATGACTTCAGTTTCCATTGTCAGCGAAAAGCAGTCGGGCACCATGTCTCTGTTGATTGTCTCGC
>JAFLTL010000043.1 GCA_022510505.1 Muribaculaceae bacterium | reverse complement strand
TAGAGCAATTGACTCTTAATCAATGGGTCGAGGGTTCGAGCCCCTCCGGGGTCACTTCCCAAAAATCGCAATAATCTAATTTTCAGATTATTGCGATTTTCTTTTATCCAAATTGCACAACATTTGCACCACATTAGGATCTTCGAGTTGAACTTCTTTTGAAGCTCATGCCGTTTCTTCTCCATCAGTTTCTTCGAGAAGAAGTACCTGGGACACTTTATTCCCTTTCTGTATCCGTTTGGATATATAACCGTATAGCGAAAAACCTGTATCACTCTGTTTCCTTTTCTTTGTCGGTAAAGAAGAAATACAGTCCAATGGTCGCACCGATTACTGCTATGGCGAATCTTGTCGACACATTTCAGCATATTTTAAAGTGTGAGCATGTAAATTGCCCACACTTGTTCTTAATTTTACTACCCCATTAGAGAAGTTTTCCCCTATCTTCTCTAATGAGGTAGTAGATTGTCATATTGAAATGTTGCAGCTTCCCCATCCCATAGGACTTCGATGAAGCCTGTGGGAAATCAGTAGCGGCTTTCGACTATATCCCAGTCGATGATGTCCCAGAGTTTGTGGAGATGTTCGGCTCGGCGGTTCTGATAGTCGAGGTAGTAGGCGTGTTCCCAAACGTCGAAGGTCAGAATGGGAGTCAGACCTTTTGTCAAAGGGTTCTCGGCATTGGAGCCCTGAGTTATGAAGAGCTGGCCTTTCTCATCGGTTGAGAGCCATACCCAACCTGAACCGAAGATTTTGGTTCCGGCATCCTCGAACTGTTTCTTGAATTCTTCAAAGCTTCCAAACTGGGCTTTGATTGCTTCGGCGAGTTCTCCTTTTGGTTCTCCACCACCGTCGGGTGAGAATGAGAAGAAATAGAGGATGTGATTCCAGGCTTGTGAGGCATTGTTGAACAGCGGACCACTGGACTCTTTGATGATTTCTTCGAGGGATTTTTCTTCCCAGTCGGTTCCTTTGATCAGATTATTCAGATTGTCGATGTAGGCTTTTTCATGTTTGCCATAATGGTAATCGACTGTATTTTTGCTAATTATTGGCTCGAGAGCATTATTCTCGTAGGGTAATTCGGGTTGAACGTAAATCATATTCTATAGTTTTTAAGTTTACCTAATTAACATTTAAAAAAGGTCAATAGTTCATTGATGAATGAATATTCTCTTATCTTTGTAGAAATGTAAAGGGTAAAAGTTTATGTATCGCAATATGTTCTCCAACTTGCCGCCGGTTTGCAAGAATTTGATAATCATAAATGCCTTGATTTGGGTTGCGACGTGGTTGATGGGAACTCGGGCAGGATTTGCCATTGAGAACTGGGCCGGGCTTCATTATTTCAGTTCTCCCCTATTCTATCCGTTCCAGTTGTTCACCTACATGTTTGTGCACGCCAATTTCATGCATTTGTTCTTCAACATGTTTGCACTTTTCATGTTTGGAGGTTTACTGGAAAGGAATCTTGGATCGAGCAGATTTCTGATCTACTATATCACATGCGGGCTTGGTGCGGGTTTGATTCAGGAGGGAATTTATGCTATCATACTCGACAAATATGAGACGTTGCTAGACCCGATTTGGCTTCAAAAAATTCAAACCGAGGGTGCAGGAATCATCAAGCAGGGTATGAACTATGTGGATCCGACTGCAGCCAACTACAATCTGTTGTTGAACAATGCGACGGTTGGCGCCTCGGGTGCGATCTACGGTGTCTTGCTGGCTTTCGGAATGTTCTGGCCGAATATGCCGTTATATTTCTTTTTCATTCCTGTTCCCATCAAGGCCAAATGGATGGTCGCGGGATATGCTGCCATCGAATTGCTGATGGGAATCCAGAACCGTGCAGGCGACAATGTTGCCCATTTTGCCCATCTTGGCGGGATGGTGTTCGGGCTGATTTTAATTCTCTACTGGAGAAAGAAAGGACTGATAGGTGGCCGAATATACTAAGAATCTGTGGGGTCGCTGGAACAAAGCGACATTGCTTGTCAGGCTGGTTGTCATCAACTGTGCGGTCCTTTTGGTTGGAAGAATCGGCGGTTTGATTTTGTCGTGGAGTTTGGGAACGTCGGATTTCATAATTTTCGAATGGCTTGTTCTTCCCGGTAATCTTGAATCTTTTTTGACGAGGCCATGGACTTTACTGACCTATATGTTCACTCAGGAGGATATCATCCACTTGCTGCTGAACATGCTGTGGCTCTATGGTTTCGGCACTATTTTCTTGTTGTTCGATTCTTCGCGCCATCTCCAGGGGCTTTACTTGCTGGGAGGAATTGTTGGCGGCTGTTTCTTTTTCTTCACTGCGTTGAGTGGAGTGTTCCCTCCCGGGGCTGTTTTGTTGGGATCATCGGGTGCGGTGGTCGCCATTGTAGTCGGTGTGGCTGTTTTGAATCCCGATTTCCCAATCAGGTTGTTTCTGCTTGGGATGGTGAAACTGAAATGGATTGCAATCGTGTCGGTCATTCTATTCGCTATGGGTTTGACTGGCAACAATGCCGGTGGTCACCTGGCACATCTGGGCGGAGCGTTGACGGGGTTGGTCTACGGTTTGAAAATGAGACGTGGAACCGACATCACTCGGCCTGTTAACATGATACTCGACAAGCTGGCAAATGCAATCGACTACAATAAATTCAAGCTGAATAAAAGGAGAAGCAGCAAGCGGAATGACAAAAAGAAGGATGACAAGAGAATGGAGGAGATTCTGGCAAAGCTCAGGTCGTCGGGGTACAACTCGCTGACGCCTGAAGAGAAGGCATTGCTGTTTAGGCGAAGTCGTTAAGACATTACTGAACGTTGAGCAATCTTAGGGACTTAAAGCTAAAGTCTATAAACTGAAAACTATAATACCATGAATGTTATTGATGAAGTATTGGAAAGGAACAGGATTTTTGTCAAGGAGAAGGCTTATGAAAAGTTTGTGACCGACAAATATCCTTCTAAGAAACTTGCGGTGTTGTCGTGTATGGACACACGCTTGAGCGGTATGCTGACTGAAGCTCTGGGCTTGAAAAACGGTGATGCAAAAATCATCAAGAATGCGGGAGGTTTGGTGATCAGTCCGTTTGACTCGGCCATGAGAAGTTTGATTGTGGCAGTCTATGAATTAGGGGTTGAAAACATCATGGTAGTAGCCCATTCGACCTGCGGCGCATGCAACATGAGTTACGCTCATTTCAAAAAGGAGATGCTGGCGAAAGGGATTTCTGAGGAGACGTTGAACATTGTGGGACGTTGTGGTATTGACCTTGATGAGTGGTTGGAGGGTTTCAAAGACACTCCTGCGTCGGTCAGAAAGACTGTGGACACGATAAAGAATCACCCATTAATGCCAAAAGACCTGGAGATAAGAGGTTTTATAATCAATTCGACAACCGGAGAACTGGAAGAAATAAATTGTGACTGACATGAAAAGGAATTTTAAGATAGCATTGGCAAGCCTGGTGCTTGTGATCGGTGAATCGGTCGGCATATATTCAATGGCGTGTACTTCGGCGGTAATATCGGGAAAAGCGACGCCCGACGGTCGTCCATTGTTGTGGAAGAACCGTGACACGGATTATTTGCCGAACCACATAGCGTTTGTAAACGGCGAGAAGTATCGTTTCATCGCGAATGTCAACAGTGAGAATTTCGATTCGTTGAAGGAGGCCTGGATTGGCATGAACGAAAAGGGATTCGCGATAATGAACACACAGAGCTATAATCTTGTTGACGTTAAGCCCGGCGAAGAACGTGGAGCGGCCAACGGCAGTGTTATTTATCGTGCACTAGAGCTTTGCGAAACGGTTGAGGATTTCGAACATTTGCTGGACACGATTTCCAAGCCCAGTTTGATCGAAGCCAACTTCGGTGTGATTGATGCCAAGGGTGGTGCGGCAATCTACGAGGTTGACTACTACAACTACACTAAGTTTGACGCTAATGATGAACAAACGGCTCCGCTAGGATATATAGCGCGTACAAACTTTTCGGTTTCAGGCAAAGAGAATAAGGGTTTGGGCTACGTAAGGTACATGGAGGCCGACAGTTTACTGACAGCTGCGGCATTGAATGGAGGCGTGACACCCGAATTCATTTATTCTGACTGTTCACGATCCTATCATAATCCCGTTCTGGGAGTTGACCTCAAAAACAGTGACTTGAACTGGTTTGTTGACCAGGATTTCATTCCCAGGAACATAACATCGTGCAGTGTGGTAGTTCAGGGTAACAAGGAGGGAGAGAATCCTGAAACGAATGTCATGTGGACCCTCCTGGGTTATCCGGCCACGGGAGTGGCCGTTCCCTTGTTTATCGACAAGGACGGTAAAGGTTTGCCTGCGATGATGACCTACGACGATGAATTGAAAGCAGCGCCTTTGAGTGATGCATCATTAAAGTTGGCCGATGAGGTTTTCGGGTTCGAGGATTTCAATGGAACCGACAAGTATTTGAACTGGGAGAAACTCTATAACAAGAACGGAACCGGTATCATGCAGAAGCTGATGGTGGTTGAGAACGGAATTATGGAGACAGCGGCACCACTTATTGAGAAATGGCGTCAGGCAGGAGCTGTTAATCCTGCTGAACTCGAGGAGTATTACACTACTATTGGAGCAGAGCTTGAGGATTTCTTAAACGCGAAGCGTTAAGAAGCCATTAGGATCGTCCAAAGTGAGGTTGTTCGGTTGTTGAGTTGTTCGGTTGTTATATAAGTTAATAAACCGACAGCTTGACAACGCGACAACATTGGCGAACTGTTGATGCAATTAGCGTTGCTAATTGCGGTGCAACATTATACGTTAATTAAGAAAATCGGCTACCATGCCGCCCTCACGATAAGGAGTCTGAATCAAGTACTTAAAACTCGATTTGTACGACCTTCATCGCTCCAATGCAAAGTTTCCAAAATTTTCCCATTTGTATTCAAAAAAGGTCTTTAAAAGTATCACTAAATAAATTAAATTATAATAATTGAGAAGCTAAATTTCAAAAGAATAATTCAAAAACTTGACATTTAAGATTTATATCCCGGATTCTCTGAAGGTAAATGATAAAATTTTGAAGCAATAAAAGTAAAAATTTGGCTTACTTCATCTGCATAATTAGTATCCCCACTATTATACTGTTTAGCTATTTGATATACTATCTCAGAATAATAAAAATATTGATTTTTACTTATATTTTTTGAATCAGTCTTAATTTTTTCCATTGCTAGCTTTATTGATTCTATGTTATCAATATATATAGAAGATTTAACTTGCATAATACCTAAAGTGTGGGGTTTATGAGTAATATTAAATGAAAGATACTCTAAATATCTTGCAATAGGAGGACGGTTGAAATTTTCATAAATCATTATAGAAAATGTAATAGCTTTATAAAAATCTTCTTCAAAAAAACTACAAATAATATTATTGTATTTTTTATGAAATCGTATATATTGTTTTACTAGATAATTCTCTTTTCTCTGAATGGTTTTATCTCTTGAGATTTGAATTTTATTAAAAACTGAATAAATGAAAAGTATTATTAATAACCAAAGTTCATCTAATAGAGTTTTAGGATCTGGTAAAATCTTTTCCACATTATTAATAATTGAATAAACCCATATCGCTAAACTAATGGAGCATAGCCAATAAAAAATTTGTTCACTCCAATTAATAAGTGATTCTCTTTGAGTAGATAAATTCCATATTAATCTAAATATCCAATAGTAAACCACTATCAAATAACAATTATTAATTAAAAATATAAAACCAAAATGTTGAGCTATTGCACTAATAATTATGAGATATACAATTGGAGCAATAACTTTAAATATGAAATTAAATGCAGGAGCAGTATCCTCTCTGATAACGACGCTAATTTGCATATAACCTAAAGAAAAAGCATGGGAGCCAATCCAATTAATGATAAAAAACAATATAATGGCTAAAATAAATTGAGCTATTCCAACATACCAGAAATATTCTTTGAATAAAAATAGGTTGGATTCCACAATGAACAATTTAACTATTATTTTCTATAATTATACCAATTTCAGACGAAAGGCTTCATCATAGGGAATGTAGGATTGAGTATTTGATGCATTTTTCCATCCTTCTTCCTGATGACTGGCTTCGATTATTTCTGACACCGTTAACGATTTAAGTTTTTCCACTACATATTTTATGGATTCTTTTTCAC
>JAFLTL010000042.1 GCA_022510505.1 Muribaculaceae bacterium | reverse complement strand
GAAGTCGATGTAGGTCAATGACCCGGGTAGGTTGTTGTAGTAGCTGCCATTGTTAGCCACGAACATGCCGTGGTAGACCGGTGTCACAGGGCCTGGACCCGGTTCCGGTTCGGGGTCCTCGCCCGGTTTTTCGGGCTTTTCGGGCTGATCAGGTTTCGGCTGATCGGGATCATTGTCGCTGCAGCCCGTGAAACTTGCTGCGAGCGACAGCATCAGAATAGAAAAAAAGATTTTTTTCATTGTGATAAATTAAAATTATAGTTATAATGTGAATTTTATTGTTCCCATAAAGGATCGGCCCGGCATCGGGTAGCGTGCTATGACCGAATACTGTTTATCGAACATGTTGATGATGTCGAACCTCAGCTCGAACCGGTGGCTTTTTAAAGGAATTTGGCGCCACAGCGTAGTTCCAAATTCGACATAGCCTGGCAGACGCGTCTCGGGAATGTTGGAATTGTTCGAGAATCTCTCGGAACATCCTTGTCCGTGAAAGACAATATTTACCCAGGGGTTTTCCCAACTCGCCGAGAAAGACCCGGAGTTGAGCGGTGTGTAAGCAACCTGTTTTCCATAGAGCGAAGCCGAGCTCTTGACGTTGATTCTAGCCTTCTGATAGCTCCAGGTACCGGTTAGAATCAAGGAATTTCTTTTTCCGAGGTTAATGGTGGAACTGAGGGTTACGTCGGCTCCCAAAACATGAACACTGTTGAGGTTGGTTACATTCCAGATGAACATGTTGTAGGGAACGGCGACAATTCGGTCGCGCACCCAGTTGCGATAGACATCGGCCGTCACCATCAACTGTGGAAGCCACTGCAGAGGTCGCAGCTGGTAGGACAAGCCGAAATCGATTTGCTCGGTCGACTCGGGCTGCAAGTTCGGCGAACCATAGTGATTGAAGAACGCCTCATTGAAGGTGGGCATCCTGAAGGTGTTCTTGTAGGAGAGACGGGCATAGAAGAGTTCGTTGTTCATTAGTCTCCCCGAGATATTTACTGAAGGAGAGAGCCGGTTGTGATTGGCCGGAGGGGTTGTTCCGGGTTTGGAACTGTTCAGGTAGATGGATTCGATCAAGCGGGCCGTCATGCTGATTCGCGAGAAAGTGAGCCGGGCGCTGACCGACTGAAGTATGGAGTTTCTCGACGGTTTTGAATCATCCTTCAGATTGCTGTTAAGGTCGTTGAAAATATAGTCGGCCGAATAATCGAGTTGCAGGATTCTCGACAGTTTATAGAGAAGATTGGCTGTGAAATAATATTCCCGCTGGAAGTAGTTTTCCTTCAGATAATTTTCGCCTTGACGCGCTCCATAGTCGGTGTAAAGCGACGCCGACCAGTTGAATTTGCCTGCTACACGGAGTTGCCACTGCTCGTTGAAACGGCCTTCATATACGGCCTGGCCGAATGCGTTCTTCTCGTGTAGCTGTTCTTTGCTGGCCTTTACATTATAATAGATTACAGGACCGGGCAGTTTGCGGTCGTTGTCGTAGTAATAGACTTTGGCTGTGACGGTGGAATTTCGGTTGTTTGACCAACGAAGACTCCCCTCGACGTGACCCGAATTCATTCGGCTGTTGTCGCGATGTTCGGTCGTCGTGACGTCGCCATTAATCAGTTTGAAGGGATAATCGTTTTTTGTGTGGATGAAATCGCCGGTGAACCCGATAATCCAGCGTTCACTAAGTTTCTGATTCCATCGAAGGAACGGGCTGAGATAACCGAAGGAACCGACTTTAAATTGAGTGACCAGTTCGGTGTTCCTGTGTTGCAGTTCACTCGGGGTGATTAGGTTTAATGTGGCCGGGGCGGTCGCTGTCTTTACAGGAATAAAGATGTCGTCATTGTCACCTATAACGAGGGAAAGAGACCCGAGGTTGTCGACCGAATACCTTGAAAGATCGATGGCTCCGCTCTGAGCATCCGATAATGGCAGACCATCGTAGGTCACAACTGTGTGGGCGGCTCCAAGACCACGTACCGACACAGTTTTCAGTCCGCCCGCACCACCGTAGTCCTTCAAGGTCACACCGGGGAGACGGTGGATTGCATCGGATATGTCGGTTATACCGGTTCTCAGAATTGAAGCTTCGTCAATTTTGAATATCGGGGAGGCCGACTTGACGCTTTCCACAGGTTTTACCGCTGTAATGACAGTTTCTTCAAGCTTGTAGCTAAGCGTGTCCCTGGTCGTAGTCTGGGCTTCGACCTGGCACAAAGTATTAGTGACTGCAAAAAATATTGCAGTCAATGCCACGTGTCTATTTGATTTAGCCCGATTTCTCATCCTCGAAGAAGTCAGTTGATGTGCCTATGTTATGGTGGCACACATGCTTTTTTCGGCAGGTCTTCGGACTTATTCCAATCTTGTCGGCACCTTCCCGGGCCTCTTTCATTGAGGACCAGTGGTTGTTCATCTCCTTGAAGGAGTGAGCCGCAGATCAATAAGGAAATTACCGCAGCGGGACTGTTGGGGATTTTCACCCCATTCCCTATTAAGTCCCCTTTACAAACGGGGTCACCGAATAGCGGTGCAAAAATAATATCTCTTTTTAATCCAAAAAAACAAATTGCAATTTTTTTAAACCGGTGTTGGTACGTTGTCAAGTCATCATGTCGTTCAGTTATCAAGTTATAAAGTCGTTAGAGATTCTTGAAGACTTGAAAAACTTGAAGAATTTAAGATAAGCAATCGTAAACTGTAAACTAAAAAATATAAACTAATCGAGTATGATTATTTTTTTTAACTTTGCATGTCGAGGGGTACTATATGCCTCCCGTTCTTAAATCTATATTACCCATTATCACGTTTCGAATTGATACATAAGTCTTTGAAAATAAAGAAGGGACTTCGTCTCGAATTAAAAGGAGGCGTAGAACCCGGAATGCAATATAAGAACATCGATGCGCGGCTGGTCGCCATGACGCCCGATGACTTTCCCGGAATGATTCCCAAGCTTGAGAAGAAGGAAGGTGAAAAGGTTGTCAAAGGTGAGGCTTTGTGGCATGATAAAACCGATGAGTTGCTTAAAGTTGTTTCCCCGGTGAACGGCACAATAAAAGAAATAGTTCGCGGAGAAAAAAGAAAGTTGCTCAGGGTGACCATTGAGGTATCGGAAGATTCTGTTGATTTGCCGAAGAACCCCTCGGTTATTGCCGGTGATCGCAAGAAAATTTGTGAAAGAATCATAGAAGCGGGTTTATGGACGATGATCCGTCGTTTACCCTTTGATATTGTTCCTTCAAGTTCATCGGTCCCCCGCGACATCTTCATCACGGCTTGGGATGCGGCTCCGTTGGCAAGTGGAATGAAGGAATGTCGGGAAAGATTCGGTATTGAAAACCTTCAGGCCGGTGTCGATGCTCTCAAAAAAATTACCGACGGAAAGGTTTATATAGGATTTGACAGCAAGGAGTCTTTCCCGGAATTGAATGACGCAGAGGAAGTTGCAATAGAGGGAGATTATCCTGCCTCTTTGCCTTCGGTTTTGGCTGCCAACATTTCCCCGGTAAATAAAGGAGAGACAGTTTGGCTTACCGACATTGTCACTGTTGGAAGAATCGGTCAGACTGTCCAAGGAAAAGAAGTAGATTGGAGTTTTCCGGTTGCAGTGACTGGAAGTGAGGTAAATACTCCATGCAATGTTTGGGCTCCCGCTGGAGTCAAGATATCGGAATTATTGGCAGTTAGCGGCTTGAAGCATGAAGATGATGACCGCGTCATATCGGGTAATGTGTTCACGGGAATAAATGTTGGAAAGGATGGTTATCTGAGGTATCCATACCGTCAGGTAACGGTCATTCCTGAAGGTTCACACCGCGACGAATTCATGGGATGGGCTTCGATGAATCCCTCCAAAATCAGTGTGAATCGTTCTTTCCCGTCGTTCTTCCTCAGAAAGAAGAAGTTCTCACCCGATGCCCGTTTGAACGGCGGTCGACGTTCCATGATTATGTCGGGAGAATATGATAAGGTCTTGCCGATGGACATCATGGGAGAATATCTGATAAAGGCAATTTTGTCGAGAGACATAGAGAAAATGGAGAATCTCGGTATATATGAGGTGACTCCGGCCGATTTTTCAGCGGCTGAATTCGTGGATACATCCAAGCTGGAACTTCAAAAAATAGTTCGCGAAGGTTTGGATTACATGATTAAGGAAATTGGAAAAGGCGAATGAGATGAAAGCTTTAAGAAAAATGCTTGACAAGGCCCGACCTCATTTTGAGGAAGGCGGTCGACTGAGTTCGCTCAAGAGTGTGTATGACGGAATGGAAACATTCCTGTTCACACCCAACACAACGTCGGCCTCGGGCTCGCAAATACATGACAGCATGGACTCGAAGAGAGCCATGATTACAGTTGTCGTTGCTCTGTTGCCATGTCTTTTGTTCGGAATCTATAACACAGGTTATCAGCATTGGCTAGCCTGTGGCAGCAATACTTTCCCGTTTTGGGAAATAGTTTTATACGGTTTTCTTGCGGTGCTCCCGAGAATTGTTGTGGCCTATGTCGTAGGATTAGGTATTGAATTTATTGCAGCTCAACTCAGGCATGAGGAGATTCAGGAGGGATTCCTGGTTACCGGTTTGCTGATCCCGTTGATTTGCCCGATTGAGACACCGCTGTGGATGCTGGCTGTAGCAACGGCTTTCTCTGTGATATTTGTCAAGGAAGTGTTCGGTGGAACCGGTTACAATGTGTTTAACGTGGCCTTGGTGACAAGAGCGTTCCTGTTCTTTGCCTATCCGGCCCACATGAGTGGTGACAGGGTGTTTGTGTCGACACAGCCAATATGTGGTATCGGAGGAACTGTTCCCGACACTTTCACCACAGCGACTCCACTTGGACAGTTGGCGACTTCGACGGTTGAAGGGGGAGGATTAGACCAGATAACGAATGTCGCCGGAGGAACTGTTAGCACGTGGGACATATTTCTCGGTCTTATACCGGGTTCGTTCGGTGAGACATCGACTTTGTGTATTTGCATCGGGGCGGTGATATTGCTCGCAACAGGTATGGCGAGCTGGAAGATAATGTTGTCGGCAGTGGCTGGTGGTCTGGGAATGGCCGCTTTGGCCCATGTTTGTGCAACGCCACTTTACCCTATTTCCTATATTAATCCTTTCGACCAGTTGTTCCTGGGAGGGTTTGCGTTTGCCATCGTTTATATGGCTACAGATCCCGTCACGGCATCGAGGACCGAAGCCGGGAAATGGATCTACGGTTTTCTGGTTGGAGCGATTGCGATTCTGATCAGGACCTATAACAACGGCTATCCCGAGGGTGCAATGCTTGCTGTGTTGCTGATGAATGCATTGGCACCGTTGATTGACTACTGTGTAGTTCAGTCTAATGTGGCACGGAGGAAAAAGAGACTTAAAGCGGTTGCAAATTAATAGACGATGTTATGAAAATCAATAAACAAAGCAACCTATATACTGTCATTTACGTGACTTTGCTTGTGGCCATTGTGGGCACGGGATTGGCTTTTACAACCATGGGATTGCGGGGTCGTCAGCAAGCTAACGAAAACGCCGAAAAGATGCGTCAGATACTTTCCTCTGTCAGAATAACATCGCCGAAGAATGAACTGGCCCTGACTTTTGAGAAGGTTGTTACCGGACAGTTGGTTGTCAATGTCAGTGGTGACAGCATCGGCAACGACGCGTTTGATATCAGCATTAAGGAGGAGAACAGAAAAAAGATCGAGGACCGGGAACTTCCGGTTTATGTGGCTACCATAGACGGCTCCCGGAAATATATAATCCCGGTATATGGTTCGGGATTATGGGGTCCGATTTGGGGATATGTCTCGTTTAACAGCGATGGATCGACCATTTACGGCGCTTATTTCGATCACGAAGGCGAGACTCCCGGTTTGGGTGCTGAGATTGAAAAGCCCCAGTTCTCGAATCAGTTCCGTGAGAAAACTATGATCAAGAACGGAAAGTTCCTCCCGGTGAATGTGCTTAAGAAAGGGTTGAAGCCTCAGGCAGGGGAGGACTACGTTGACGCAGTGACTGGCGGCACAATCACCAGCAAAGGTGTTGCGGCGATGCTTGACAACGGTCTGAGCCAATATAAAGAGTATCTGATAAAACTTTCACAATCAAATAAAGAATGACCATGGCTGAAAAGATGAAAAATTCAATGGTGTTCTTTAATCCATTTGCTAAAGATAACCCGGTCGTTGTCCAGATTCTAGGCATCTGTTCGGTTCTGGCTGTCACTACCAAGCTTGAGCCGGCGGTGGTGATGGGACTGTCGGTTATAGTTGTGCTGGCTTTCAGTAATGTGATCATCTCTCTGTTGAGAAATACTATTCCCACCAACATAAGAATAATTGTCCAACTGGTCGTTGTTGCCGGTTTGGTTGTGGTAGTGAACGAGATGCTGAAGGCTTTCGCCTACGATGTATCGAAGCAACTGTCGGTATTCATTGGACTCATAATAACAAACTGCATTCTGATGGGACGGTTGGAGGCATTTGCTATGAGCAATAGACCATGGCCGGCATTTCTCGATGGCATCGGCAACGGTATCGGCTACTCGATTATCCTGATAATCGTTGGTTTCTTCAGGGAATTGCTGGGAAACGGAACGTTGTGGGGTGCCCGGATTGTCCCCGAAAGCTGGTATGAAGCTGGCTATGTCAACAACGGAATGATGATTTTGCCTCCGATGGCATTAATACTGGTAGCTTGCATCATTTGGGTACAGAGAAGTTATAATAAAGAATTGCAGGAACCCTGAACTGAAAGAATATGGAGAATTTCAATATATTCATAAGGTCGATTTTTGTCGACAACATGATATTCGCCTACTTCCTGGGCATGTGTTCTTTCCTTGCGGTTTC
>JAFLTL010000041.1 GCA_022510505.1 Muribaculaceae bacterium | reverse complement strand
AGAGCGTCGGATTCATAACCCGGAGGTCTCGAGTTCAATTCTCGATCCCGCTACATAAAAGGAGGCATTTCAATCAATTGGAATGCCTCCTTTTTATAATCTACAAGTAATTGAAATAGAACTTTCTTATCTATTTCTTAAACTCCATATATTCTAAATTCTTCATCAGTTATCGCCTTATTTGAAAACCGTAAAAATGATCTATTTTGCTTATAGTTTAAGATCTGTGGAAAAGATAAATGACGGAACTTCCAGCTGCTTAACATGTAAACTATAGGTTATCGTTGGAAGGTCTGCTTCCGAAAAATGGATGACTTTTCCTTCGTGAGTATATTACAAACAGGGAATTAGCTCAGAAAAGTCTCTATATAACTAACAGCAATTAGTTCATGATTATAAATCCTGAGAGGGGATTGAGTTTCACTTTTACTTTTTCGGGATTCTTGACAGTGAACCGGGTCTTTACCGGTTCTCCATTTCGGTCATCGTTAATCATAGAAACTGTTTCCTCTTTTTCAAACATCGGTAGATTCAACTCAAGTTCTACTGTTTTATCGAGATTGCTGACTCCGGCAACATACCATTTGTCATTGTGTCGACGAGCGAGCACAACAAACTGCCCGGGATATCCGTCGATGAATTTTATATCGTCCCACGTCGTTGGAACCTCCTTCATGAATTCCAGTGCGACCATGGGAGCGTCGTCAAGATTATTGGGCGCAAGAGCGAAATTCTGAACCGGATTTTGGAACAGGACTGCGGTTGCAAGTTGAAATGCATCGGATGTGCGGCGAATGTTTCCATGTTTGTTGTCGCGGTGCATTCGCTTATTGAGGAAAGTCCCGCCATATTCCATAATGGCAGTCGCATTACGTATAAACGGATGGAGAGTAGTTTGCAGTGCCTCAAGGTCACAGAATTCCTGATCGAAAATCATATTTTCCGAAGCAAGAACAGCCTCGGCGCCAACAAAATTAGGATACATTCTTTCCCAACCACGTGGCAGAGTGCAGCCATGGAAAATAACATCGATGTCATAGTCTGCGGCATCGCTTAGTATATCTTCATAGAGGCGGATAGTTTCCTGCTTATCTCCTCCGAAAAAGTCGACTTTTATGCCATGGATGTCATTATTTTTTAACCATTGCATTGTCTTTTTCCTTACAATCGGTCGGTTCATCCTGTTGATTGGTCCCTGCACGATATCATTCCAGTCGCCTGACGAAGAGAACCAGATCAAGAGATTGACACCTTTACTTTTGGCATATTGGTTGAGTTCCTCAATTCCTTCTTCTCCGATATTAGTATCCCACCAATTATCGACGAGCACATTATCGTAGCCCATTTCGGAGGCCAGATCGACATACATTTTCTGATCCTCAAGATTGATGCTTCCGTCTTGCCACAGAATCCAGCTCCATGTTCCTTTTCCCGGACGCCCGGGACGTGATGTTGTGTATCGAGGCTCAACGAGATCCCATGGCAATGTTGTCTCGACAATCGGGGCGAGGTCATCTCCTATTGCTATTACTCTCCAGGGAGTATAGCCAGGAAGTGCGACTGCTGGAGATGCCGAACCGTTTCCGTTGTTTTCTTCGGGCATTGGCAGTGCTATCGTATACTTACCATCCTTGTAATCACTTAAATGGGACGCGGCATAATAACCGTCAACACCGGTTTCGGTTATAAGGGCCCAAACATTATCGGGGGTCTTGAACAGCGCTGGAAATGTATAACCTTCACCAAATTGAGAAGGTAGATCCATTGGGGCATCAACGACATAATATTCCTCATAGCTTGGTTTTGTCCTTTTCCAACCAATCATAGGAGTAGACTGAGAAGTCAGAAATGTGGTAGTACCCTGGGGAAAAACAAAAGAATTCTTTTCCTCGAGAACTCGCAAGGAACCGCGCTCGCTTTGTTTCGGCACCCCAAGTCGATAGGCCACACCATCGTCAGCCACATGCCATTCGATATTCAAAACCCTGCCATCTTCTCCTTCATAGGTCACTATTGCTGAAGTTGCATTAACCTCCACATTACTTTTCTTAATCTTATCTTGAACATATTCCCGCTTAACATCGTCACGTTGGAACCCTGTTTCCTTGAGTCCTGAAGACAAGTCTACAAAATCGGCAACAAGTCCCAATGGTGCATTATTGATGACAGGGCGCCCATTCAGAGTTATGGAATAAATCGGTGTACCGACGTCAGTAACTGAAGTTGTAACAACAATATTTCCGCTTGGACTTGTTATTTTTTTACCGGAAACATTCACAGATAGAGATAACAAACACGCAGTAGTTAATGCGATCAGCTTATTATTCATGAAGAAGTTTTGGAGAGTTTATAGTTTATAGCTTACAGTTTTGGTTTATCACGACAGCAAAGCATACGTATCACTCTATATCCCTACATGTCATAAATTACGACGATGTTAGGACATATTTACAACCTACTAATGATTAAAGGTTACGGTAAAATTATTTGAAGAGTTTGCCGAGGCCACCAAGGTCAGGTAATCCTCCGAGTTTATCACCTCCGAACTGAGAGAGCAGGTTCTTAAGAATTCCAAGATCGGGCACCTCGCCATCTTTGGTTGGAATCAGGGCCTTTGCATCGTGTAGTTTATTCAGGATGCTGCTGAAATCACTACCTGCAAGAGATTTTAGTTCATCGAGTGAGAACAGGCTTTTTCCAGAGGAAAGGATATATTGAATAACCTTTACCAAACCGCCATTCAAATTGAGATTTCCGAGATCCATTTTTATTATTGGTTAATGAATTATGCGTCTTCTTTGGCAAATATAACAATAAAGAAATAAACATTATCTTTGTCGAGACATAAAAAGATATCATGCAGGGAATCAAGAACAACAATTTGTCGAAAGGCTATTCGGTATATCTGGTTATTTTTCTTGGGCTTTTGTCAGCATTCGGACCCTTTATCACTGACATGTATCTTCCAACGATGCCATCAATGGCTGAAGTTTTCCACACCGTACCGGCAAAGATACAATTAGGTCTAACGACAAGTCTGTTGGGTTTGGCCGTGGGACAGGTTTTCTTCGGACCCTTAAGCGACAAGTATGGGCGAAAGTGCGTTGTTGCTGGTTCACTTGCGATATTTTCGGTATCGACTGCTGCCTGTATATTTTCTGAGTCTATAAACTTCTTCAATTTTTGTCGCTTTCTTCAGGGCCTTGGTGGGGCCGGTGGTATCGTGATATCCAGATCAATTGCCACCGATCATTACACAGGACGAGATCTTGCCTCGATAATGGCCATAATAGGTGCTATCAACGGCATAATGCCTGTCATTGCACCCGTTACAGGAGGAATGGTGGCCGAGGCAATTGGCTGGCAGGGTATTTTTGTTGTTTTATTTTGTGTTGGGATAGTACTTCTTGCAATGAATCTCCCTTTAAAAGAATCTCTTCCACTGAATTTGAGACATCAGGGAAGAATAATTTCGTTGTTCAACGCCTACGGTATCTTGCTCAAAAACAAAGTCTTCATATATTCCGTCCTAATCTATTCTTTCACCTATGGAATTTTGTTTTCCTATATCTCATCATCAACCTTCATAGTTCAGGAGCATTTCCATTTTTCTGAATTTTATTTTTCCTTGACCTTTGGAGCCAATGCAATTGGCATGGCAGCCGGATCGGCCTCAGTCATGAAACTCAAGAACTTGAACAATGGTGGCATGATTGGCACAATGGGTATCATGTTGGTTTCTCTTGTTCAGATATTTTTCTATTTCGTCTGGGACACATTTCTAACGTATGAAATCCTAACATTTGTAATCGCCTATCTTTTAGGTTTCATTTTCACTTCTGTTTCAGCCATGGGGATGGACGTAGGAAGAAGTCATTCGGGGACGGCATCAGCCATACTTGGCACTTGCGGATATCTATTTGGTGCCTTAGTTTCTCCACTTGTCGGAATGGGAAACATTATGATATCCTATATAGCAATAATATTCATTTGCTCCTCTTTGGGGTGCTATTTTGCCTGCCGAGTCAGAAAATATTATACATTTTAAATGGAGGATTATTCCCTTTCCATCAGTTCGAGAAGACGGAATTCAGCAAGGTCAATTTCCTCTATCAACTCCTTGATTCTGTTTCCGGCTTCAAGAAGTAAAGTGTGGTCCAAAATCCCCGATGACATTCGTTGTTCAAGCCCTCGTTTCTCTTCCTCAAGCAACGGGAGTTTCTTTTCAAGTTCCTCCTTCTCTTTGCGTTCTTTATAGGTCAGTTTAACGGGCTTCACCTCCCCTTGCCATCTTGAGGCCTTATTATAAAGTTCTTTGAACTTGACTTCCGTTAGATTATAAGCCTCCCTTTCCTTTACAGATTCTCTATATTGCGAGTAATTGCCGGGGAAATCTTTTACAGAAGCATTTCCTTCAAAAACGAATAAATGGTCCACGATTCGATCAAGAAAGAACCTGTCATGGCTAACGACTATCACGCATCCTTTGAAATTCACAAGATAATCCTCCAGAATTGTAAGAGTCATAATGTCGAGGTCATTTGTTGGCTCGTCGAGGATCAGAAAATTAGGATTTTTCATCAGAACGGTGGCCAGATATAGCCGTCGGCGTTCTCCTCCGCTCAGTTTGGCTACGTACTTTTGCTGGGTCTCAGGTGTAAAAAGGAAACGAGAAAGAAACTGAGGGGCTGAAAGAGTAGTCCTGTCATCAATTCTTACCTCTTCGGCAATCTCCCTGATTGCATCGATCACCTTCTTTTTTTCATCGAAATCAACCATTCCGTCTTGACTGTAATAACCCAATTTCAACGTGGTTCCTAAATCAAAAGATCCCGAATCGGGCTTTATCACTCCCAATAAAAGTTTAATGAAAGTGCTTTTTCCAACACCATTTTTGCCCACAATACCCAACTTCTCATGTCGAGCAAAAGTATAACTGAAGTTTTCGAGAATCTTAAGGTCACCAAAAGATTTGAAGACGTTTTTCGCTTCAAAAATTTTAGAACCGATATATCCTCCCCCGTTTCCAAGGGTCACCTGCTTTTGAGAAAGATTGACATGACTTCTTTCTTCAAGTTGATAAAAATTATCTATTCGATATTTGGCCTTTGAACCACGAGCCTGGGGTTGACGTCGCATCCATTCCAATTCGGTTCTCAGAAGATTCTTAACTTTCTGTAACTCGGCAGTCAACGCATCGTAGCGTTGCTGACGTTTTTCGAGATAATAATCATAGTTTCCTTCATAAAAGAAAAAATTACCACGGTCTATTTCCAAAATTTTGTTACAAGACTTGTCAAGGAAATAACGGTCGTGGGTAACCATTAAAAAAGTAATCTTTTGTTTGGCAAGATAATTTTCGAGCCATTCTACCATCTCGATATCCAGATGGTTAGTTGGCTCATCAAGAATTATCAGATCAGGATTCTGTGCTAAAACCTTTGCCAGCGCGACACGCTTCAACTGGCCACCAGACATTTCATGGGTCAACATTGCCGGGTCAGCGATTCCGAACTGAGTCAACAGTTTCAATCCGTTGTCATGAATCGAGTAGTCGTCGGCCAAATTGTCAATTCCATCAGTTATATATTCAATTGCCGTAATACCCGGTTTAGCTGGCGGCAATTGTGGAAGATAACCTATCCTCAGATTATTGGTTGCAACAATTCTTCCCGTGTCGTAGTCCTCATCGCCAGCAATTATATTGAGGAAAGTGGTCTTGCCGGTACCGTTAGCTGCTATTATCCCGATTTTATCACCTTGATACACTCCGAAAGTGACATCGGAAAATAAAAGTCGGTCGCCAAAGGACTTCGAAAGGTTTTCTATCTGAAGATAACTAACCATTCAATTTTCTTGTATTTCCCTTACAAGAGGAACCACATAAGTGTCATATTCGGATTGTACCTCTTCAAGAATATTTGCTGCAATTTGCATTTTAACAGCTCTTACCGCCATGAAGAATCTGAAATGGTGGCTCTTTAATAACAAGTTGATTCTATCCTTCTTAGGAAGGAGAAATAAATTATCAGTCTTATTAATTTCCTCTATTTGAGTCAACATCTCATCGGTCATTTCCTGACAGGTCTCTTCGACTACATTAAGTCCGTCAAAACATGATGCGATGTAGTATCGTAGATCATCGTTACTGTTATATTGCTGCCATAACTGGTAACTTCCTCGGAAAATCTTTTCAAAATCATGATCGAAAGCCGACAGCCGAATATAGGGTATTGAATTAACAAAATCGGTCACGACACTATCAGGGATATCTCCATCAGCCTTCAAAAAACTGTCGGCCAACTCATAAAGTCGATTTTCGCGTTGAATTATTTCAACCCATTCGTGAGTTTCTTCAAGTCGTTCCAAAAGATTTTCCGATGCCTGTACCATTGATTTCTCCAGTTCACCTCTAACCCGCTGTCTTTCCCGGCAGGAATTGATTCCGAAAGTCAATGATATGCCAATGATTGTTGCTGTAGCGCTGGCGCTAAAAGTAAAAACCCATCGAGTTTCCACCAAAAGACGGAAGAAACTTGCGATGGGGTTCTTTTTTCTATTGTTGCTATCCATTCAGGATGTTAAGAACTCACAACTATAGAGTCATCCGGAATACAACTAACTTATAATTTCACTACGCCTCCCCCCGAGTGACCGTTTTCAGCCTGTTGTTCGGTGATTATTTCAAGCGTATAGGGTGTGTATCCGTTGACGTTAACAATAATCTTGTTATATATTCCCTGCTGTAGCTGCGAGTCAGATTGACCAACGATTTTCAAAGTGCCGTCCTGTCCGTTCTTTCCCAATTTAACAGTAACATCCTTACCGTCCCAATTAGGATTGCCAAGAAGGTTGCATATGTATTTATAGGAGACATCGTAGCTGGAAGCTGAAGCAACGTAGATGTCGGTGGTGTTAGTTGCGGTGTAGGCCGGCTCGCCATCAGCTTTGTAAAGCTTTGCAATCGCATTATTTAATATTGTTTCACCATTATAGACAAATTCATTGTCACCGGGCTCGTCGTCGCTAGAGCAAGAAATTGCGACAGTCGACAACAGAAGCATCAGAAGGTAAGTTAATTTTTTCATATCGTATATTTTTATTTACAATATAATTATAATTACAAAGATAAATAAAAAAACGCGACTGTCAATAACAGATCGCGTTAACTCTAAAACTATGAGATCAAGTGATCCGGATGCGACTCGAACGCATGACCGTCTGCTTAGAAGGCAGATGCTCTATCCAGCTGAGCTACCG
>JAFLTL010000040.1 GCA_022510505.1 Muribaculaceae bacterium | reverse complement strand
TCACTTATAGTCGCTGAGCATTTCCTGAAGTCTCTGACGGGCGAAGAAGATGCGGCTCTTCACTGTTCCAAGAGGCAAACCCATCTGCTCGGCAATCTCGTTATACTTGTAACCGGCCACGTGCATCGAGAACGGGATGCGGAACTCGTCGCTGAACGAATCGATCGCTGCCGTGATCTCCTGTGCAGCTACCGAACCGTCGGGTGTGTCCAGTCCGCTCTCCTGAGGAAGGTTCAGATGATACAGGTCCTCGGTCTGGTCAATCACCGTTGCCGAACGAACTCCCTTGCGGTAGTTGTTGATGAAGATGTTGCGCATGATCGTGAACACCCATCCCTTGAAGTTCACGTTGTCGACATACTTGTCCTCGTTGTCCAAGGCCTTCAGGGTAGTGTCCTGCAGAAGGTCATAGGCGTCGTCACGGTTTGATGTGAGCTGATAAGCGAAATTCAGCAGGTTGCTCTGAAGTGCTACTAACTTTGATTCGAAGTTCTTGGAGTTCATGACCGAGAGTTTTATAGGGTTTGTTTTTTAGTTTCAGTTTTAATTTCGGTGACGTTGTTGTTACAATCACATTGCAAATATATAGCCGGGTTTTATTCCCACCAAATATTTTTACAATTATTTTTCACAAAAATGTTACAAAAATATGCAATATTCAATTACAACATTAATAATCATATTATTAACTATGTGTTAAACAATGTTAACAACAATCTTTTTGTTACAAAAAGTGTTCTTTTGTTAAAAATACAGCTTAAAATTTCGTTGTTTTAGGTAATTTTCACTACTGTTTTCACTCCATTCAATATATCTTTGTAACATGAAACACATATTGATAATTTTATGCATCCTGACATTCATCCCTTCAACCGTGAATGCCAAGCTAGGGTTTGAATATCCTGCCATACCGGTCGAATTAACTCAACCGTCGCAACGGGCCGGCTTCCTTTTGAGAAACTATTGGCAGAGTATCGACTTCAAGAAAACCATTGCCGATCGCGATGCTGAAGAATTTGAACAATATTTTGCCGATTTCGTCAATCTTTTCCCCCATGCCGAGGAATCGGACGTTACAGCTGCTATAGATTCGCTGCTTGAACAGGTCAACGTAAATAATTCAAACCTTCATCTTGTAATAGCTTTTGCCGAGAAATATCTTTTCGAGCCGGAATCACCATTATATGATGAGGAATATTATCGGTTGTTTCTAAACAAGGAATTGTCGTTGCCCGAGATAAACCGAAACGATAAGATTCGACTTCAATATCAGCTTGACGCCACCAATAAGAATCCTGTAGGTTCCCTGACAACCGATTTCGAGTTCGAAACCATTGAAGGGAAAAAGATGAATCTTTCGCAAATTGTTATCGACAAAAATATTCTGTTGATATTCTTCGACCCCGACTGTGACCACTGTCGCGATATTTTGGGACGATTTACCAACGGAGAGACTGTCGAAGAACTGAACCCCGAGCAACTGAAGATCGTAGCAATATATTCGGGAGAAGAGAAGGATTTGTGGAATGATTTCGCCCTGTCTCTTCCCGAAAATTGGATCGTAGGATACGAACCTATGAAAATCTACGACGAGGATTTATATGTCATAACCTCTATGCCAACCGTCTATCTATTGTCTCCGAAGAAAATCGTATTGAGAAAGAATATTGTGTTATAACTTGTTATGTTATTACCCCTATTCAAAAGCTTTACAACCCTTAACAGTCCAACAACGTAACCACAAAAGAAGGGGCTGCTGAAATTCAACGCCCCTTCATTTTTACCAAAGTTAAATTACATATCTAATGTAAAGGCTTTCGGCCTGACCATTTTCTCCGAGTATACTCGTCCTTCACGATCAGTAACCTTTACATCAATAGTAGAATCAGGCTTAGAGGCTTTTACTTTGAACATGTGCATTGTATATACAGGTCTCACCGTTCCTATCATTTCAAACCCTTTTTCGAGATAAGGCATAGGACATGATAAAAGAAAAAGTGGGTCTTTTGATCTAACTCTCTCTACATTCAAACTCTCTCCATTCTCAAAAGCTTCCACGGTCCATCCGGGTCCATATCCCCAAACATTGATCAAAACCTCATTATCTTTCATCCTGTCGGGAAGAAATTCTCCTGCGATTTGATCATTGTCTATAGTGACATTATTCAAATCGTATGTCCGAAACTGATGGTTTCTATCAAGACCGGTTCCCTTGTATACATTTGAGAACTTTCCGTCGTCATAGGTCCAGATGGCATAACCGGAAGGTGTACCATCCCTGCAGATGTTATTGTCATTACCTAAATCTACTCTTGCATTCAACCACCACGAACCGCAAACTGCGCCGTAATTCGTCTCATGAATCTTTTTATCTTCCGATTCCGCTCCGTAACTGACATGGGTATGTCCTGAAATTACTTCTACACAGTCAAAATCCTTTATCAGATCAACAAGTTCCTCTCCGTTTGTTACACGGTAAGTGGTATTCGCTCCTGGAGCAGCATATAATGGTGCATGTAGTGCAATAAGCAAAGGGTTGGACTTGTCAACTAATGACAAATCTTTTTTAAGCCATTCAAGTTGGTCTGACGACAAGTGATGTGTATAGACACATTCTCCATCCTTACTCTTTTCAGGACTTCCATCAACAATCTCGATATCATCAAGGACCACAAAGTGAACTCCACCTTTATTAAAAGAATAATAGGTAGGACCGATATTCCTTCTCCATTCCCATGTCGCTTCATAATCATTCCATCCTGAAGGATCGTGATCATGATTTCCAATAACATTATAGATTCTGGAATTAATGGCTTCGAGATCAGAATAAGCTTCTTGCAAGCCATACCTATTTTTTTTCCAATAGCAGTCATGAGCTTGATCGCCAAGCATAATGACAAAAGGATTGTAACCCTCTTTCCTCAATGAGTCGATTGTAACGTTTACATCAGGAATAGTAGTGGACTTGAAACAATTCACTTCACCGCTACGATTACTAAGCTGGTTATCAGCTAATCCAAGAAATGCAAACTTAGAATCATCAGTCGGAGTCAAAATGAAGTCAATAATATCATTTTCATCCACTGGAGTTGTGATAAGATTCCAGAAATCGGGGAGATTTGCGTGGGAATGGGCCGGCTCATAACCTGACGGAGTAATAACGAAGACATATCCCATCCTTTTATCAGTTTCCAAGATATAACGTCCTTCAGAGTCGGTCAATACAATCTCTCTCCCGTCAGATATTGGTATGCCTGATAACCCGTTTCCGTTTGTATCCGTCACTCTTCCGGTGACAACACCTGCATTTAAGGCAATAGGTAAGAATAATGACAAATCTAAAAGGATATTCCTAAAGTTCATGTTTTTCATTATAGGGGTAACTTAAGTAAAAAAGTGGACGTCCTTATAGACGCCCACTCAAAATTAATATTTTCCGGCTGATTACCAACCTGGATTTTGATTGAGACTAGTATTCAAACCGATCTGGTCGTTAGGAACCGGATAGAAATACTGTTTCTCTTCAAAGGACTGCCTGTAACCACGATTATTGACATCCACATTGATATAACCGTTCACGTTGGAACGTGTATTCGGATTACCATTGGCATCCAATGCATTAAGCCACGGTGTAATGTTAGCGCCAAGATTGACATTAGGATTTGTGGTTACAACAAGCTTGTCCAGTTGTTTCCATCGGATGAGGTCCCAGTAACGGAGAGCGTCGTCATAAACTAGTTCGCAACGACGGCAGCGACGGATTTCCCAAATAAGAGATGACACTCCCATATTATTAGCCGGGTCATTTATGGTGCTCATTCCGTTAACAGTCTGGTCAGGCAGTCCTGCACGTTTGAACAGTGGATTAAGATAAGCATTTACATCGGCATCGGTGAGGGTTCCAAGTTCAGCTTTAGCTTCAGCTGTTGAAAGCATCACACGGTTAACAGCATAAACGGGACAGCTAATGAAGTTTTGTCCACCGGTTTGCAGCTGGCTCTGAGTCATACCGTAGTTATTGAACTTTTTCACGCCATAACCTGTGGCTGACTGCATAGGAGAACTATTCTGAGCCGACCATTGCATTTCGTCAAAGAAAAGGTGGTCGTAAGTAATGTAGCTCAAACGTTGGTCACGAACAGCAAGAAGGTTAGAAATATTGATGCTGTAACCATCTTGTGCATTTCCTTCGAGAACACCTTCGTCGGTAGTATCCATTGATGTTGATGCCAAAGGCTTTCCATCAAGGAAAAGGAAACTGTCGAACAAATCCTTTGTCGGGCCCGAAACACCGTCGGTTGCATTTGAGTAGTCAGAAGTTGAATGCATCATAACACCCTGATTATAGAGCTTGGCAAAAATCACTTCGGGATTACTTGCAAGTGCTGTGTTAAGGGTATTATATAATGCCCAATAAGCCTCAGGTTTTGTATTAACCGGATATCGTGCAATAATTGCTTCACCAGCCTCTACAGCAGCTTGAAGATAGGCCTGTGCACGGGCGCTATTCCCTTGCTGATATTTGGCATAGGTTCCTTCAAACAGACAAACTTCATTCTTTATAGCATTTGCAAGGTCACTTGAGAATGAAGTAGCCGATTTCTGAGTAGTGATGTTGGCAACTGCAAAGTTGAGATCTTCAAGAACGAAGTCCATAACAACGTCACGTGAAGTGCGTGGGCCATAGAGCTCGGCGTCATCGGTCGGATCCAGAACCTTAGTAATCAAAGGCACATCACCGTAACGCTTTACCAGGAGGAAATACTGGCGTGCACGATGTAGACGAGCCTTAGCAATGAAGTCGTCACCTACCTTTGTTCCTGCAAGAGAACCTGAGGAAACACCCTCAATAATATTGTTAGCGTTACGAATCTGAATGTAGGGTGCGGTCCAGTTAGTAGATGATGCCGGAACATAGGTGTTAATCCAGTTGGCCATGTCTATACGTGCACCACCTTGGTCATCACTCAGATATCCTCCACTGGCACTGACATACCAGGTTGACATACCGTAACCGCTATAATCACCATAGAAGTTATTAACTTCTTGAGTAACATTAATTTCCTTACTCCAGAAATCTTTATTGACGGCTATTGTTGATTCAGGATAACGGTTGTCATCGAGAAAGCTGTCGCAGCTGCTTAAAACTGCAACAACGGCAACCGATCCCAATAATAATATCTTTTTCATGTTATAATTTAATGTTTAGAGAGGTTAGAATGTTACCTGAATACCGAATGAATAGGTAGCCGAAATAGGAGTTGTACGTCCATATCCTCCGAGAGAGTCATTGAAACCAATCTGGGTTGCAGCTGTGGTGTTACTGCCCGAGTTGGTAAAGGATGTGGTCATTTCGGGGTCGAGCTGATACTTTCTTGCCGGAGCGTAGATGAATCCCAGATTGTCGGCACTGAAGTATAGACGAGCTTTCTTAATCAAGGCTTTCTCGGTCAAGCTACGAGGCAAAGTATAACCTATAGTCAGGTTCTTTACACGCAGATAGGCGAGATTGAGAAGATAACGGCTCTGAGGATAGTAATTATAGCGACCATAACCGATGTTTTGGATAGTACCACCTGCTCCTGTTGATCCTGAGAACAAACGGGGATACATATTGCTTTGATCTATATTATGACTCATAAGAGCACGTCCTTCGTAAACAGTCTCGTTGTAGCTAAGCTGATTTGAATAGACTGCGATATTGGAGTTACCTTGAAGAATGATGGTAGAACCTGTTGCCCACATGTTACGTTTTCCAACCCCTTGGAAGAATACGTCAAGATCGAAACCTTTCCAGTCACCACCAACACGGAACGAATATTCGTAGCGAGGAAGTGCGTTACCGATAACTTTCAAGTCACCATGGTCATCAACAGTACCTTTACCACCGTTAATAACGCCATCACCGTTCAAGTCTTTGAACTTCACGTCACCAGGGCCGAAGAAGAAGGGAGATCCTTCAAGAGCAGCTTGACTGGGAACACCATTCGCATAACCTGTTGCAGTTGCACCGCTCTGCCATTTGCCGTCGGCTGTGTCCCATGTGAAATCGTCAACAGTGAAGTAACGGTCAGTCTCAAAGCCCCAGATATCACCAAAGTTTTGTCCTTCGGTGTAATTTCCGCTAGCAGGGAGATATGTGTAGATCTGTCCCGACGGGTTGTTCCATTTTGTAATCTTCGTCTGGGAGTCTGAGAGCATGAAATTCGCATAAACATTTACATCGCCGAAACGATGGTTCCACATAACTGAGAATTCCCAACCGCGTGTACGTAATGAACCGGCATTCTGGTAAGGAGTTGTTGCACCGAATACTCCGGGAAGAGTTACACCGGGAGCCAACATGTCTTTCGTGTCACGCTGGTACCAGTCAAAACCGAAATTCAAAGAGTTATTAAGGAATCCCAAATCGATACCTGCATCGATTGTTTCGATGCGTTCCCATGTTAGTGATGAACTAACAGCTGTGGGAGCAGTGAAAGAAGTCAGTTGGTTATTGCCACCTGCATTTAACCATCCGACAGTTGTGCGTGACACTGTCGAGAGGAAACGGTTGGAACCGACGGCTTCGTTACCGACTTGACCATAGCTGAAACGGATTTTACCGTTGTTCCACCATGAGTTGCGGAGTTCCTCGAAATAGTTTTCCTGAGAGAAACGATAACCGGCTGATGCTGAAGGGAAGAATGCCCATTGGTCATTAGAGGGGAAACGGGATGAACCGTCATAACGACCGTTGGCTTCCAACAACCAAATATCATTGTAGCTATAGTTGATACGACCGAAGAAACCGGTTGTGGCACGTTTCCATGTGTTTGCTGATACGGAATAGGTATCACCGGCTGTTAGATTCAAGTTTGGCATCGAAGGATCGATAACACCTGTTCTTTCAGCGTATGTATAATTGTAAGCTTCACGTTCTGCAGTCCAACCAACCATAACCTTCAGGTTGTGTTTCTCATTAAAGGTCTTGTCGAAGGTGGCGAATACGTTTGCCGTCCAGTTGGTATCGCGAGTGTTTCCAACGCCAACATATGAGTTGGTATCAGTATAATTGGTGAAAGACACGAAAGGAGTAGTCGTCCAGGTATTCCACATATAAGCAGGTATACCCGACTGATTACTGCTTCCGTTCATAATCGAATATGTGAAGTCACCTTGCAGGTTTATGTATTTGCCAAGATTTGCAAGGAAGTAAGCTTGTCCCGAGAATTTAGAATTGGTGTTGGTTCTGGGATTCATCAGATAACGACGAGCAAGCTCGGTGCGTACGTATGTCCTATCACCTGAGTCGGGATCAACTGTATAACCGTAAGTATTGAAGAATGCCGGCCAACGCCATGTGTACTGATACATACTGTAAGAGCCGAAATAAAGGGGTACCCCTTCAAAATCACGCTGTGAGAATGCAAGACGTGTTCCGGCTTTAAACCATGGGAAAATCTGTGTATCGATAGTAGCGTTCGCAGTGTAACGTTTCAGCTTGTCGGGGACTACTTTGAGTAGACTTTCACGATCGTCATAGCTGAATGACAAACGGTAATTGGTCTTACCGTTATTTCCATCAATAGAAACGTTGTGTTTCTGTGAGAATGCATGCTTGCTGAACATCACATCACCAACATTCCAATCGGCATAACGCAGCCAAACGTTGTTCACGATTGCATAGTCACCAACATTTGCTTCGTTCTGATAAGGCTTAAGTTCAACGAAATCCTTGTAAGGCTTACCGTTATGCTGCTGCTGCCATAAACGTGCATAAGGAAGTACATCGGCATAGTTCATACCAAACACCTCACCGGTTGTATTGGCATCAGCAAGACCCATTTCAAGAACATCTACCGTGCTTGCGAACTCAGGAAGCACAGTTGCACGGCTCCATCCGAAGTTATTGGAATAGTTGACGTTCACACGGCTTTGAACACTACCCTGCTTGGTTGTGACCAGAATCACACCGAATGCAGCGCGGCTACCATAAATTGCCGATGATGCAGCATCTTTCA